>PEAJ01000004.1 GCA_002753495.1 Magnetococcales bacterium HA3dbin3 | reverse complement strand
CCGGCAGGTCGTAGGTATTTTTCACCCGCGCGTGGGGCCACCTTGGCACAATCCCGGACAGGTGGATCAACCAAGCCATGTTTGCGTTCATCGCAAACATTCTTCATGGCTCCCGCTGGCAACTGCCTCTGGCGCGGCGAGCAACCCCAGCCTTTCCCCCGCGTGCGATGCCGAGAGAGGTTATTGCCAACCAAAACGGCGGGTGTAGAAGCTCTTCATGGCTTGGGTGAGAACCATGTAGCCCACGAGCAAAAGGGCGAGAATCGGGAAATAGTTCCACGGCAGGGCCTGAAGCTTGAAATAGTGGGCGACAGGCCCCATGGGGATGGAAATGCCCACGGCCATGATCAGGATGGTTGCGATCAGCAGACCCATTCCGGGACGACTCTGGATGAAAGGGACCTGGCGCGTGCGGATCATGTGCACCACCAGGGTCTGGGTCATCAATCCCTCGATGAACCACCCCGATTGGAACAATGTCTGTTGATCGGCGGTATTGGCTCCGAAGATGAACCACATGACGCCATAGGTCAGGATATCGAACACCGAACTGACCGGCCCAAAGAAGATCATGAAGCGGCCAATGTCCTCTGGGTTCCAGCGTTGGGGATCCTTGACCAGCTCCGCGTCAACGTTGTCGAAGGGGATGGCGATTTGGGAGAAGTCGTACAGGAGGTTTTGCACCAGCAGGTGCATCGGCAGCATCGGCAGAAACGGAATGAAAGCCCCCGCCACCAGCACCGAGAAGACATTGCCGAAGTTGGAGCTGGCGGTCATCTTGATGTATTTGAGCATGTTGGCGAAGGTTTTGCGCCCTTCGATCACCCCCTCCTTGAGCACCAGCAGGCTTTTTTCGAGCAGGATGATGTCCGCAGCCTCCTTGGCGATGTCGACCGCGGTATCGACCGAGATGCCGATGTCGGCCGAACGCAGGGCGGGCGCATCGTTGATCCCATCGCCCATGAAGCCGACCACATGGCCGTTGCGCTTGAGTTGGCGGACGATGCGATCCTTGTGCGCCGGGGTCAGCTTGGCAAAAATGTTGTGGCTTTCGACGGCGCTGGCGAGGGTTTTGTCGTCCATGTGTTCGATGTCGGCGCCGCGCAGGACGGTTCCCACCTCCAGGCCGACCTCGTGGCAGATCTTATTGGTCACCAATTCGTTATCACCCGTGAGCACCTTGACCTTGATGCCATAGGCGGCGAGTGCCTCCAGCGCCGGTCGGGTGGACTCCTTGGGTGGGTCGAGGAAGGCGACGTAGCCGATCAGGGTAAGGTCGGCTTCATCGCCGATCCCGTAGGACTCCTTCGCTGGGGGCAGTTCCTTCGAGGCGACGGCAACCACGCGCATGCCATCGGTGTTGAGGTCGGCGGTGACGGCGCGAACCCGGTCGAGCAGTTTTGGCGTGAGCGGCTCGTCCTTGTCGCCGTGGCGGACGTGTGTGCAGGTGGCGAGGATCTCCTCGACCGCCCCCTTGCAAATGAGCAGGTGGTGCTTTTCGTGCCGCGCCACCACCACCGACATGCGCCGACGCTGGAAATCGAAGGGAATTTCGTCCACCTTGCGGTAGTTGGCGGAAGGGTTGAGCTCTTTGCGCACCTCGGTGTGTTCGAGCACCGCCACGTCGAGCAGGTTTTTGAGACCGGTCTGGTAGTAGCTGTTGAGATAGGCTGTCTCCAGTACGTCATCGGACTCCTCGCCCCAGACATCGGTGTGGCGGGCGAGGAAGATTTTGTCCTGGGTCAGGGTGCCGGTTTTGTCGGTGCAGAGCACATCCATCGCGCCGAAGTTCTGGATGGCATCAAGCCGCTTGACGATCACCTTCTGCCTTGAGAGCACCACCGCCCCCTTGGCCAGGGTGGAGGTGACGATCATCGGCAACATCTCCGGCGTGAGGCCAACGGCGATGGACATGGCGAAGAGAAAGGCTTCCGTCCAGTCACCCTTGGTAAAGCCGTTGATGAGGAGCACGAGCGGCGACATGATGAACATGAAGCGAATCAGGAGCCAGGCCACCCTGTTGACCCCGGCCTGGAACTGCGTCGGCGTGCGGTCAACAACGGTCAAGCGCTTGGCCAGGGCGCCAAAGTAGGTGCGGCCGCCGGTGCTGACCACCACCGCGGTCGCCGAGCCGGAGACGACGGTCGTTCCCATGAAGACGATGTTGTCGAGTTCGAGCGGATTGGCGGTATCGGCGCCGCGGTGGGTGGGAAATTTTTCGACCGGGAGCGATTCACCGGTCATCGCCGCCTGACTGACAAACAGATCCTTGGCCGACAGCACGCGGCAATCGCCCGGGATCATGTCGCCGGCCGAGAGCAGGACCACGTCTCCTGGTACCAGCTCCGTGATCGGCAACTCCTCCCGATGCGCCGGTTTGACATGGAGTTGAATGCCGAAATAGCGGGCGGCATCGGGTGCGGCGTCGCCGCTGATGTCTCGGCGCACAACGCTCGCGGTGTTGCTGACCATCGCCTTCAGTTTGTCGGCGGCGATGGTCGACCGGCGTTCCTGGTGGAAACGAATCGCCACCGAAAGCACCACCATGGTGCCGATGACGATGGTGGCCTTCATGTCTTCGGTGGCGTAGGAGATTCCCGCCAGCAAAGTCAGCAGCAGGTCGAAGGGGGTTTTGTAGCAGCGCCAGAGGTGCAGCCACCAGGAGAGGGGTTTTTCGTATTCGACCTGGTTGGGCCCCACCTGGTCGCGAACAAAGGCAGCCTTGGCCGCGCTCAATCCTTCCGGATGCGAGCCGAGCTGCTTGAACAGGGTGTCGGGGTTGGCCTTGGCGGCAGCGACCAGGGTTTGGCCCAGGGAGGGGGGGAGATCCCGACTGCTGGTAGTGCTGGCGAGGCTTTCGAGAAGCACGAGGCGGCGGAAATGACGACCAAACCCGCGCGAACGAACAAAATTGGCAAAAAGCTCCTTGAGGATGGCGTTTTTCATGCGGTCTCCTCCCTGTGTTGCCACACGTCCGAACGCATCCCCGGCCAGGGCATGGCTCGATGCATGCCGGGGGTTTCTCACCCGCTCCTCATTTCCATCGCCCCGGGTCAGTACCACTTCGGGAGGCATCGGGCAAGGGGGCGTTGCGGCCGGCTCCCATTTTTTTTGCATCCAATTACCAACCGCGTTGGATTGAGTCGTGCGCGTCGGTCCATGGTTGAGTTTCCCCACGGCACTCTGGTACCCGGTTTGCGTGTGTTGGCGGTGGTTTGTGTCGCCCCGGATGGGGGGTGTGGTAGAGTGGTGGTGGTTTTGGATCCCCGAGGTGGCGGTGGTTTCAGTACCGTGTGGGAGGTGGGGTGAATAACCCGGAACCGCGCGGCTGACAGGTGTGAGACGACCATGAAAACGCTGTTGCTCAATCCGGTCACCGACGACGGACGCCGCATTTTGCGCTCCGAACGTTGTCAGGTGAAGGCGGTCTCCTTCTGGCCGCCAATTGCGTTGGCCTATTGCGCCGCCGTGGTGCGCGCGCAGCGGCCTGGCCAGGAGCTTGCCATTATCGATGCCGAAGGGGAGGAATTGAACCACGGGCAGATGGTCGAGCGGGTGGTGGCGGCCAAACCCGACGTGCTCGTCATTCAGGACACCACCGCCACCATCGCCGCTGATTTGCAGAGTGCGGCGCGCATCAAGACGCGGCTGCCACGAACGCGCACCGTCTTCATCGGTTTGCATTCAACCGTGCGCGGCGCCGAGGTGCTCGCGCGGCGGGATGCAGTCGACTTTGTCATCCGCAACGAGCCGGAATATGCCCTGGCCGAGCTGGTGGCCGCCCTGGAGGATGGCCATGCGCTGACGGGGATTGCCGGGCTGTCATACATGGACGGTGACCATTTGGTGGAAAATCCCGCGCGCCAGGTAAACAAGGCCCTGGATCTCATGCCTTTTCCCGCGCGCGATCTGCTCGCCAACGACCGCTACATCAACCCGATGACCGGCAAGGTGTTCACCCTGATCAAAACCTCGCGCGGCTGCCCCTATCAGTGCGTCTACTGCACGGCGATTCCCTATTACGGTCGAGCCTGGCGCGCGCGTTCGGTGCCCAACATCATCGCCGAGATCAAACAGGTCAAAGAGCAGCACGGTATCGACGACTTTCTGTTCCACAGCGACACCTTCAACCTCAACCGGAAGTTTGTCTTCGAGCTGTGCCAGTGCATGATCGACGAGCGGCTGGAGGTAAGCTGGATGAGCAACTGCCGCGCCGACCTCATGGACCTGGAGATGGCGCGGATGATGCGCGCCGCCGGCAGTCGCATGGTCTCCTTCGGGATCGAGTCCGGTTCGGACGTGATGTTGCAGGCCATGAAGAAAGGGTTGACCACCGATCAGGCGCGTCGTGCCGTGGCCTGCTGCCAGGAGGCGGGGTTGCAGGTGATTGCCTATTTTGTCCTCGGTACCCCCGGCGAGACGCGCCAGACCATGCAACAGACCCTCGATTTTGCCTTGGAACTCGATCCGGAGGTTGCCCAGTTTTTTGTCGCCACCCCCTTTCCCGGGACGGAATTTTACGAACAGGCCCTGCGCATGGGGGCCTTGACCAGCGACAACTGGGAAGATTACATGCATGGCGAAGCGGATGTCTTTGACTACGGAGATCTCTCCAGCAAGGATTTCATCGCCTTCAAGAATCACTGTTATCGCCGCTTCTACCTGCGCCCCGGCCGGATCCTTCGGACCTTGAGTAGCAATCTAAGCTTGTTGCAATCGGCTCGCGGTTGGGGGCACATCGCACGCTTTCTGCGCAATCGGATCTTTGCTGGCGCCACGCCAGGGTGACATTGAACGCCGGCAGGCGCGGCAGGCGTGTTTCAGATCAAAGGTGCATCAGTTTTCCATGCATGCGCGTTTTGGATCGAGCCTGTCGCCTGCCTGGTTGTTCGATGTTTGAAATAAAAACGGAATGATCCCACGAAGGGGTCCGTTTCCCTCTCCCGGAGTCGGGCCGGAAACAGCTCCGGAACGGTCACGGTTTGCAGCAAGGATCATCAGATCTTGGGTATTGAGACGGTCCGCAAGCGGCGGCTTGATCGTCTCCTGGAGATGATAGTGCCGAAACAACCATGCCCACACCGTGCCAGCATAATCGCGGAGAGAGGCAACCCCATACTCCGGCATGGGCCGGGAAAGCAAAAGAATGAAGTCAGGACGGGCCTTTTCCAGGATGTCGGTCACCTCTTCCTGGGAATACACATCCAAATCCGGGGGCAGCAGCTTGATCAGACGGGATGGGTTCGTGACCTGGTGGAGAAAGTTGAACATGAGGCCTTCGGGTAGAACGATGAAAGTCTGTGAAGGTTTCAAGTTTTCCCGAACCCACCTGTCGACCTCACCGTGGATGTACCAGTAAGGCAGTTTTGCCTGGGCCATGAAGCGGTTGCAGCCCGCGCCGATGCTTTTGGTCATGTCGCGTGTTCTGAGGTGGTTCACCCCCGCCATCATGCACAGGACCAGAGAGAGAAAAATCACGGCAAAACGGCCGATCCAGACCTGTTCATGGTCAGACTCCGGCTTCAGGCGACACCAGTCGCCCACAAGGAAAGCGGCCAGAAACACAACGCAGGGCGTGGACAGGATGATACCGAAGCTGTAGAGCCCGGGATTGATCAGAACGCGTCCCTCCAGGGTGAGGGCGAAGGCACCCCATGCCAGCAGCATCAGCTCCCGCGTGTCGAACCCACTCCCCTCGCGAAGCGGAAACCCCTTGATCAGGTACCAAGAGATCACTCCCAATACCAGCAGGGAGACACCCCGAAACCCGCCATCGAGGAGATAGGCCTCCAGGGCCACCCAGATCGTGGCCAGCACGGCCAGGAAAACCGCCATGGCAGGTCGTCGCCGATCCTGCCCACCTCGTGGGGGGGATGGCAGGCGGAGCACGCTCCGGGACAAGGCCATGATCAGGCCAAGGACCGCGGCCGAAAGCACCATGAGGGTGATATGGCGCAAGGGGACGTCGGTTCCCATCGATTTTTCCTGGAAAAAGGTGCCAACATAGTGATGGCTGTACAGATGGCCCCAGGAACCTGAAATGACCTTGAGGTTAACGATGAAGGATTGATCCGGATAGAGAAACTTGAACAGAAGCAGGAACAGAAGCGCCGGTATCAGGGCAATCCCCAGCGCCCCGGGCAGGAGAGAAATGGGACGCGGAAGAGTCGGAGATGGCTTGACCACCAGAAGGATAACCACCAGCAAAAAAGCAACCACAACAGCAAGAAAAGGCTCCGGCTTGGTGAGAAAGACCACGCCGACCAACAATGCTGCAAGATAAAAAAAACGGGGTTTCCAGGTTGTCGTGAAGAAGGAGAGGGACAATAAACAAAGGATGGCCAGGATGAAACCATGGGTCAGCGCATTGGCATAAGGGGCGATAAAGTTGAAGAGGGAGGCGTCCGACAAGGAAAACACGGGAATCAAAATAAACGACAGCGCGGCGAACAACCCTGCGGCCATCCCCTGGCAGCGCAGGAAATACCAGTAGATGGCCGCAGTGCCGCATGCCGCCCAGACCAGATTTGACCACAGCAGGGGCTGCACACAGCTACCGAACAGGTGGTACATCAGGGCATTGTAGTATGTCGAGAAGGGGCCATGATCGATCTGGATATCCGTCAGCGGTCGTTTTCCGTGCAGAACCGCCCAGGGCAGATAGAGCTCGCGGCCAAAATCGATGACGGGATTGACCCACATGAGCCAGCTGTCCCAGGCCATGAGCAGAAAGACCATGGCCACCAGGACGGGAGCCAGGATGTGCCTGAAACGCCCTGCCGACCCCCCTGGGAAAAACCTCGATCGGGAATCAAGATTGGATGACATCGTTTTTGTTGCGCGCCTGTGTCGACATGCGGCGGATACGCTCCAATCGGCATGCCGCGTGTGCCGCGAACGTGAACCGGAAAGCCCCTCCCGGGTTTTTCCGCCGACTCTGCCTGTTTCATCCCTGAGTGATCCGCTCCGTCGGTCGTGCCCTATCGGAAAGGGCGGATATTTCAGTGCATGTTGGGATACAGGCAACGGAGAGGCCATTCTTGCCAGGGGAGGGTATCAGGAACGAAGCGCAAAGATCATCCGGAAAAAATTTGCTTCCAGGGTGAAGAGAGAGTCCTGGCGCGCGAAACAGAAACCATGCGACGTGGCCTTGCGGGGCCGTTGCCTGTACAGTGACCGGCCGGGGGATGGGCATCCTTGGTAACATGGTCAATTCCGGCACACCCTCGTTTCGAGAAACCATGCGCGAACGTTACCGTCACACCGCCTGGCTCCACCTTAAGAAAGGTCATGTTGGCTGGTTGATCCGGCAGGCCATGAAAGGGTTGGCGATTCCTCTGTCGCAGCGTCTTCGGCACCCCCTGTGTGGGCCGGTGGTCGCCGTCGTCTCTCCCTCCTTTCGCTGCAACCTGCGCTGTTTCATGTGCGGCATTCGTCGCCCTGAAACCGCGGTGGAAAAAGGATCCGCGGATCTGGCCGCCTGGGTCGATGTTTTGCGCCAACTCAAGCGTCTCGGTGTCAGCGGCATCGCCTTCGGTGGCGGTGAGCCGCTGTTGTTGCCCTGGATCCTTGACCTCTGTTCCGCAGCCCGCGACTTGTCGTTGCCGTTTCATTTCAATACCAACGGTCTGCCGATGACCGAACAGGTTGCCGATGAACTTTTGCGCATCGGTCCGGCCTCGGTGGCCGTCTCCCTTGACAGCTCCGACCCGGCAACCAACGATCGGCTGCGCGGTCCGGGGGCTTTCGACGGGGCTTGCCGGGCGTTGACATGGCTGGTGGCCGCCCGGCGCCGCACCGGTGCCGGGAGTCGCCTCTCTCTGGCCTCTGTCATCAGCCGCCCCTCCCTGCCAACTCTCTCGGAGACTTTTGACTTGGCGCAAAAACTTGGCGCCGATACCGTTTCCCTGGTGCCGGTGCGCCCGACCTTTGGTTTCGCAACCCCGTCCGGGGAGGCGGGCAACCACAAGGGGGAGAGGCCAGGTTGGACGGAGGAGGAGGCGCGCATGGCCATGGCCATACTCCGAACACGGGAAGCTGCCGGTCAAACCGATATTTCCAGTGAATTGATTGACACCCTGCCGGATTTTTTTGCCGATCGTCCCTTTCCCGGGCCCTGTTTTGCCGGTTATGCAAGTCTGGTCATCGGACCGGAGGGTCGGGTTCATCCCTGTCTTCCCTTCATGGAGAAGGGCCTCTCCGGCGGGTCGGTGTTTGATCAGGGATTGGTCGATATCTGGAGATCACCGGCTTACGCGACCTTGCGCGCACAGACCACCACCTGTCGGGCCTGTTTTGTCCCCTCCCACCAGGAACTCAACCTGACGCTGGGGCGCTGGTCCTTTGGCGCGGGCGCGGGATCTTCCGCCGATCCGTCCCACCCCTGAAAGGGCGGCATTCTCCTTCGGCGCCAGGTGGAGAAGTCGCCATGTTTCTCTGTGCCATGGCTCCATGGATATTGGCAGGAGGCCCTGAGGAACGATCATGATTTTTCGGCTCATATCCCCGTGACCGCGGCATCCCCCCCTCCTTTCACCATCCTGGGTGGTGGTGCCGCCGGTCTCATGGTTGCCTGGTCGCTCATTCGCCGGGGGGGGCACTGCCTGCTCCTGGAGAAGAGCCGCATCCTGGGTGGCAATGCCGTGACTTTTCGGCACGGCCCCTTTCGCTACGACTCCGGCGCCCATCGTTTTCACGACAAAGACCCGGAGGTGACAGAGGCCTTGTCGGCGCTGATGCCTGGGAAACTGAACCGGATTCACATGCCCAGCCAGATTCTCGACCAGGGGCGGCGTTTCAATTTTCCCCTGACTCCCCTCAACCTTGTTGGCAATCTTGGTGCGGTGGCGGGGTGGCGGGCCCTGCGTGACTGGCTGCAACGTCCTCCCCTGCCTGATTCCCGGTCGCTTCCCAGTTTCCGGAGTGGGGCCGAGGCGGCCTTTGGCGTATACATCGCCGAGAGGTTTATTTGTCGTTATTCGGAGAAACTTTGGGGGTCTCCGGCCCATCTTTTGTCGCCGGCGGTGGCTGGTTCTCGCATCAGGGACTTGACGGCCGGTGGTCTGGTCAGGGAGGCGCTGCTGGGGAAAAGACGTCACGTCGCTCACCTGGATGGTGCCTTCCTCTACCCCCGTGGTGGCATCGGTGATCTCATCCATGCCCTGGCAAGGGAGATCGAACGGGCTTCTGCTGGTGGTACCGTGCCGGGTTGGGGGCTGCGCCGGGCAGCACCGGTCACCCGTCTGTTCCATCGGAAAGGACGGATCACGGCAGTCGAGGTCGCTGGCAGCCGGCAGCGGCAGCCGGTGCGCGAGGTGATTTCAACCCTGCCGATCACCCACGTGGTCAAGATGCTTGACCCGGCACCGGAAGCGGCCATCCTCGCGGCTGTCGGCGCCCTGCGTTTTCGCCACGTGGTGTTGTTGGCCCTCTTCCTTGATGTCGACCAGGTCTCGAACCATGGCTCCCTTTATTTTCCCGATAAACGGATCCCTTTTACGCGCACCTTTGAGCCCAAAAACCGTTCCGCGGCCATGGCCCCAGTCGGCAAGAGTTCCTTGGTCCTGGAGATCCCCTGCCAGCGGCATGATCCCCTTTGGACCACCACCACCGAAGAGTTGACGGCAACAATGCTCGCTCACCTGGAAGAGTTGCGGCTGGTCAGGGCAGGCACCGTGATCGGTGCCGCCAGCCACCGCATGCTTCAGGCCTACCCGATCCTTGATCTTGCAAGCACCCCGGCGTTGGCCACCTTGCGGCACTATCTGGGTGGTTTTGCCAACCTCCATCTTTTTGGCCGGAATGGCACCTTCACCTATCTGCATCTCCACGATCTTTTCCGCCAAGCCGGGGAGCTTGCCGACCAACTTGCCGGCCAACCAAGATCCTCCCGAGGCCAGCCTGGACCAGACTCTCTCCTGCACTTTCGTTTAACGTATTGACACAGAACGAATCATGCAACATTGAGTGGGCATTTGCCAGGCACGAGAAACGCTGAGAAGTTGGAGGACCTCCGTTTTGCCCCCCGTACAGGCAAAACGGACGCCTGTGCGGAAACCAACTCCGGGCCGTCTGCGCCGAATTTTATACGCTCCTGCGTCTCATTTTCATTGACACGCCCCATGGCTGCGGAAAACGATAGGGCCGTTTCCCACTTTCCAGGCCGTTTTTTGTTTGCGATTCAGGGTTCGCCTCAATGCGCGGGAGCTGCCTCCGGCTGGTAGCCAGGTCTACCTTGGCGCGTGGCGTCGTACCCTGCGACTTCTGTACCTGAGCCCATCTGTCCGGGGGCCTGACGGCGACGAGTGGACAACCGGGATGTTGCGGCAACCAGGCGCGCGCGGTTCCCGTGGTCGGCTGCGGGAACTGGTATCGTTCGGATTCGTTCGGATGCGGGGCCGGGCTGCGATCCTGGTGTGACCGGGCCTGTCGGTCGTGACCGGTTGCCGAGGGTGTTTGAGGTTTCCCCACCCCGTTGCAGCCGCACAGCGGTGGACTGCCCCCTCTTCACCTGCATTGAAGAACGGAAATCTTCTTATGGGCGAACTTGCAAACAGCGCTGCGTCTTCCCTGCTTCCGCGCATCCTGATCATCGACGATGATCCGTCCGCCATCCAGTTGCTGCAAGCCATACTGAAAGGGCACGGACGGATTTATTTTGCCACTGCGGGTGAGGATGGCCTGGGGAGGGCACAAGCCCAGCCACCCGACCTCATTCTGCTCGACGCCGACATGCCTGGCATGAGCGGGTTCGATGTCTGCGCGGCGCTCAAATCGGATGCCAGTCTGGCCGGAATTCCGGTCATTTTCGTCACCAGCCACACGAATATCGAGAACGAAACCCGCGCCCTGTCGCTGGGGGCGACGGATTTTATCAGCAAGCCCTTCAGTCCGCCGGTGGTGCAAGCCAGGGTGCGCAATCACCTGTTGCTCAAACAGCACATTGACCTGCTGCAGCGTCGGGCCGCCACCGACGGGCTGACCGGCATTGCCAACCGGCGCACCTTCGACGAGACGCTGGATGTGGAGTGGCGACGGGCGGCACGCCGCCAGGAAGTGTTGTCCCTGCTGCTGCTCGATGTCGATTATTTCAAGCGCTTCAATGACATTTACGGCCATCCCGCCGGAGATGAGTGCCTGCGAGCCGTGGCCGGGGTGCTGGCCGCGACCGCCAAGCGGCCGGGGGACCTGGCGGCCCGCTACGGGGGCGAGGAGTTTGCCGTGTTGTTGCCCAACACCGACAAGGCGGCGGCCATGGTCATCGCCGAAGGCCTCTGCGCCCACATTCGCCACTTGGGCATCCCCCATGCGCAGTCGGAGGTGGCGGCGTATGTCACCATCAGCGTCGGGACGGCCAGTATGGTGGTGCCATGCACCGATCAACCGGAACGGCCCATACGCTGCCCGGAGTGCGTGGCCTACACCCAATGCATGGATGGTCCCGCCGCCCTGGTGCGCGCAGCCGACCAGGGGCTTTATCTGGCCAAGACCTCGGGACGCAATCGGGTGGCCTGCGGTTTGTAGGGCTGTGTCGCCGACAGGGATCTGGTGTATCACGCCATGAAAACGTTCTCTGACATTCCGGATCGGTTGCTGCATCAGCTGGGTGGTGGTCTGGAGACCCTGCTGGTGCGATCGCGCCGGGGCTTTGCCCGACAGGTGGGCATTGCCGTGGCGCTGGTGGTTCTGGCCTTTGTCGTGCGCGAGCTGATTGGACCACCAGAGCTGGGCCTGCCGTTTTTGACCTTTTTTCCCGGTGCCGCCCTCGCCGCCTTTTTCGGGGGATTCTGGTCGGGCATGATGGCGGCGGTGATGGGGGCAATCCTGGCCACCTATTCCTACATCCCGCCCTATCGGATGCTGTTGTTCGATATCCACTCCGCCACGGTGTTTGGCAACCTGGTCTATTTGCTGGATGAGCTCATCGTCTGTTCGGCCATGGCCACCCTGCATCGGTATCACCTGCGCGCCAGGGAGCAGTATGCGGAGCTGCACACCCTGCTCCAGACTATTCCCGAAATGATCTGGCTGAAGGATCCCGCGGGGGTCTACCTGAAGTGCAATATCGCCTTTGAACGACTCCTGGGCCGGACGCAGGAGCAGATCATCGGCCACATCGACCGGGAGCTGTTCGGGGCAGAGGTGGCAGAGGTGCTGCGGGAGAAGGACCGCGCCGCCATGGCCACCGCGACGCCCCAGATCGACGAGGCCTGGGTGCCCAGCGCCGCGCAGGAGCAACCCATCCTGCGCGAGACCATCAAGACTGCCTTGCGTACCGCTGACGGCCGGGTGCTCGGCGTGTTGGGCATCGGCCGGGACATCACCGAACGCCGGCAGATGGAAAATGCCGTGGCTCGTCACCAGCAGGAGCTGGAGTCGCTGGTAGCAGAACGCACCCAGCAGGTGCTGCTGCTCAATGCCGGGCTGGAAGAGCAGGCAGCCAAGGCCATTGCCGCCAGCGCGGCCAAAAGCGCCTTTTTGGCCAACATGAGCCATGAGATCCGCACCCCCATGAACGCCATCCTGGGATTGTCCCATCTGCTGACCACCACACCGCTGAACGGGGAACAGCGCGCGTTCGTGACCAAGATCCAGGGCGCGGGCCGATCGTTGCTCGGCATCATCAACGATGTCCTGGATTTTTCCCGCATCGAGGCCGGACGCATGGAGCTGCACCATGCGGACTTCAATCTTGGGCAGCTCCTGGATGACCTGGCCACCCTGATGGCAGGCAATGCTGGAAACAAAAAACTGGAGCTGATCATCGGCCGGGAGCCGGATCTGCCGGAGATGTTGCGAGGAGATGGTCAACACCTGACCCAGGTGCTGACCAACCTGGTAGGCAACGCCATCAAGTTCACCGAAAACGGGCACGTGGCGCTTCAGGTGCGTCGGTTGGAGCAGAGGTCGCGGCATGTCCGGCTGCATTTCAGCGTCAAGGACACAGGCATCGGCATTGCGCCGGAGGCGGTGGCGTGTCTGTTCACGCCGTTCACCCAGGCCGACGGGTCGATCACACGCCGGTTCGGCGGTGCCGGACTCGGCTTGGCCATCTCCAAACGGCTGGTGGAGTTGATGGGCGGGGAGTTGGGGGTGAACAGCACGCCCGGGGTGGGCAGCGAGTTCTGGGTTTCAGCCCCGTTTGAGGTGATTGTGGAGCATGATAACGCGAGCGTCTCCCCCGTGGTGCGCGTCCTCATTGCCGATGATCACGATTTACAGCGAGCGGTATTGGCGACTACCGTCCAATCCCTGGGTTGGCATCCGGAGGTCGTGGTGTCGGGTCGGGAGGTCCTGGACCGGCTGAGGGTGCTGCATGACTACGATATCCTCCTGCTGGACTGGAAGATGCCGGAGCTGGATGGCCTGGCCACCAGCAAGGCCTTGATGAACGATCCCGACTGTCCGGAGGCCCCGATCATCCTGATGGTGACGGCGCACAGTCAGGACGAGCTGCGCCAGGCACCGGAGGCGGCACTGCTCGACGGGATTCTGACCAAACCGGTGACGGCGTCATCTCTGCTTAATGCGGTCACCTACGCCAGGGCCAAGCGCGAAGGTCATTGCGACGGGTTGGTGGCTGTGGGGCAGCCGGGTCAGGGACAGCGCCGGTTGGGTGGGGTCAGGGTTCTGGTGGTGGATGACAGCGACATCAACCTGGACGTGGCCCGGCGCCTTCTGGAGCTGGAAGGGGCGGTTGTCGCCACCGCCACGCAAGGTCTGGAGGCGTTGGATCTGTTGCGGCACGATCCGGAGGCGTATGAGGTGGTGTTGATGGATGTGCAGATGCCGGTCATGGATGGCAACCGCGCGGTACAGGCGATCCGGGAGGATTTGCACCTGCGGGAGCTGCCTGTCATTGCCCTGACCGCCGGGGCACTGGACAGCGAACGGCAACGGGCATTGGACGCCGGGATGAACGATTTCATCGCCAAGCCATTCGACGTCGAGAAGATGATACGCTGCGTGCGCCACTGGGCGGGGCCGCGGGGGGAGACAACCCCGGCGGGAGGAGGGGAGGTGTTGCCTGGTTGCGTTTCCGTCGACCCCTGGCCAGAGCTGCCCGGCATCGATGGCCAGGAGGCACGCGCGCGGCTGGGTGGCGATCGGACTTTGTTCCTCTCCATCCTCGATCGCCTGTGCGATGAGTTCCAAGAGGTAGCACGAGATGTGGCGGCGGAACTGGCGCGCGGGGAGATCCCGGAGGCCGCCATGCGGCTGCACAAGTTGCGCGGGGTAGCGGGCAACGCCGGGGCATCAGCCCTGCACGCCCTGGCCGGAGAGCTGGAAACGACCCTGCGCGTCACACCGGAGCGCGGGATCGCCGACCACCGGCTGGCCGAGCTTGACGTGGCCATGGCAACGTTGGTTCAGGCCTGTGCGCCACATCTGGAGCAACCGACCAACCCCACGCTATCCGATGCCGGAGAGGCAGCGGCGGGCGTCGTCGCGGAACCGGCGACACTGGAAGCCCTGCTGGTGGCGCTCGACGAGCAGAGTTGCGACGCGCTGCCCCTGTTCGCGGCGTTGAAACCCGGACTGTGTTCCCGGATGGACGCGGCGAAGGTGGAAGAGATCGCCCAGGCGATCACGCAACTGCGCTTTGCCGAGGCACGAACAAGATTGAGCGGATCGGGATCACCGTGAGGGGGAGACTTTCCCGGCGAACGGCGCGACAACCGGCCGCGGAGGCTCCCGACCAAAACCTGTCACGACCACGAGCGGCACCGTAAAACAGCGCCGGGGAGGCCACGCCAGCTCACCCATCGGTTACCCTATGGGGTTGGCGTGGCCGCATCCCCGGAACATCCCTGGCTCAATCGGCCCAGTTGGAGTACTTTTCGCAAATCTTGTTGATTCTCTTGCCCTTCTCGGTCTCCGAGAACTTGGCCAGGTTGCCCCTGAAATCATCCGAGGTCTCGTTCCACATACACTCGCAGAAGGCGGCAGCCTTGGTCTGACCCGGAATGGGGCTCGCGGCGCTGCCACCCTGGTAGTTGGCGTTGGCATACGCGATACACTGCTGGAATTGCGGATCGCTGCTGGGAACGTCATTGTAGCTCCCGGCCGCAAAGGCCATGGACGAGATCCCGAGGAATCCAGCGGAAACAATGGCACAGAAAAGCTTGCCCATAACGCACCCCTCCTTGAAAAATGATGTGAAGTTAAGACCCTGTTTTGAACCTCCGCGACCATTACGCGCGTGATGGTACCCGACTTCCATCCCATTTTCAAACTCTTCCTCAATAGCGTTTGGAAAAAAGAACCTCGGAGATTTTTTCTGCCCTCTCCCAACATGATGCGCAAACGCGGCGTTCATTCGAGCACAAGGCGATACCCCACCCCCGGCTCGGTCAGGATGTGTTGCGGCAGGTTGGGATCATTCTCCAGTTTGCGGCGCAGATTGGACATGTAGACGCGCAGGTAGTGGGTGTGCTCAACCTGATTTGGCCCCCACACCGCGCGCAGCAGGGCGCGATGGGTCAGGACGCACCCGGCATGTGCCACAAGCTGCGCAAGCAACCGGTATTCGATGGCGGTCAAGCGAACCGGACAGCCCGCGCGCAGCACCAGACGACGCGCGAGGTCAATCTCAACGTCCCCGAAACGGACAAGCGGTGTCTGATCGGCGTGGGCACAGGCAGCACGTCGCAGCAGGGCGCGCACGCGCGCAAGCAGCTCCGGGACTCCGAAGGGTTTGGTCAGGTAATCGTCGGCACCGACATCGAGGGCCTTGACCTTGTCGGCCTCGTCGGCGCGGGCAGAGAGAACCAGAATCGGAACGTTCGACCAGGTGCGCAGATCGCGAATCGCCTCAATACCATCCATGTCCGGCAAACCGAGGTCGAGAATCACCAGGTCCGGGCGTCGGGTGGCAACCTCCATCAACCCGCGTTTGCCGCTTTCGGCGTCGATGACACCCAGCTGGATCGACTCCAGGGCGGCGCGAACGAAGCGGCAAATCTGCGGTTCGTCCTCGATGAGGATGACCGTGGTGGTCGCCGTGGCGTCGATGGACATCCCATCCTCCTTCCGTGGTGGGAACAGGTAGGGTTGGCGGGGAGAATTGATTGATCGTGCTTACGGCTCCAACGGTGGCGGTGGTGGTGGCGTGCCCACGGGCAGGGAGAGTGTAAAACAGGCCCCGCCGCCCGGCAGATTTTCCGCGCGCACGCTGCCGCCGTGCGCCTCGATGATCGAGCGCACGATGGCAAGCCCCAGACCAAAGCCTGTCACCCTTGATTCCATTGTGCCACGCGTGAATTTTTCAAACACCCTCTGTTCCATGCCGGGTGGCAGGCCGGGACCGTTATCGTGCAGCAAAATGTCGACCATCACCCCCTCCTGGCGGGCGCTGAGGGTGACATGACTCCGGGGCGGGGTGTATTTGGCGGCATTTTCCAGGAGGTTGTTGAGGACGCGCGTCATGAGGGTGGTATCGACGTGCAGGAGCGGCAGATCGGCCGGAAGGTCGATGCAAACCTCGTGTTGGGCGAGGAGCGGGGCACAGTGGCTCATGGCCAGGCCAACGATCTCCTCCAGGGTTTGCCACTCGCGGTTGAGAACGATATGTCCAAGCTGCATGCGTGCCATGTCGAGCACGTTGTTGACCATGGCCACGGTGCGTGTCACCTCGCCACGCAGGGCCTGGACCAGGGTCAGGTGCGGCTCGGTGAGAGGCGGCGTGGCGATTTGCATGGCATCGGCGAGGCCGGTGATCACCGTCAGCGGCGTGCGCAGGTCGTGTGAAATGGCCGCGAGCAGGGCGTTGCGCAGTCGCTCCGACTCCATCCCCACCTGGGCATCGCGCACGAGCATGTTGTCATGAATCCGCTCCAGGGCGGTGGCCATCAAGGTGACGCTGGTGTCGAGCAGACGTTGTTGCTCCGGGGGAAGCTCCCAAACCGATTGTTGCGGGAGGATGGCGAGGATGCCGCACGGGCGCGCCGGCGTCTTGATTGGAACGTAGAGCGCCTTGGCGGAAGGAAGGGTATCGGTACCCAGGCCGGCGGCCTGGCCGTGCTCGAAGCTCCATTGGGCGATGCCGGGGTCGATGGTTTCGCTCCCGGTCGACCCCTCGGCAAGCTGTAATTGCCCATTGTGATCGGGCACGAACACCACCACCGCGGCGTTGAAGCCATGTTTGATAAAACGCTGGCAGATGTCGACGATTTGCTCGACGGTGAGGGCGCTGGAGAGATCCCTGGACATGGTGTAGAGCGCCTGGATACGACGTTCGCGCCCCCTGGCGGTGGCCACCTGAAAACGCAACCCGGCCGTAAGCTGACCAACCACCAGCGCAACGATGAGCATCACGGCGAAGGTGACCAGATACTGGGCATCCGAGACGGCGAAGGCAAAGCGCGGGGGAACGAAAAAAAAGTCGAAGGCGGCAACCGAAAGGAAAGCCGCCAGCACCGCCGCCCCACGCCCGAGATACAGGGCAATGCCGACGACTGCGAGCAAGAAGATCATGACGATGTTGGCGAGGTCGAAGTGGCCAAGCAGGGGTGAGCTGCCGGCGGCGACCAAGGCAACACTCACACCGCTGAGCAGATAGGTGCGCCAACGGATCGGCTTGCGTGTCCGGTTGCGTGTCGGATTGGCGGTAGAGGCCGTGGGGTCATCCTCCCGCGCGATCTGGAGGAGTTCGAGGTCCGGGGCCGAGCGTCCGAGGCGTTCGGCGAAGCTGTGTTGCCAGGGCAGACGCCGATAGCGGTCGCGCCCAACCAGCACCGTGCCGAGGTTGTGTTCGCGGGCGTAGCCGATGGTGATCTCGACCGGATCGGTGCCGGCGAGGGAGGCGGTTTGTCCACCCATCTCCTGCGCCAGCTTGAGCATGCCGAGGATGCGTGCGCGCGCGGCGTCAGGGAGGGTTTGCACCGATGGCGTTTCAATGGCGATGGCGTGCCAGGGGGCACCGGTGAGGTTGGCGCGACGGGCGGCACGACGCACAAGCTTTTCGCTGTCCGGTCCGGGGCCGACGCAGACTAAAACCGCCTCCCGCGTCGGCCAGACGGTGGTGACCGAGGATTCACGACGCCAGGCACGCACATCACCATCGACGCGATCGGCCGTCCGCCGCAGGGCGAGCTCGCGCAGGGCAAGAAGATTGCCCTTGCGAAAGAAGTGTTCGACCGCCCGTTCGGCCTGTTGCGGAATGTACACCTTCCCCGCGCGCAGGCGTTGCAGCAGCTCCTCGGGTGGCAGGTCGACGAGCACCATCTCGTCGGCCTGGTCGATGACGTGATCCGGCACCCGCTCCCACACCCGGATGCCGGTGATCCTGCCGACGACATCGTTTAGGCTTTCGATATGCTGGACATTGATCGTGGTGAAAACATCGATGCCCGTCGCCAGCAGCTCGCGAATATCCTGCCAGCGTTTGGGGTGTCGCGAGCCGGGCGCGTTGGTGTGGGCAAGCTCATCGACCAAGACAAGCTGAGGGCGCCGTTGCAGGGCGGCATCGAGATCAAACTCTTCGAGCAGGCGTCCCTTGTAGTCGATCCGCTGACGTGGGAGGAGATCAAAGTGGGCAAGCAAGGCGGCGGTTTCGTCGCGACCGTGGGTTTCGACAATCCCGGCCAACACCTTCACCCCCTGCTCTTGCAATGCCCGAGCGGCGGTGAGCATGGCGTAGGTCTTGCCGACCCCCGGCGCGGCGCCGAAGAAAACCTTCAATTTGCCGCGTTGTTCCCTGCTCGTCTCTGCCGCCAGGCGGGCGAGCAGGCGATCGGGGTCGGGGCGGGTGTCACGATCGTTCGGGTTCATATCAGGGACGGCCGCTGCGCTGGTCGAGCGCCAGGTTCAAGGTCAGGACGTTGACCCTGGCCTCGCCGAGAACGCCGAAGGTACGCCCGGCGGTGTGTTGGGCAACCAACGCCCGCAATTCCGGTTCGGGTATGCCCCGCTCCCGGGCGACGCGCGGCAGCTGCCACTGGGCGGCAGCCGGTGAGATGTGCGGGTCAAGACCGCTGCCGGAGCTGGTGACGAGATCGACCGGAATCGGCTGGGTTTGTTTTGGATCGCTCTCCTTCAGGGCAGCGATGCGCGCGCTCACGGCATCCCTCAGGGCGGGATTGAGCGGACCCAGGTTGGAGCCGCCAGAGGAAGCGGCGTTATAGGGTTGCGGGGTGGTTGCCGAGAGGCGTCCCCAAAAGTAACGCGCGGCGGAGAAAGGCTGGCCGATCAGGGCGGAACCGACCACCTCCCCGTGACCTCCGCGCAGCAGGGAACCTTGCGCCGCCTCCGGAAAGGCAAGCTGCGCGAGCGCCGTCACCAGGGCGGGGTAGAGCAGGCCGGTCAACAACGTGAACAGGGTCAGCAGCAACAGGGCGGGTTTCAGTTCTCTCAACATGGTCACACCTTTAGGCTGCGTGCAAAGCGACCAGGATCAGGTCGATGATTTTGATGCCGATGAAGGGGACGATCAATCCCCCGACGCCATAGATCAGGAGGTTGCGACGGAGCAGGGCAGCGGCGCCGATCGGCCGGTAGAGGACCCCCTTCAACGCCAGAGGAATCAAGGCAATAATGATCAGGGCGTTGAAGATCACCGCCGACAGGATGGCCGAACTTGGCGTCGCCAGATGCATGATGTTGAAGACATTGAGCGCCGGGTAGGTGGTGGCAAAGGCGGCCGGGATGATGGCAAAGTATTTGGCAACATCGTTGGCGATGGAAAAGGTGGTCAGGGCGCCGCGCGTCATCAGCATCTGCTTGCCGGTCTCCACCACCTCGATGAGCTTGGTCGGGTTGGAGTCGAGGTCGACCATGTTGCCGGCCTCCTTGGCTGCCTGGGTGCCGGAGTTCATGGCAACGGCCACGTCGGCCTGGGCAAGGGCAGGGGCATCGTTGGTGCCATCGCCGGTCATGGCGACGAGCCGACCTTCCGCCTGGTATTGACGGATAAGCTTGAGTTTTGCCTCAGGCGTCGCCTCGGCAAGAAAGTCGTCGACCCCGGCCTCGGCGGCGATGGTGGCGGCGGTCAGGCGGTTGTCGCCGGTGATCATGACGGTCTTGATCCCCATGCGCCGCAGCTCGGCAAAGCGCTCCTTGATCCCCCCCTTGACGATATCCTTCAACTCGACCACCCCGAGCACACGCCGGCCTTCCACCACCACCAGCGGTGTCGAACCGCGGCGGGCGATGTCGTTGGCGCTATTCTGGATTGCCGCCGGCCAGCTGCCGCCCCCCTCTTCGACGTAGCGGCGCACCGCCTCGGTAGCTCCCTTGCGGATGGAACGTCCCTGCCAGTCGATGCCGCTCATGCGCGTTTGCGCCGTGAAGTGAACGAAGGTTGCCCCGTCGGCATGAATGTCACGGCCGCGTTGCTGCAACAGCTCCTTGGCCAGGGTGACGATCGACCGCCCTTCCGGGGTTTCGTCGGCGAGCGAGGCAAGCAGGGAGGCCTCGGCCAGGCCCTTTTGATCGACACCGACGGCGGGAACAAAGGCCGATGCCTGACGATTGCCGAGCGTGATGGTGCCGGTCTTGTCGAGGAGCAGGACATCGACATCGCCGGCGGCCTCCACCGCCTTGCCGGAGGTGGCCAGAACGCTCTTTTCCATCATCCGCGTCATGCCGGCGACACCGATTGCCGAGAGCAGGCCACCGATCGTCGTCGGAATCAAGCAGACAAGCAGGGCGATGAGGACGGTCACCGTCACCGGCGACCCGGCATGGGCACTCTCAACGCTGTAGATCGAAAAGGGGAGCAGGGTAACGGTGGCGAGCAGGAAAACGATCGTCAGCTTGACGAGCAGGATGGTCAGAGCAATCTCGTTCGGAGTTTTCTGTCGTTTAGCCCCTTCGACCATGCCGATCATGCGATCGAGGAAGGTTTCGCCGGGATTGACGGCGATACGGATGACCAGCCAATCGGAGAGGATGCGCGTACCACCGGTGACGGCGGAGAAATCGCCGCCAGCCTCGCGAATCACCGGGGCGGATTCGCCGGTGATGGCCGATTCGTCGACCGAGGCAACACCAACGATCACCTCGCCATCGCCGGGGATGATGTCGCCGGTTTCGACGCGCACCAGGTCGTTCTTGCGCAAGGCGTCGGCGGCGACCTTCTCCCACGCCGCATCCGGGCGGGGTTCTTTCACTTTTTTCGCCCAAACCGTTTGGCGCAACCCTTTGAGCGCGGCGGCCTGCGCCTTGCCACGCCCCTCGGCCACCGCCTCGGCAAAGTTGGCGAAGACAACGGTAAACCACAACCACAGGGCGATGGCAAGAATGAACCCGGCCGGTGCCTCGCCGGCGCCAAACAGAGCCTGGATGAACAGGCCGGTAGTGAGCAGACTGCCCAGCCAGACGACAAACATCACCGGATTGCGGATTTGATGCCGCGGCGCCAGACGACGCAGGGCGTCCCAGGCTGCCTGGGCCAGGATTTGCGGATCGAACAGGGATCGTTGTGGGTGCATGATGGTTGCTCCTCCGGTCACTGGCCGCTGATCATGGTGACATGTTCGACGATCGGCCCGAGCGCCAGAGCGGGCAGGAAGGTCAAGGCGCCGACGATGATCACCGTGCCGATGAGCAGGGTGACGAACAGGGGGGTATGGGTGGGCAGGGTGCCGGCGGAGGTCGGGATGGTTTTCTTCGCCGCCAGCGACCCGGCCACCGCCAGCACCGGCACGATCACCCAAAAGCGACCAAAGAGCATCGCCACCCCAAGCGCGGCGTTGTAAAACGGGGTGTTGGCAGAGAGTCCGGCAAAGGCGCTGCCGTTGTTGTTGCTCGCCGAGGAGAAGGCGTAGAGAATCTCCGAAAAGCCGTGGATGCCGGGATTGGCGATCCCCGCCACCCCCGCCGGGCTGACCACCCCCGCCGCCGTGCCGATCAATGCCGCCAGACAGGGGGTGAGGATGGCAACGGCGGCCATTTTCATCTCGAAGGCCTCGATCTTCTTGCCCAGGTACTCCGGCGTGCGGCCGATCATCAACCCGGCGACAAACACCGCCACCAGGGCAAAGAGGATCATCCCGTACAACCCGGAACCAACGCCGCCGAAAATCACCTCGCCAAGCTGGATCAATCCCATCGGCACGATGCCGCCGAGCGGGGTGAAGGAGTCGTGCATGGCGTTGACCGACCCGTTTGACGCGGCGGTGGTCACCGTCGCCCAGAGGGCAGCGTTGACGATGCCGAAGCGTACCTCCTTGCCCTCCATGTTGCCGCCCGGACTGGTGTCCGAGGCCTGGGTGGCAACCCCCAGCCGGTCGAACAGGGGGTTGCCGGATTGTTCAGCCCCGACACAAAGCGCCAGCAGGGCGACCAGGACGATACTCATTGCCGCCAGAATGGCGTGCCCCTGGCGCCTATCCCCGACAAAGTGCCCCAAAGTGAAACAGAGGGCGGCCGGTATCAACAAAATCGCCAGCATCTCCAGAATGTTGGAGAGAGGCGTCGGGTTCTCGAACGGGTGAGCGGAATTGACGTTGAAGAAACCGCCGCCGTTGGTACCGAGCTGCTTGATCGCCACCTGCGAGGCGACCGGCCCAACGGCAAGGCTCTGTTCCTGAGTTATTTTCTTTTCAGTGACTGGCTCGCCCTTGGCATTTTTCAGCGGCTGACCGTTGGCATCGTTGACCGGATTGTCATAGGTGACCGCTTGCAGCATCTTGGCGGTTGAGTAGGGAGCGAAGGTCTGGGTCACCCCCTGGCTGATGAGAGCCAGGGCAAGCATCAGGCTCAGCGGCAACAGGACGTAGAGGGTCGAACGGGTCATGTCGACCCAAAAATTACCCACCCCGCGCGCCTCCTTGCGCGTAAACCCGCGCAGCAGGGCAACAAGAACCGCCATGCCGGTGGCGGCGGAGAGAAAATTTTGTACCGTCAGTCCGACCATCTGCACCAGGTAGGAGAGGGTCGATTCGCCGCCGTAGCTTTGCCAGTTGGTGTTGGTGGCAAAGCTCACCGCCGTGTTGAAGGCGAGGTCCGGCGTGACGTTGGCCATCGCCTGGGGGTTCAGCGGCAAAACCGCTTGCAAGCGTTGCAGGGCATACACCACGAGCGTGCCGACGAGATTGAAGGTCAACGCCGCAAAGGCGTAACGCGTCCAGGGCATGTCGACCTCCGGGCGGACGCCGCTCAGGCGGTACAAAACACGCTCGACGGGCGCGAGCCAACGCACAAAACCAGGCACCGTCTCCCCATAAATGCGCGCCATGTAGATGCCCAGCGGCCAGGCCAGCAGCAGCAAAAGCACCAGGTAGAGAAGGATCTGCACGTATCCGTTGATGGTCATGGCATGGTCCGATCGAGGGTGTTCATGAAAACTTCTCCGGGAAAAACAGGACGATGACCAGATAGACGAACACGCCTGCGGTCACGATCAGGCCAATAAGGTAGAGGGGGTTCATCGTCACCCCCGCAGGCGGTCAAAAAGGGGAACGAGCGCGGCCGTGGCAGCAAAGAAGGCCGCGATCAGGGCAAGGTAGGTCAGATCCATGGTATCTCCTCACAGCGACAAAGTTGAGACTGTGCGCAGGCTAGGAGATTCAAGATCAAAACAGGCAATATTGTGCCCGGCTTTGCATTAAGAAAACGTCAAAGGCGAAGGGGTACACAGGAACGGAAGCGACAGGAAGGACGAATTGGTCCGCGGCCCGGCAAAACCAGACCCGGACGACCCCAAACAACCCCGCCCTTCCCCAAAAGAGGAAGGGTTTCAAACTGGTATTCAAAATGGTGGGGATCGGCGGATCAGCCTTGCCGACGCTCTCTAGCCAGTCTTAGGAAGGCGTCGTAGTCGACGATATAATCCGCCCGGTCGTGGGGAAGCGAGGCCAGAACCAGCACCAGGGAGTCATCGGAGAAGTCGTACAGGGTGTTCCAAACCCCCGGTTCCACCAACACCCCGTTGGTGGCAACATCCATCGTGCTCTCGCGGAGCCTCGTTAACCAGCACCAGGGAGTCATCGGAGAAGTCGTACAGGGTGTTCCAAACCCCCGGTTCCACCAACACCCCGTTGGTGGCAACATCCATCGTGCTCTCGCGGAGCCTCGTTTATCCCCTCAACGAAGGCGCTGACAAACGGCAACGACCAACTAACGGGCATGGCGCTCGGTGCGCCATCCCGGACGATGAAAGCTGTCTTTCATGGTGAGCCAGGGCTCTGTCCCGAACCCCACTGGGGCGCTGCCCCAGACCTAAGCCGGGGGGCAGGCTTAAGCCTCCCCCCGGACCCCCCAACCACTTTTAAAAATTAAAAACAATTTTGTTGGGGCTTAAGCCCCAAACCCCGTCGGGGCGCTGCCCTGGACAAAACCGCCTTTCATGGTAAAAATCACCCGTCCTCCCTTCCGTGGAAAACGTGGCGGTGGTCTATGCCTGGGGGAAAGTGTAGAATGGTACCCGGCTGGACAGGCCAGCTCGATCGGATGTCGAAGGGCCTTGCGTGCGCTCGGTCCAGAGTCCGGCGGAATGATATCGCGACCCTCTCTCCATGCGGGTGTCAGGCCCTGAAGAGCTTGAGTATCGAGTGGATGGACTCCACCAGACGGACAAAAGCGATGCCGCCAATCACCCCGGATCGTTTCAGGAATATAAATGGGCGAACGACCTTTGAGATGGGGTTAAACCCCTGGTTACCATGGCCTTCCCTGGCCGCCGGCGGAACCGGTTTTAGCAGCCGGGGACAACACCGGGGGTCCGGAGGTTGGGCCTCTGCCCATAAGGTGGAGCGCCCACCTTGTGCCTTCCGGGACCGTTTTGTCAGATCGAGTCTTGGCAAGTACACATACGAGGAATCCAACGATGGATGGGGACAAGAGAACATTGTCAATCGTCGTCCCGGTTTATAATGCCCAGGATAATCTGACCCAATTGGTCGAGACTCTTGTCGGCGTTTTTTCCAACAGTGCATACAACTACGAGATCGTGCTGGTCAATGATGGCAGTTCCGATCGCTCGTGGGCAGCGTTGTGCGCATTGCAGTCGCATTACCCTGAACGGCTGTGCATCGTGGATCTGATGCGGAATTACGGCCAACACAATGCCCTCATGTGCGGTTTGCGGGAGTGCACCGGCGACATCGTCGTCACCATGGATGACGACTTGCAACACGCCCCAAACGACGCACTGCGCCTGGTCGAGGCCCTGGAGCAGGGCAACTATGACTTGGTCTACGGTGTCTATCGAAAAAAGCGGCATGAGCCCTGGCGCAACGCGGGTTCTGCCCTTATTCAGCTGTTCTACCGCCGAATCTTTTCTCGCCGCAACAACATTACTGCTTTTCGGGCGATACGCCGTCAACTGGTGGAGAGCATTTTTCCCTATACGCTCAACTATGTCTTCCTCGATGGGTTATTCGCCTGGAGCAGCGACCGTATCGGCGAGGTTGAGGTCGACCACGAGGCTCGACAGCAGGGGCGCTCGGGATATTCCCTGAGCAAGCTGGTCACCTTGGCCATTAATCTCTTCACCAACTTTTCCCTGGTCCCCCTACAGATTGTTTCCTGGCTTGGCCTGATCTTTTCTGTCGGCGGATTTTTTATGGGATGTTATTATTTGTTTCTTCACTTTGCCAACAGCATTAGCGTTCCGGGATATGCGTCCATCATTGTCTCTGTATCCATATTCGGCGGTATTCAACTCCTGGCCCTGGGTGTTGTCGGAGAATATCTTGGTCGCGTTCATCTCAATATAAACCGCATGCCTCAGTATAATGTACGTCAAAAACGACCTGTTCATCGGAAAAACGATCTGTAACCAATCAAGGGACGCATCATGGTGTCGAAGATCCCTTTCAACAAACCAGCTTTCTTCGGAAAAGAATTTCAATACGTGCAACAAGCGCTCGACGCCGGTCATCTCTCCTCGTCGGGACGTTTCACCAGGGCCTGCACCAATTTGCTGGAGCAGCTCACCGGAGCGCCAAGGGTATTGCTGACCACCTCGTGTACACATGCGTTGGAAATGGCGGCTATCCTTCTTAATATTGTTCCGGGTGATGAGGTCATTGTCCCCAGTTATACCTTTCCCACTACTGCATCGGCTTTTGCGTTGCGCGGTGGCAAGGTCGTCTTTGCCGACATCCGTCCAGACACCCTCAACCTCGATGAGCGCCATCTTGAAAAGCTGATCACCCCAAAAACCCGCGCGATCGTGCCCGTCCACTACGCCGGGGTGGGCTGCGAAATGGATGCCATAACCGCCATTGCGACGACGCATAGCTTAGCAGTTGTGGAAGACAACGCTCAAGGGTTGTTCGGACAATACCGGGGACAACAGCTGGGACGTTTTGGCGTGCTGTCCGCCGTTTCCTTCCACGAAACGAAAAACATCTCCTGTGGCGAGGGGGGGTGCCTGCTTATCAACGACCCCGGGCTGATTGAACGCGCGGAGATTTTACTCGAAAAGGGGACCAATCGCCGTGCTTTTTTCCGTGGCGAGGTCGACAAGTATACCTGGGTCGACCTCGGGTCGAGCTACGGACCCTCGGACCTCATGGCGGCCATTTTGCTCGCCCAGCTCGAGGAGCGTCAAGCGATTCTGGCACGTCGTCGGTCTCGTTGGCGACGTTATGCGGACGCGTTGCGTTCATGGGGTGAAAACAACGGCGTGACCTTGCCCTACCTGCCCGCTCACTGCGATCCCTCCTACCATCTCTTCTACCTGGTGCTGCCCAGCCCTGAGTTGCGCGACGCGATGCTGCGCCATCTGGGCGAGAACGGTGTCGGCGCGGTATTCCACTACGTCCCTCTGCACCTTTCCCAGGTGGGGCGGGCGATGGGCGGCAGGGATGGGCAGTGCCCGGTGAGTGAGGCGGTCTACAACCGGCTGTTGCGACTCCCGCTTTATAACACCCTGGATGAAGCGGATCAGGAGCGGGTGATCGACTTGGTCATGCGTTTTCCTTTCGCTTGACACCGCGTTGCCGCGCTCGTCCATTCTCCCTCCAGCCAGTCATGGCCTTTTGCAGAAGACAAAGAGCTTCTGTGTCCCGTAATCCCCCGCCGCCGGCAGGGACGCAAACCAGCGGTTGATCTCCATCTCTGGCTTGGCGGGGTCGACCAAACCGTCGGTGAGTCTGGCAAGCAGCGGCTTGATCACGCGCGTGCCAACAAAGTAGCTGCTCGAATATTCTGATAATTCAATTAGTTCTGCGATGTCGGCAAGGCCAGCAACCACCCGCTCTTGATCCAGGTACTGGTTGAACTCCGGCATGGGGATCTCCGCCAACCCCCACTCCCGCCGCATAGCGTTGAGTTTTCGCCATCCTTGCAAAGTTGCCTCGGAAAGCAGAAACAATCCACCCGGTTTTAATGCCGCGACGCAGGCGCGCATGGCCTTGAGTTGGTTCTCCCACGTACCCAGGTTGATGATCACCCGCGTGGAGATGACCACATCGTAGTGTGCCCCGGAGGGTTGCCAGCCAAGCAGGTCCCCCTGCCGGAAGCTAATCCGGCCACGGATGACTGACCCGGGGAGCTCCTTGAGCCTGAGATTGGCGTTTTCCACCATCGCCGGGATGTAGTCGAACCCTTCGGCATCGATATCCCACGCCATGGCATAGCGCAAGGTTGAATAGCCGTTTGCGCAACCAACGTCGAGCACCGACATCCCGTCTTTCAGGTAACGGCTGATGGTGCGAATTTCCAGTTCAACCGCCTCGACATCACTCCACGACGCGGCAGCCCCCGTACCGTGCAGCTCGGCCTGTCCGGACCAATAGCATCGGATGGCATCAAGGTCTTTTCGCATGGCTATCGCTCCACCTTGTATGTTGGGAAGCCAGTTGGCGGGGTGTTTTGCAGTTTTCCACAAGTGCACAGGCCAGGTGCAACCAGCAATTTATTGCTCTCGGGCCTGTGTACCCTGTGGGAAACTGCAAAACACCCCGGCAAAAAATGGCCGGAATCAACCTCGTTCCAGACGCAGCAGATCGTTGTCCTTACTTGGTCGTTAGAGATCATGGCCCAGTGCGGATTGCCATGCCCATTGTCCACAAACCCGAACAGTTGCCTGGGCTTCGAGCCCGTATCCGCAAGGGTGGGAGGTGGAACCATACGGCACACTCCAGCACGAAACCTGCTTGATTGCCAAGACAGTTGCTGGACCCGAATCGCACACGGAATGCTCATCGGAAGGCAGCCCCACCGCATAGAGGCAACCGCAAAACTCCGGAAACGCAGGTTGATCTCCACCTGAGAAGCCTGCTTCCAAGACGCCCACGGCCCCTCCGGCATGATTGGTCTATCGGAAACCAATGAACGGAGAAGAGCCACGGACGCCACCGCCGTTCGGTAGTCTATCCATGTATCGACTGGCCATCCAGGGAAATCCGTTTCCACGACCGAAAGAGGAACTTGGGCCTATTGGGCCTTGTAACAAACAAGACTCAATCTGACATTTCTGGTAGGATGGGAGTCCAATGAGGGGGGTGTCAGAAATGAGAATCGAAGAGAAGATCGTCAAAAATAAACTTTTGTTACCGGATGTTGCGGAGATACAGGTCAGCCGCGGGAAGCCGATCCTTGAGAAATCGGGTTAACCCTGAGGGGTGA
This sequence comes from Magnetococcales bacterium HA3dbin3, assembly GCA_002753495.1. Classification (GTDB taxonomy): domain Bacteria; phylum Pseudomonadota; class Magnetococcia; order Magnetococcales; family DC0425bin3; genus HA3dbin3. Next base: position 11,827 of record PEAJ01000004.1, on the reverse strand, counting down.
GGCACCCACTCCATGCTTCCCGGAACCATTTTGTCGGATCAGGTCTTGGACGAGTACAAACTTGAGCGGAAGAACCTAAAAAGTGGATAGCGCGCGGAACCAAAAAGGAAAGAGTTTGCTCCGGCTGGCACGAGCAGGGTGTACGGATTCGATCGTCGCACATCTGGCAGGCCTATTCGTATTGATTGGTGGCGGCGGCCTGCTTGGTCTGGCGATGGGGCGCGCGGGACCAGCCCACCAATGGATCCCCCCCTGGGACACCGCCGCCCTCCTCGCCGCGGGCTGGCGCATCCGCAACGGTCAGATCCCTCACACCGACTACTTCAGCTACCACGACTTGCACGGTTGGATCACCGCCCTCGGTCTGTGGCTCACCCACGACAGCGTGCGCGCGCTGACTATCGGCGCGTTGCTTGTGGCCGGGGTGAGCGGGGTCTGGGGATGGATCGTTGCCAGCCGACGCCTCTCGACCTTCGGAACGCTGCTCTTTGTTGGCATGACCATGCTGGTGGCAACCGGCGTCGTTCCCGAGGGCACCTCGCATTACGCCCGCAATACCTCCTACGCCATGCAGTACAACCGCTTCGGGCTTGCCCTGCTCAATGTGCTCGCCCTGCAGCTCATGTTCCGTCCTTTGCGCCCGGATGGGCGTATCGGCGGACATCTCAGGGCCATCTCCGCCGGCATTCTGCTCGCCCTGCTGCTTTCGGCCAAAATCAACTTTTTCCTGGGTGGCATGGCCTTGCTGATCGGCAGCGGCATCCTGTTTGGCCGCTGTTTCCTTTCTCTGCCAACCACCGCCCTGGCTTTCTTCGGAACCTGGGGGTTCGCCTGGATCTTCCTGGGCCTGCGTCTCGACCACTATTTGTCCGATGTTCAGGCCATTTCTGGATTTGAATCCGCGTTGACCTCCGCCACGCGCGTCATGGGCATGGCGCTGCACAATGTGGAGTGGTTTCTCCTGCTGTTCGTTTTGTTTCTGATCGGCTGGGGTGGCGCTGGTGCGTTGTCGGCGGGAAGGAGGGTGTCGAGTCGGGAAATTCGCCTGTTTCTTGCCGCCTTTTGGGCCGGGTGTGTCGGTTGTCTCGTGGTGGCCGCCAACTCCCAGGGTGAAGGACCCCTTGTGGGTGGACTAAACATGGGCGGACGCTATGTCCCCCTGTTTGCCGTTGCCGCCCTCATGATCGGGGATGGGCAACGTCGTCTCTTTCTTGCGCTCGATCCCCAACGCCAACGGGTCCACCTTTTCCGCCAACTACTGTCGCTCGGTTTGACCGGCTACTTCGTGGTCAGGATTTTCATTTTTCCCGACCTCTCGGGCATCCTCTATGCCCTGCATTGGCAGCACACCAAGGCCCCCTTGCAGCCGGCCGCGGCCAGGATCCCCACCTCAACCCTGGAAACGATGCTCCTGCCAAAAATAAACGATGAAGTTGACACCCCGCGGGAGGTCCTGGACCACATCCTCTTTGGCGATGTGACCCCTTTTCGTTTCGCCATTCTGCACACCGATGGCATACGCCTGCTGGAAAAGCACGTTACGGCGGACAGTCGCATCCTCGCCCTGGCCGAAAGCAACCTCTTTCCCCTGGCCTTGCACCTGCCACCACCGCGAGGAGGAACCTACTGGTTCACCTTCACTCGACAGGCCAAAAAGCTGGTTGGCAAGGATCGACTGTCAGCAATGGATCGCCTTTTGGATGATGCGACGTTGTTGATGGAGCCAAAATTCAGGGACGACTTCACCCTTAGATTGCGCCGTCTTTACGGCACGGATATTGCGCGCCTGTTCGAGAAGGTGGATGAATCCCCTCTCTGGACCCTTTACCGGCGAAAATCAGCGGATAGAGTGACGCGCGAAGAACTGGCACCGCCATGACCTCCACAGCTGCCCATGCCTCCCGTTCTCCCCCGCCGTCGCCCGCGGCCGTGAGTGTCCACCCCCTCCCCTGGCTCAAGATTGGTCGGAGGCACCCATGAACAACTCCTTCCAGCGACAATTTATCGACAGCGGCCTGTTATCCCGATGGATCGTCCTGGGCGTCATCATTCTGGGTATTGGCCGAATTTGGGCTGGACACGTCATACCCCAGGGCCATGGTCTCGGTTGGGATGGCGAGCTTATCTACTTGACCATCATCAAGGAGTTCCCGGTTGAGCGTCATCAAATCTCCCACTTCTTCATCCAACGTTCGCTGCCGTTTGCCATTGCCCACTACGCTATGCAAGCCTTGGGGTGGCCCTTTTTGGCAAAACAGATCGTTCTGTTCTTCCAGCTTTTCAATTTGACCCTGACTCTGCTCTCCCTCCTGATTTGGCGCTGGCTGGCCGATCGGGTTGGCCTGGGCACGCAGGGCCGTTTGCTCGGTTACGTTGCCTTGGCCATCAGTTTCTGCAACATGCTCATGCCCCTATACAATCCGGTATTGACGGACATTCTTGCCTTTTTCCTGAGCATGTTGTTGTTGTTTTTCTATTTGACCGGTCATGTTTTTTCCATGTTCCTGGTCATTGCCGCGGGCGCATTCACTTGGCCGACTATCCTACCCATTGGCGCCATCCTCTTTCTGTTCCCAAAGGCGGAGAGTGCGCTGATAGGGAATAGCGCCCCCCTCACTTTCCAAGACAAAATCACCCCGCGCCTGTTGCTGCTGATCGGCACGGTGGTGATCGTCACCATCCTGTTCTCCCACAATTTTGTGCCTCTACAGGAACATAAACGTGACTTGCTTGAGGCTGGCGCCAACGTTATTGTATCAATAAGTATTTTTATATACCTCTATGTCTCGGTCCCAGATCTCGTTGTGAATTGTGCGCGCCAGTTTTTTTATTTTATCATGGACACAAATAAAAGACGACTTCTGGCCAGATTATTTATTCTTGCCGCCTTTTTTGGCGGAGTGAAAATGTTTTCAAACTACTGGGGCCACCAAAATGAACATCGCGAATTTTTTGGATGGTACCTATTTGATATCTTCGTGAAGAACAACGGGCGACCGCTTCTTTTTATCTTAAATCACTTTCTCTATTTTGGTCCGATTGTTGTCGTGGCTGGTTTTCTCTGGCGTCGGGTGATCATCAAGGCCGCCGGCTTGGGTCCGGGCATGGCCCTCGTCGCCTTCTTTGTCGTCCTCCAGGTTATTGACACGCAATCCAGACGGGAGATTGGCAACCTGCCATTTATCGTCCTTTTCACGGCCATGGCCTTCGATGAAATTGGCGGTGGTGGCAAAAGATTCTGGATGTTCTTCCTGTTGCTCTCCTTCCTGACTACCAAACTGTTCGTTCCCTTCGAGTTGGATTTCCCCACCCTATTTTTCACCAGTGGGGGAAGATACATGGCGTTTAAGTGGTATGTGATTCAACTTTGCCTCATGCTTCCTAGTGCCTATTTCCTGTGGCGACTCTTTCATGTGGACGATGCATCCAGGCAGGCGAACGTAACCAACCCGGCTGGACGAACCCAACCATGAACAGGGGGAAATCGTGCGTGTCTTGATCCTTGGTGGCGACGGTTATCTGGGCTGGCCCACGGCCATGGCCTTGAGCGAAGCGGGCTACGACGTGGCCCTGGTTGACAACTATTTCCGGCGCAACGCCTGCGTCGAGAGGGATCTGCCCCCCATCTTTCCGCTGCTGACCCTGCACGAGCGTGTGGCCCTCTGGCAGCAACTGACTGGCCGGTCGATCCAGGTCACCATCGGCGACATCACCAACTTCGACCTCCTCGAACGCGTTTTTCAGACCTTCAAGCCGGAGGCGGTGATCGATTACGCCGAACAACCCTCCGCCCCCTACTCCATGTTGGGGCCGCGCGAGGCGCATTTCACGGTCAGGAACAACCTCTGCGGCACCCTGAACCTGATCCATGCCGTCAAACGTCACGCCCCCGATTGCCACATCATCAAGCTGGGAACGATGGGGGAGTACGGCACCCCCAATATCGACATCGAAGAGGGATGGCTGGAGGTGGAACACAAGGGGCGCAGGGAGAAGTTTCTCTACCCGCGCCAGGCCGGCTCCCTCTACCACACCACCAAGATCCAGGATACGGACATGCTCTGGTTCTACGTCCGCACCTGGGGCATGCGCGTGACCGACCTGATGCAGGGCCCGGTCTATGGCATGATCACACCGCAGATCCGCCGTGACGATCGCCTGGCCACCTGCACCAATTATGACGAAATTTTCGGTACCGTGCTCAATCGATTCCTCGTGCAGGCGGTGGTCGGCATGCCGTTGACAGTCTATGGCAAGGGCCAGCAAACCCGTGGCTATCTGAATTTGATCGACACCATCGCCTGCATCCGGCTCGCCATTGACCACCCGGCCGCAGCTGGAGAGCTGCGCATCATGAACCAGTTCACCGAGACCATGAGTGTCAACGAAATCGCGGCGCGCGTGTGCCAGGCGGCAGGGCAGATGGGGCTCAACCCCACCGTCAACCACCTGGTCAACCCGCGCAAGGAGGCGGAAGAGCACTACTACAACCCGACGCACAACAAGCTCACCGCGCTTGGTCTGCAACCCCATCTGCTCACCGACGCCGTGCTGATGGAGCAGCTTGCCTTCATCCAGAGGTATCGCGCGCGGATTCGCGACGATATCATCTTGCCCCGGACGACCTGGGCTTGACGATGCGACCGATGCAAGGAGAGACCATGGCGCAAGGGTATCTGGCACACTACGGCGGCAAGCGCGTGCTGATCACCGGCGCCTGTGGCACGGTCGGTCTGATGCTGGTTCATGCCCTCCTCAAGTCCGAGGTCGGGTCGCTGATTGCCCTCGACAACGACGAAAAACGCATCTTCGACCTCTACCAGACCCATCGCGCCAACACCGCTTTCGATGTCCACCTGGGCGATATCCGCAACGCCGATGAGGTGTTCCGGGTGATGCAGGAGGTGGATATCGTCCTGCATGGCGCGGCGTTCAAGCATGTTCCGATCTGCGAACTCTCCCCGTTCGAGGCGGTGCAGACCAACATCATCGGTGTCGAAAACATTGTCAAATCCGCCATCCGTCAGGGGGTGCGGCAGGTTTTGTTCATGAGCTCCGACAAGGCGGTCAACCCGACCAACGTCATGGGCGCCACCAAGTTGATGGGCGAGCGCCTGATCACCGCCGCCAACTCCGGCCTCGGGCGACGTGGGGGAGAAACCGCCCTCTTCTCCACCCGCTTCGGCAACGTGCTCGGGTCACGCGGGTCGGTGCTGCCGCTGTTCATGGAGCAGATTCGTCGCGGCCATCCCCTGACGCTGACGCATTCGCGCATGACCCGCTTCGTCATGACCCCGGAGCAGGCGGCGGAGCTGGTCCTCAAAAGTGCTGCCCTCGCCCGCGGCGGCGAGGTGTTTGTGACCAAAATGGCCGCTATCCTGCTTGCCGATCTGGCGCGGGCACTCATCGAGCTGACCGTCCCGCTGCACGGACGCGACCCGGATGACTACCCGATCGAGCTGATCGGTCCCCGCCCCGGCGAAAAGCTCTACGAGGAGCTGCTCAACGAGGAGGAGCTGCGCCGGGTGGTCGAGCTGCGCGACCACTTTGTCGTCCTGCCGCCGATGTGGAGTGCGGAGCTTCGGCGCGACTATTGCCAGCAACAGGGGGCAGACCCCCAACAGATCACCGACAAACCCTACCGCTCGGACCTCGAACCGCCCATGAGTGTGGAACAGATCAAGGATTTCCTGCGTACCTGGAATCTGCTCGCCCCACTCTCCGCACCCACGGATGCGGGGTAACCACGATGGGCGAACCGATGACCCTGCTGCGCTGGGCCGGCATCATCATCGGTGCCGTGCTCGTTTTTTCCGCCTTTCGCCGTTTCAACCGTGGTTTTCTACGCCGTGGTGACTTTCTGCTTACCCTGGGCATCGCCGGCTCCCTGATTCTGTTGGGGTTTGACCCCGACGCGCTCGACGCGCTGCGCGATCTCCTCAAACTGGAAGGCAACTCCTTCTCGCGCCTGATCGGATTGCTCGTGCTCTCGGGGCTCGCCAGCTGGGTGTTGATCGTGCGCGGCCAGTATCACATCAGCCTGCAACGCACGCAGTTTGACCGCCTGATTCGTGCGTTGGTGGTGATGGCATTCAAGCAACGCTATGGCGAGACGATCCAACAGGCCGACATTGCGGTGGTGATCCCCGCCTACAACGAGGCGGAAAACATCGGCCCGACCCTGGAGCAAATGCCAAGGACCATCCAGGGGTTGCAGGTGGTGCCGGTCGTCATCGACGATTGCAGCCAGGATGACACCGCGACCGTCGCGCGGGCACATGGGGCGGTCTGCCTGTCGCAGCCGATCAATCGCGGTGGCGGCGCGGCGATCCGCTGTGGCTTCGACATCGCCCGGGCCTTGCACGCAACCTACGTCGTCACCATGGATGCCGACGGTCAGCACCTGCCGGAGGAGATCGCCACCCTGCTTGATCCGCTCCTCGAAGGTCGGGGCGATATTGTCATCGGCAGCCGTCTGCTTGGCAGCTGGGAGAGGGAGAGTTCGGTCCGGGTGGCGGGACTGCACCTGTTCAACTTTGTCATCAACCTGCTGACACCGACCAAAATCACCGATTGCTCCTCCGGCTTTCGCGCCTTCGTGCTGAACAAACTCGCCACCCTGCAACTCAAACAGGACCAGTATCACACCTCGGAGCTGATCATCGAGGCCGGCAAGCGTGGGGTGCGCATCGTCGAGGTGCCGATCACCATCCGCAAACGCGCCTCCGGCACCACAAAAAAAGGCGGGGTGTTCACCTACGGCCTCAACTTTGCCAAGGCGCTTGTCGGGACCTGGTTCCGATAGAGGCCCGGCGACAATCCCAAAGGCTCACCCGACCATCACCATGAACGCGATCCCCGGCCCGTCGCCAATCCGGTCGACCTGCCACCAGCACCGTCGTCGCCACGCGGGTCACGTGCTTCGCCGCCGGGGCGACACATGAGCCGCGCCCTTTTTCGTCTGGCCCGGGCCATGGTCAAGCATCACCTGGGCATGGCCGATGATCCCTATCTCGCCGCCCTGGTGGTCACCTGGCATTGCAACGCCCGCTGTACCTTTTGCGATGTCTGGAAAGATCGGAGCATCAAACAGGAGCTGACCGTCGACGACTACCGCCGTCTGCTCGATCCACTCAGCGATCTGGCGGTGGTCAAGGTGACCGGCGGCGAGCCGTTTCTGCGTCCCGATATCGGCGCGCTGCTGCGCTATCTGGTCGATGAACGACACCTGCTGGTTCAAGTCACCAGTAATGGCCTGTTGACCGCGCGCATCGTCGATACCCTCGCCCGGTTGCGCCATCCCCTGCACCTCTGCATTTCGCTCGACGGTTTTGGCCCTTTCGTCGATGAACGCCGTGGCATCCCCGGCTATTCGGAACGGGTGCTCGAAACCCTCAGACAACTCGTCGACCTGAAGAGACGCCACCTTCCCGGGATGTTTCTCGCCGTCAACCAGACCCTCTTTCCCGACCACCCGGAACAGGTGGCGCTGCTGCGCGAACCCTTGCGGGCAATCGGGGTCGACGACATTCACTATGGAATCGTCCACAACCTGTTTGACGCCGAGGCCTCACCCGAAGCGCGCATGCGCTACTGGACCAAACTTGACCCTGACTACGTCGCATGGGCGGTAGCGCTCGCGCGCAACGAACCCTTTACCGCGCTCATGCGCCGGGCCACCTATCGCTACTTTCTCGCCGGGGTGCAAAATCGAGTTCTGCGCGGCGAGCAACGGCCAAGTTTTCGCTGTCAGGCCTTGAGCCGTTATTTTCGTCTCATGCCCAACGGCGATCTCGTCACCTGCAGCGTGTTTCGCCAGAGAGTGGACAACCTGAAGGAGAAAAGTCTCGCCGAAGCATGCCGTGGCGAGGCGGTGCAGGCGGCCAGGCGGCAGGTGGTGACCTGCCCAGGGTGCTGGTTCGGCTGCGAGGTGGTCCCGAACGCCACCATCAGCGGCGCCATCTTCAAGGGATTATTCTATCGCCTGGATCCCAGCATCAGGACGAAAGGTCCCTGACCGGTGCCACCAACCTGGGAACATGTTTGGCAAAAAAGCCACGGAGATGCCTGGTTCGAGCACCCAGGCTTTGTGTTTGAGGTGCTTGAACGGTTTGCGCGTACCGGCCCGCTGCACGGCCGGCTGCTGGACGTGGGGGCCGGACGCGGCGTGTTGGCGAGGGCCCTTGGAACGTCTAGCCATCTTCGCATCATCGGGCTTGATCGCGCTTTCACCGCCCTGGGTTCCGGACCACGACCGGTGGTGCAGGGGGATTGTGGCCGCATGCCCTTCGCCGATGGCAGCTTTGACATCCTCACCGCGGTGCTGTTGCTCGAACATCTCCCCGACGACGGCGAGGCCTTCATGGCCGAAGCGGCGCGTCTGCTCGTGCCAGGCGGACGACTCTGCTTGGTGGTGCCCAATGCCCGATCGCTGGTCGGGGTATGGCTGGGGCTGCGCCGCCGGCTGCTGCGCCAAACCCGCGGCATCGATTATCACCACCCCTGGTCGCTGCCAGCACTACAAGCCTTGCTGCATCGGCACCGCTTTCGCATCGAACGCGTCGATTTTCTCTCGATCGGCGACTATCACGGCACCTTCGCGCGCTTCGCTTCGCGGCTCGTTGTCCGTTTTGGACCCGCCGCCTGGCGCGAGGAGATCGTGCTGGTGGCACGTCGACCGGCGCTTGAACCCCCGGACGAGGGGTGATACCCGCATGGCCTTCGGTGGTAATCCCATCCTGCAAACACTGCGCGTGGTGCGCCCGCGGGTCTTTTTGCGCAATGCCTTCAACCGCCTACGTCGCGAATCCGATGCCACTGCCCTGGCGCGCCTGCTGCCACACTTGTACCAGGAGCGGATCCCCTTCACCTTTTTTGTCACTGCCTTCCTGATCGAACGTGAAACAGAGTGGATCCGGCGGCTTGCCGACCAGGGACACGAAATCGCCGTCCACGGTTACCACCACTGCGCCTATGCCTTCTTCACCCCACAGGCAATTCGCGACGACCTGACCCGGGCACGAGATGCCCTGGCGCGCATCGGCCTGTCGGCACGAGGGTTGCGGCCACCCTTTCTTTCGCACCATCCGCAGACTGCCAGCCTCGCCGCCGAACTGGGGTTTACCTACATCTCCGGCGCGGTGGGGTTTGACTATCCGCTCTATGCCAACCGCACCGCGGCACTTGCCCCTTTCCGCGAACCCGATTCGGGATTGATGCAGGTGCCCATCACCAGCCGATCCGACTACGACCTGCTCGCCTACGAACAACGCGATATCACCCAGGCGATCACCTGCTGGCGGCAGGAGATCGGGGCGGATGCAACCTTGCTCTTTCATCCCCTGCATGCCGGGCATCGCGATCGCGTCGAGCCGTTGCTGGTACTGTGGCGGGAGTGGCGCGACCGTTTTCATCTCGTCACCGTGAGCGACAAACTTGCCCGTGGTGAAGGCGTCGCCTTAACCATGGATGTGGGGGCACTGACCAAATGGGACCTGATCCGTGCCCTGACCCACTGCCGATGAGCGGGCCACCGGAATGGACGCAGAAACTTCTGGAGGAGGGCAACGCATGAACCGATTCTCCGCCTGGCGATTGCTCGCTTCCGCCTGGAAGATTTTTGTTCTGCGGCGGCGCCTGCCGCTGCTTGTTACCATGCGCGTGACGCATCGTTGCGGGTTTCGCTGTGTTTACTGCCACTTCGACCAGATGCCATTGCCTGACCCTTCCACCGAGGAGATCAAAAGGATCATCCTTCAGGCACGGGCGGCGGGGGCGCTCAAGTTTGGTTTTTCCGGCGGTGAACCCCTCGCCCGCGCCGATATTGGCGAGCTGATCCGTACCGCCGCCGACGCTGGCCTCGCCACCACCCTGACCAGCAACGGCTGGTCGGTGCCCGAGCGCATCGACGCGTTGCAGCATCTGGACATTCTTGTCCTCAGCCTGGACGGCATGAAAGAGACCCACGACCGGCAGCGCAAGAAGGGATCCTTCGACAAGGTGCTTGCCGCCTGCCGTCTGTGCCGTGCGCGCGGCATCAAGGTGTTGGGGTTGACGGTGCTGACCCGGCACAACCTCCAGGAGGTGGAACCGTTGCTCGCCGTCGCCGAGCAGGAAGGGTTCTGGCAAATATTCCAACCGGTCGAGAGTCGGGATTTTTTTCGCGCGGAGTTGGATGACATTGCCCCGGAACCGGCAGCCTTCCGGGCGACCATCGATGCCCTCATTGCTGCCAAGAAAGCCGGGCGACCGGTTTACAACTCCTTTGCTTACCTGGAGTTTTTGAAAAAATGGCCGCACCCCTCCCTCTTTGCCGACCGCTGCTGGGCCGGGCGCATCTCCTGTGTTATCAACACCGATGGCGCGCTGCTTCCCTGCAACAACCTGACCACCATCGATACCTTCGGCAACACCCTGCGCGACCCCTTTGCGACGGCCTTCAGTGCCCTGGGACATTACCGTTGTCAGGGTTGCTGGACCAACTGCTATCAGGAGAACAACTTGCTCATGAACGTCGATCCACGTGCCGTGCAAGCGGCCATTGCCCGGGTGTGGTGGGCGATGACACGCCGCAAACGGCGGGGTTGATCCCTTGCTGAAACGCCCCTCCTTCGCATCCGCCCCGGCATCGTCCCCGTCTCGCAGACGTTGGTGGCATTGGGGTGGATTGTTGCTGCTGGTCGGGTTGTTTTATCACCTGGTCTCCCCTGAGCGGCTGTGGGCGGCGGCGCGCACGGTCGATGCTGGTTGGCTCCTCTCCGGACTTCTGGTTGCTGGTAGCATTACCAGCTTCCGTTCCCTCCGCTGGAATCTCCTCTGCCGACAGATGGAGACTGTCATCCCCTGGAGCCACACCCTGCGGGCGATGTATGTCGCCGCCGCTTTCGCCCTGGTGACGCCGGCACGCATTGGCATGGAGTTCTATCGCTTTCTCTATGTTCGCCCGCTGGCACCAAGCCTGTTCGTCGCCATTCGCTGCGTCATCATCGACCGTTTTTTCGACCTGATCCCGATGGTGATGATCTCCCTGGTTGGTCTCGGGTTTTTCCCACTCGGGTTGGACCCCTGGCTGCTGGCGGGACCTGTCGCCCTCCTGCTGCTGGCGACCATCCCTTTCCTGCTGCTGCTCACCCAGGGCAGCTCGCGCTGGGCGGCGAAGGGAATCGACCATCTGCAGCGACGCTGGCACCTCGGTCACGCCTCGCAAAACGAAGACGAACCGCAATTCGACCCGGTCGTGCACACGCTTGGCTGGCAAGCCTTGAGCGGACTGCTGCTCATCTCACTCGCCTTGAGCGCCATCCAGGCACTGAGCCTGGGCCTGTTTGCCCGCGCGGTGGGGCTGGAATTGGATGGCGGTTTTGTCTGGTGGTGCTCTTCGCTCACGGTCATCTGTAACTTTCTGCCCGTCAGCCAGATGGGGGTTGGAACTCGTGATGCCACGCTCATTTTCCTGTTCAACCTCGTGCATGGCGCACCGGAACAGGCGATTCTGGTTTCGACCATGGTTTTGGCCGGGTGGGTTCTCTCCGGGGCCCTGGGGGTTGTGTTCCTGTGGCTGGGGTTCAGGTTGCCGGAAGCTCTGCCAAAAGCCGGGGGCTCTCCTCCTCCCGTAACCTGATTCCAATTTGCACGCAAAGCGATAACTTCGTTATTCCAATTCCATCTATGGTCTGCCCCGTTTGGCAAGGAAAAAATCAGCTGTGGCGACATGGGACGGTGGAGTTGCAGTCATCTATCCGGTCTCTTGGTGAGAGGATGTCGCTCCTCTCGGACCCTGATGGATATCCGCGCATTCCCGTCCTCAGCAGAATCGCGGTCTTCTCGA
>PEAJ01000238.1 GCA_002753495.1 Magnetococcales bacterium HA3dbin3 | reverse complement strand
TTGCAGCGGTCGGTGATGTCGCGCAGATAAGCAGTAAAAAAGGTTGAGTCACGACCAGGGGTGACAGTGATCGCCACTTCGGTTGGGATCTGCTCACCCTTGGCGTTCTGCGACACCAACTCGACGTGTCGATTGAGCACCCGTTTTTCACCCGTGGCCAGGTAGCGCGCGACACCCTGACGATGTTTTTCGCGCATGGCTGGAGGGATGATGCGCTCGCCCATGTCGCGGCCCAGAACTTCCTCCCTGCTGAAGCCAAACATCTTTTCGGCGGCGTGGTTGAATTCAAGGATCCGGCTGTTGGCGTCGATGGAGATGATGGCATCCATGGCGGTATCGAGGATAGCGCGCAAACGCTGTTCGCCATGGTGCAGCGCCTCGCCGGCCCGTTGCAGCCGCCGCTCCAACCTAACCAAAAATCGATGAAAAATCAGCCCGAGCAGCAGGGCAATTCCGGCGTTGCCGACCAACAGCATGAGCATGTAGCTCCAGGTGATGTACTCGGCATTGGCATCGTTGTAGAGGATGACGAGGCGCGCGACCGGACGTTTGGCCACATCCTGGACGACATCGGCGAGCAGGTGGTAGTGGTCCGGCTCGTAGAGGAGAGATCGCAGCGAATGGGCAAGGGCAACTTTGTGGTGGTCCTGGCGTAGATGCTGCTCCAGATCCGCTGGCAGTTTGTCGACCGTGCCCGCGACAAGGACCCGATCGGTAAACTGTTCCCAGGTGGCTGGTCGTCGCAACCCAGCCATCCCTGTTTCCCATGCTTGTCGATCAAGGTACTTTTTGTCGACAAGCATAAGCAGGTCGACTTGCAACATCGCCTTGACCAGGTCCAGAAATCCCTGAATCTCCACTCCCAGCTCGATAAAACCAATCACCTCGCCCCGATCCCGCCAAGGCAGCACGGTACGCAAGGTCAGGGTGCCAACCGCGCCCAACTCCAGGCCATGGGCAACCGAACCGCTGTTTTGGGCATTGAGCAAAGTCTGGCGATCCACAACATCGCCGAAGTGCTCCGGGCGATAGGCGCGCAAGAATACCCGCCGATTCGGCTCGTGGAAGTAAAGGTGCGTCACGCCATTTTCCTGGCGCAGGCGTTCCAACACTTCCCCGGTTGCGGCGAGCAACCCCTGGCGATCGCGCGCCTGGAAAAGGGCGACCAACCTCTGGTCACGGGCAAGGAGCTCCGCCATCGCGTCCATCGCGTGTGTCTGGCCGCTCAACAGGGTCTGGAATGCCCCCCCCACATCCCTCCGCACCCGCTCGTAGGCATCCTCTTCCAGTGCACCGCGCAACCTGTCTATGGAAAATGTAAAGAAAAACAACATTAAAGAAAAGGCCACCACAAAGGAGAGGATGACCGGGCGATAGATGCGCCAAGTGGCGCCCGTCGGGTCCAGCTTCGCGGCGGAAAACTCCATGCGATCCACTCCAGATCGAGGGGGCACAAACCCACCGCCAGGCGGGCCGTCATCCCGCATCGGGGCAACATCGACCCGGCGGCATCAGCCAGGGGTCTTTGAGCATCATGGAAGCTTCCGCGCGGCCCGTCAACCGGGGAGGGGAAAAGAGACAGGCACGGCAACCAGGGCGAAAACGAGCGTGACCGGGGAACAGGGTCACCACGAGGACAAGAGATCCACGTCCGAACCCGGAAGGCCACCCCGGGTTCGGACGTAAACGGATCAACAAGGATGAGAGTCAGACCCTAGAAGTCGACCACCAGCTGCGTCTTGCCGACATCGACGCTCCGATTGGTTCCGCCGACGGCGATGCTGTAGTCCTTGTCCCGGTAGTACTGGAATTGCAGATTGGTGTGGTCAAAGATGCCGATGGTGATCCCCGCCAGGTAACGTTTCTCAGGGAGAGCGGCCGCCAGCGCCTCGCGCGTACCCTGATACGCCACCGAGAAGGTGGTGTCCTTCTTCAGCAGGGTGTAGGTGTACCCCAGTTCGGCATTCCAGGCCTTGGGCCGGGCACCGCGTCCATTGTAAGCCAGCTCGCCGGTTTGGAAGGTATCGGTCGCCGCGACATACTCGCCAATGAAGGCGAAGTTGTTCCAGTTGACCGTCGCGTGGGCACCCACCGCACCGATGTGATTCTTGACACCAGCAAGCACGGTTGGAATTGCCGAGAGGGTCCCGGAATCATCCAGGCTGTTGGTATAGCCAAGGCCAACGTCCACCTTCAGGTCTCTTCCCTTATCTTCCAGTTTGTAGCCCAGGTTGCCGCCGCCCTGTGAAGCAGTGTCAGGCTGCCCGGTGCGATTGACATCGCCGTTGAAGATCCAGCCCGAACCGTAAAAGCCGTTTGACTCAAACCCGACCTGCCCGACAGTCTCCTTCGACCGGGCGAGGGTCAGGGTGAGCGGGTCGTCGATCAGGTTGCTCGTGTAGGTGGAGAGCGGCGCGATCATGCGGCCGGCGGTCAAGAAGACCGGGAAGCGCTCGGTGTTACCCAGGGTGATGGTCGCCTCATCCAGGCGCACGCGGTTTTTATCCGCCGGCGGGCCATCGTCGACACCCTTTTCGTAGATGAACTGGATGTGACCCTTCGTCCACTCGTTGATGGTGGCATCGCTCGTCAGATGCGCCTCGGAGATGTAGACATCGCTCGAACGGGTGTTGCTCTTGATGTCCTTGCCGGAAGCCATGGCATCGACCTTGATCAAGCCACTGAACTTGATCTTCTCGGGCCAGGGCTGCTCCTTGCCGCTCTCTTTGCCCGGCTCCTTACCCGACTCCTTGGTCACCTCCTTGGCTGCTTCCTTGGCTGCTTCCGCCACCGGAGAGGCAACCGCCGCCGGGGAGAGCTCACTGCGGGGCTGGCCAACCTGCGTCTTCAGGGCATCCAGTTCGCGCTGTTGCTTCTGGATGATCTGCCACATCTCCTCGCGGCTGGGCAGATCCCCGGCCGTGGCGATGGCAGAAGCCCCCACGGCCATGGGCAACGTCAGGGCCAAAAGCCCCATTTTCCTGGTTTTCATGGCAATCATCCCCCTTTTTCCCAAATGGAATCGACTTAACCGATGTGGCCGGTCGGATACCGGGGCGGGAGCGTTTTCGAGACGGACACCGGCGCTGTACGCGCAACCGGCCGGACGCCAACGGACTCGCTGCGGCAAGACCTGCGATGGCCACAAAAGCCACCCGCACGACCCACAAGCAAAAACGATACCGTGCCCGTTTTTTGGAACAGGGGAACCCGCGGCCGTCACCGCGACACACCAGCCCATAGGCCTGGGTGGCCGCCGGAAACCGGCCCCGGCATCAAGGAACAACGCGAGGAAAAAAGAGGAGAATGCTGACTTGAGTCAGAAGCCACGGCCGCAGCCCGCGCGGGGGAAACCCTCCCCGGCGCGGGCCGATCGGCCCGGCATGAAATCCCTTTCGTGGGCAGTCGAGATCCGTTCGACCGTCAATTTGGAGATCAGAACTCCTTGCTGACGCTCAAAACCAACCGTCTGGCCGCAAGGCGCGGCGTGCCGGCGTAGTTCTTTCCGTCGCCATCGGTGCCGTAGAAATTGACGCCGAAGTCAAGACCAACCAGCTCCTTGTCCAAACCCAGGCGGTAATCCCCATACCCGCTCGAGGAGCTCGGGA
>PEAJ01000237.1 GCA_002753495.1 Magnetococcales bacterium HA3dbin3 | reverse complement strand
CAAGGCATTGGTTGAGGCCGGGGCGGATCCTCAAGCGCTCAACAAACAGGGAAGTTCCCCACTGCATTGGGCCGCAGGGGAGGGCAATCTGCCCTTGGTGGACTTGTTTTTGACTAGATCGCGATGCGGGTCGCCGGATCGGGGTGGTAAGCCGTCAACGTCCCTTCGGCGACACCCGGCAATGGGGTGGGATCGAAGGGTGCTGTCGACGAGCCGGCCGGCGCAGTCATCGCCGGCGGATGACCGGCCGTCGTTGCCCGCACGGCAGGAGCCGAAGTGGAAGCGGGGGGAAACATCGACCTCGTGGTTGCCCCGGTTGCAAGGGGTGCGGCAGGGCGGGGGGCGTATCCGGTGTTGGCAGCGAAGGTTGACGCGGGGCGCGGCTGCCGCTCCGGCGGTGGCGTGGTCGATTCCTGCCAGGTCACCGGTCGACTGGCGGCGGTGGGGAGGGTGGCGATGACCGTTTCCCGCCCTTGTGTCGCCTGCTCCGGCGACCACACGCCCGCCGCCGGTGGCATCGTTTGACCGCCACCGTGGCCGGCAAGCGCCTCGGTCAGGGCGCGTCGCACCAGGGCGTAGATCAGGTGTCCCTGACGAAAACGCACCTCCTGCTTGGTCGGATGGACGTTGACGTCGACGGCATCGGCGGCGATATCCAGAAACAGGGCCAGCACCGGGTGACGCCCCTTGGGCAGGGCATCGCCGTAGGCCTCGCGCAAGGCATGCTGGATCGCGCGATCACGCACCCAGCGCCCGTTGACGAACAGATGCACCCCCGAAGCATTGGCACGATGCAGGTTGGGCAGACCAAGCCAGCCGAAGAGATGCATGTGATCGTGATCGCTCACAAATTCAAGGCAGTGATCGGGAAACTCCCGACCGAAAATGATCGCCAGGCGGGTGCGCATCTGTTGTTCGTCCTGGCTGGGACGCAGCTCCACCACGGGTCGGGCATCGATGTGCAGTTTGAACCCGACCTGCGGATAACCCAGGGCAAGTCGAAGCACCAGGTCGGTGATGTGCGTGGTTTCCGTGCGATCGGAGCTGAGAAATTTCAGCCGGGCCGGGGTGTTGAAGAACAGATTGCGCACGGTGACACTGGTTCCGGGCAGCATGGCGACGCGTCGGTTTTCCGTCACCTCGCCGCCACGCACCAGGATCGCCACGCCATCGACCTCCTCCGGCACGCGGCTCTCAAGCTCCAGATGGGCGACGGAGCCGATCGACGGCAGCGCCTCACCGCGAAAGCCAAGCGTGCGGATGCTGAACAGGTCATCGACACTGGCAATCTTGGAGGTGGCATGCCGTTCCAGGGCCAGGCGCGCCTGGGGAGCAGTCATGCCGCAACCGTTGTCGCTCACCTGGATCAGCCGGCGTCCACCCTGCTCGATACGCACCTCGATTTGTGTCGCCGCGGCGTCGAGGCTGTTTTCCAGCAGCTCCTTCACCACCGATGCCGGTCGTTCGACCACCTCGCCGGCGGCAATCTGGTTGGCGAGCGTTGTCGGCAGGACCTTGATTTCATGGCGATGTGGCGATGATGTGTTCATCCTGGCGGCGTGCGTTGGCTCGGGGCGATCAGGGTGTGGGCTTAAGGATCTTGACACCTCAATTGGCGGTACCGCCGGCGTCGACGAGCAGCGCCGGGTCGATGCCCATGGCGCGGATCGCCGCCTGCCAGCGGTCGTTGGCCGGCAGATCGAAGACGATGCGCGGGTCGGTCTGGCCGATCAGCCAGGCATTTTGCCGCAACTCCAGCTCCAACTGGCCAGTGGCCCAGCCGGCATAGCCGAGGCTGAAGAGAAACCGTCCCGTCTCCTCCGATTGTGCCAGAAAGTGCAGCACTTCCGGGTTGGTGGCCATGTAGATGTCCGGTGCCACCTCCAGCGACCCGGGGATATCGAGCATCTGCTCGTGCAAGATGAACCCGCGCTCGGGGGAGACCGGCCCGCCCTGATAGACGATGTGTTTGTCCGAGCGGTGCCAGGGGAGGGAGAGCTGCTCAATGACCTCCTCCATCGAGGCGGAGTGGGGCTGATTGATCACCAGTCCGAGCGCCCCTTCGGCCGAGTGGGCGCAGACGAAGACGACCGACCGCTCGAAGTTGGAATCCTGCAATCCCGGCATGGCGATCAGGAACTTTCCCGCCAGGGTATTTTCTTCCGGAATCATCGCGGCACGCCTCCGTTTCAGCCGAGGTTGGCCAGCATCTCCTGGAGCCGGTGGTGGATATTGTCGAAACCACCGTTGCTCATGATGACGACATGGTCCCCAGAGCGAACGCTCTTCGCCAAATATTTCACCGCCTGCCCGGCGTCGTCAACAACAACCGCCTTGTCCGGAGAAAATTCATTGAGCCGGTCGACGACCGCCTCGACATCAAGCAGGGTATCCGGGGTGAGGCCGCGCAGGGCGGGGCGGGCGAGGATGACGTGATCGGCGATGTTCAGGGCGGCCGGCAGCTTCTCCTGATGCACGCGGGTGCGCATGGTGTTCGAGCGCGGTTCGAGGACAGCCCAGACGCGCTGTTTACCAACGGCCGCGCGCAGCCCTTGCAGGGTGGTGGTGATGGCGGTCGGGTGGTGGGCGAAGTCGTCGTAGACGGCGACGCCGCCGCTTATGTAGCGCAGTTGCAGGCGGCGGGCAACGCCGGCAAAGGTGGCGAGACCACGTTGCACGATGGCGTCGTCGATGCCGTGGCTTAGGGCGGCAGCGGCGGCGGCGAGGCCGTTCATGACGTTGTGGTGGCCGAGCAGTTGCCATTCGACGCGAAGGCGCGCCTTGCCATCAACGAGCAGTGTCCAGACGCGGCCGTCGGCTTGCTCCAGGCGCGCCGAGAATGGGGGGGCGCCGTGCAGGCCGTAGCGCATCACCGGCCCGTAGGCCTGGCTGGCGATGGCGGTGATTTCGGGGTCGTCGGCGTTGGCGAGGATGCGCCCGGAGGCGGGGACGATGCGCAGAAGCAGGCGGAATTGGCGGCGGATCGCTTCCAGATCGGGGTAGATGTCGGCGTGGTCGAATTCGAGGTTATGTAAAATCAATGTCCTCGGATGGTAATGGAGAAATTTGGGGCGTTTGTCGCAGAAGGCGGTGTCGTATTCGTCGCCTTCGACCACCACCCAGGCCTGTTTGGGAAAGCGGGCGCCGACGCCGAAATTGCTCGGAATGCCGCCGATCAAAAACCCCGGTTGCAACCCGGCGCACTCCCAGAGCCAGGCGGTGAGGCTGGCGGTGGTGGTTTTGCCGTGGGTGCCGGTGATGACGATTGGGTGGCGACCTTCGAGGACGTGGTCGAAGAGCCATTCGGCGCCGGAGCGGAAGGGGATGTTGTGTTCGAGGGTATATTCAAGCTCGGGGTTGCCACGTGAGATGGCGTTGCCGACCAAGACGAGGTTGGGGGCGGGGTGCAGGTTTTCCGCGCGGTAGCCGTCGGCGACGGGGATGTTGCGGGCGGCGAGGAAGGTGCTCATGGGCGGGTAGACGGCGGCGTCGGAGCCGGTGACGTGCCAGCCGCTTTCCTGGGCGTGGGCGGCGAGGCCGGCCATGGCGGTGCCGCAGATGCCGATGATGTGGAGGTGTTGCATGCCGGCTCTCCGTGTCTTTTTTAATTTTTGAAAGTGGTTGGGGGGTCCGGGGGGAGGCTCCGCCTGCCCCCC
>PEAJ01000236.1 GCA_002753495.1 Magnetococcales bacterium HA3dbin3 | reverse complement strand
CACAAGGAAACATGCAACGACGACACCGGCGGCGAACAGGATACGTCCCACGCGGCGTGGACCAGGTTGGGCCAACAGATGCATGAATACAAATGGAAACAGCAGCAGGATGTTCGGCTTCAGGAATACAAAAAAAGCAGACAATATGAACGATAAAGTGTACAGCCCAGTTGAGTCAGATTTTTCTCTTAATTTCTGAATATGCATGATATAAAAAACAAGGGAGACCCCGAAAAATTGAATGGAATTGATGTTCCCGATCACGATATCCAAAATTGCCGGCTGAAAAAAAAGTGGCAGAACAAGAGCGGTCGTGAGCGAGGAAAGTAAATCCCAATTCAGGGTTCTCCCAACAAGCACGATTCCGGCGATTAATAATAAAATTTTACATGCGGAAAACCAGAAAAATGACTCCGAGAACCCTCGCATCTTGACCAGGGACCACAGGGAAAAGAGCAGGGGAGTTCCAGCAAATTCAATAAAGTTACGCCGATACTGATTGACTGCCCGCAGGAGCGGGTCAGTCGGATCGTGGTCGACGATGTCGTTCAAGAGCGTTCGAACGCCCTCTTCATTGCGGAGTATGTTGGCTTCCGGAAGCCGGCCACTGGCCAGGGCCACGCCCGTGCCCCAATACTGGTAGAAATCAATCCCGGTGACCTTGGCCAGACGCTTGAGATTGTCATCGTACCCACCAAGGAATACGACGCATAAACCAAACAGGATAAAAATATGCAGGAAGGAGAGTCGGGGCGAGAAGGTGGGGTTCACGATCATTCAATCCCTGGCTGTGTCACCGGCCGCCGGAGCTGAAACATCACAGGGTCAGGGCTTGCGAGAATCAACCCTGGGGGTCAGCCAGCGCACCGGCCAAACCTCCTCCGGTTGGGTTGCCACCGCCACCCTGCGCAACAGAGACACAAACCCCTCCTCGGCCAGCGGCCTGCTCAGCAAATACCCCTGAACCTCCTCGCAACCGCAGCGTTGGAGTTCGTCAAGCTGCGCGCTTGTCTCCACCCCTTCGGCCACCACCTGCAAGCCAAGACTGTGCGCCATGGAGATGATGGCATCGACGATGGCGCCATCCTCCCGGTCGGCGGGCAGGCCGCGCACAAAGCTTTGATCAATTTTCAAGATCTGGACCGGAAACTTTTTCAGATAGCCAAGGGAGGAGTAACCGGTGCCGAAGTCGTCGATGGCGAGGGTGATGCCGAGATCGCGCAGTCGCCGCATGATGGCAATCGCCTCCTCGACATTGCCCATGACCATGCTCTCGGTGATTTCCAGTTCGAGGCGCTCCGGCGGCAAGGCGTGGTGTTCGAGAACCCCCCGCACGGCCGCGGTCAAATCCTTCTGCTGAAACTGACGGGCAGAGAGATTGACCGAGCTGCGCAAGGCCACCCCCTGGTCAGCATGCCAGGCGACGTTCTGCCGACAAGCCTGGTCGAGGATCCACATGCCCATGGGCAGGATCAACCCGGTCTCCTCGGCCAAGGGGATGAATTGTCCGGGGGAGATAAG
Organism: Magnetococcales bacterium HA3dbin3; assembly: GCA_002753495.1. Lineage (GTDB taxonomy): Bacteria > Pseudomonadota > Magnetococcia > Magnetococcales > DC0425bin3 > HA3dbin3. Next base: position 2,112 of record PEAJ01000236.1, on the reverse strand, counting down.
CCCCTGACCGGGTTTGTTCCAGCGCACCAGGGCCTCGGCGCCGAGCATTTGACCGGTGGCCAGGGCAACCCTGGGCTGGTGATGCAGTTGCAGCTCTCCATGTTCCAGGGCGTGACGCAGGCCGTTTTCCATGGCGAGGCGATCAAAAGCCTGGACGTGGAGCTCGCGGGAGAAGTAGCAAAAGGCATTGCGCCCCCCCTCCTTGGCCTGGTACATCGCCATGTCGGCATGCTTGACCAGGGTCTCCAGATCGCTGGCATCGCGGGGATAGATGGCGATGCCGATGCTTGCGCCGACGAAAACGTCCTGCTCGTTCAACCGCACCGCCTCCCGAACCTTGGCGATGACTTTGGCCGCCGCTGCCGCCGCCCCTTCCGGGGTTTCAAGGGCCCCGAGGATGATGGTGAATTCGTCCCCCCCGAGGCGAGAAACGGTATCCTGCTTGCGCACACACCCCTGCAAACGCCGGCTGACCTCCCGCAACAGCTGATCGCCAGCGGCATGGCCCAGGGTGTCGTTGACCCACTTGAAGCGGTCGAGATCGATAAACATCAAGCCGGTCAGACCCCCTCCACGATCGGACCCCAACAGCGCCTGCGCCAGACGATCCCGGAACAGCATGCGATTGGGCAATCCGGTCAGCGGATCGTAGAAAGCCAACTGCTCAAGCTTTTTCTCCGTCTCCTTCTGGCTGCTGATGTCGACAAAGATGCCGACATAGTGGCGCGCCTCACCGTTGGTGGAACGAATGGCGCTGATGGAGAGCCACTTGGGGAACAGATCGCCGTTTTTGCGCCGATCCCAGATCTCCCCCTCCCAGTGTCCTCGACTCAGGAGGGCCCCCCACATCTGCTGGTAGAACGCCTGGTCATGCACGCCGGATTGCGTCAGGGCGGGGGTCTGGCCGACCGCCTCTTCCCGACTGTAGCCGGTGATGCGTTCGTAGGCCGGGTTGACATCCTCGATCACCCCGGTGGCACTGGTGATGACAATCGACTCGCCGGCGGTCTCAAACACCCTGCGCGCCAATTGCAGACGTTCTTCCGCCTCCCGACGTTCGGAGATGTCGGTGATGATGCCCACGAACAGGCGGCCACTCTCGCCGACCACCTCGCTTACGGCCAGATAGGCCGGGAAGGTCGAACCATTGCGGCGGCGTCCGCTCACTTCGTGATTTTTGCCGACCACCCGCCGCTCGCCGGTGCGCAGGTAGCGCGCCACGTAGCCGTCGTGTTCTTCCCGAAATGGCGAGGGCATGAGGAGGTTGACGTTCCGACCGACCACCTCGTTGGCCTGATAGCCGAAGATGTGTTCGGCTGCCTGGTTGAAAAGGATGATGCGGCGGTCGTGGTCGATGGTGATGATGGCGCTGACGGCGGTCTCCAGCATCGCCCGCATGGTGGCCTCGCTGCGCGCCAGGGAGAGGCGGCTGGTTTCCAGCTCGGCGGTGCGTTCCCGGACCAGGCGCGAAACGATCAAGGTGCGTCCGCTGTAGGCGAGAATGAGAAACTGCACCAAGGCACTGGCCAGCAACCCGATCCCCAAAAGTATCCAGGCGTGGAGGTTGGCGGTGAAACGGGAAAATCCAACCTCGTTGAGGATGTAATGGATCACCCACTGCCGATCGCCCATGCTCACCTGCTGGTCGAGGTGCGATAGCCAGATACCGCTTTTCAGGTATTTTGCATGGCCACCGGCCGGTGGAATCAGCGGGAAGGGCTGGGGCAGGTTCGAGGAGGCGAAAAGCACCCCCTCCCCGCCGGCGATTGCGGCATCGCGAATGAGCAGGTCAAACGGTAACGCCTCGATGAGAAAGCGCGTGCGTCGCACCAGGGAAAGCATTTTGAACACGCCGACGGCGAAACCATCGATCTCGGTTCCCCCTTGCCCCCTGCCAATGGGGACCAGCAGCAACACACCCTTCTGTTGCTGCTCTTCCTGCACGAGGGTGATGGGTGGGGTTGCGGTGAGTCGTCGATTGGCCATGGCCGCCGCCAGGCTTGCGCGGCGCGAGGGGTTGGAGAGCAAATCGAAACCCACGACCAGCTCATTCCCACGCGCAGGCTCGACAAGGTGGATCGGGACGTAACTGCCCCGATCGGCCGCCGGCAC
>PEAJ01000235.1 GCA_002753495.1 Magnetococcales bacterium HA3dbin3 | reverse complement strand
CCGCCGGTCGTCGTCCCGGATGCGCATCCCCTCCCGGTTCGCGTGCCGCCGTTTTCCATCCGCCTTGATTCAGAATTGGAATCATACCCGCTTCCACCCGACGCGACGCGACACGACACATGGCATTCCACCGTGCCCCCATGCTAGGGTGAACCCCGCGCGCGGCCAAAGGAGCGGATCGCGGGAGGGGTCGGTGGAATCGCGGGGCGCCCCGATCACAACCACGACCAACCCCCGACCGTACACGCCCCCGCGGCCGGACTCTCGACCACACGACGCCCATGCCCATCATCCACAAAAGCCTTCTGTTTGTCAAAATCCACGACTCCCCGCAGTGGCCGGACCCCGACACCGACAGCCAAAATCTCCCCGCGACCCGCGATTTCCTCGCCACCCTGCACGCGATCGTCCTGCATCAACACGGCACCGTGCATAAGTGGCTGCCCAGGGCGGCCATGGCAATCTTCGACCAGGCGCTGCCTGCCCTGCTGGCGGCCATCGCCATTCAGGAGGAGCTTGACTGCCAGCGTGCCGCCGGGCACCTGCGCCTGCACTGCAAAATTGGCATCGCCACCGGTCCCGCCACCCTGTGCGCCATGCCCGATGGTTCGCTGGATTATCTCGGGGCGGTGGTGGAACAAGCCCTCCGCCTCACCGAACAGGCACACGGCAACGCCATCATCCTCGATACCCACACCCACCGCGCGGTGCAGACCCCCTGCGACCAACACCCCGAGCTGTGGTCAGGCTCCCGCGCCGGTCGGGAACAAAATCGCCCCTTTGCTGCCTATTTTCAGCGCATTCCGCCTTTTGCCTTTTCCCACTATCCGCACCCGGATCTTTTTGCGCTGTTCTGGCAGGCCCATGATGCCGGTTATGTCACCGCCCATCCGGTGGCACCGCAAACACCCCCTTTCCGTCGTCCAACCCCGGTCAATCACCCCACCGTGCGACCGGCCGGCAACGAAACGACGGCAGCCGCCAACAGCGCATCGCCCACCCCGCGGCCCCCCACCACCGACCTCCCGCCGCATCTGCCGTTTTCGGGCATGCGCTACTTTGGCAAGGTGACCGCCTTCAAGAAGGAGCGCGGGTTCGGGTTCATCCAGTTCTACACTGAACATGACCAGTACGCGGAGATCTACGTCCACATGACCTACGTGATCTCGCAAACATCGCTCAAGGAGCACGATCACGTTCACTTTGCCATTCAGCCCGGCAAGGGGGGACGGCCACAAGCCTGCTCGGTGCTGATCATGGGCAGCCGCATGCAAGGAGATGTGGAGTCGCTCGATGCCGATGGCGGCGGCCGCATCGCCATCCGCGACCACGACGGCAATCCGATCCGTTTCTACATCCTCCCCGGCCAGTTGCGGGATCCGGGTATCGTCGCCGGCGACCGGGTAACGTTCACCGTCGGTTCCGGCTCGGAGAGCGAAGGGCTGATCGCCACCGAAGTCACCCCGCCCGGCGGTCGGACCACCGTCGAACCCGCAATCGCCGATGATGACCTGGGTATCGGCGACACCGAACAGGCCATCGTCACCACCTACTTCGCCGACAAGGGGTACGGCTTCGCCAAGTGCCGCCGCAACAACATCTATCTTCACGTCTCGGAGCTGGTCAACCCGGAAGAGGTGCTGCGCCAGGGTGACATGATCAGCTTTCACGTCTCCCCCGGCCGCGACGGCACCTACCGCGCACAGGAGATCCACAAGGTTTCCCGCCACGACTTGATCGCCGAAGGGTGATCACCTCCCTTCCCCTCTCCCTCTTCCGCTTCCACGACCGGAACCAAAAAATTTTTGTGTACCGACGCCGCGCCGTCCTGGTCAACGCCTCTCCAGTCGTACTAGACTGGGGGCGGGTGCGCGTTTGGACCAAACGAGAAGCAAGGGAATGTCGCCATGTCGAGGGAATGTCACCATGTCGGTCGATGATTTGGATCTCGAAAAATTTGCCAAGGTTCTTCAGCTTACCGACTCCTCCCACGACGGTGAAGTTCTGAACTCCATCAAGCTGGCCAACCAGATGCTGAAAAAAGCCGGGTTGACCTTTCAGGACATCGTCGCCCGGCGCGAGGCCGACACCTCGGTCACCGCCATGCGCACCGAATTCCTCCGCCGCATGCACCAGCTTGTGCAAAAGCATCAAGCCGAGCAGGAGACGATGAAGGAGGAACACCGCAAGGAGGTGGATTACCTCAACCGGCGCATCGTCTGGTGGCGGGAGAAGTCCGCGCATTTGAACGATGAAAGCCACCAGGAGGAGATCCTGAAGCTCAATCGCAAGGTTGATTGGTGGCGGCACAAATACCAGTATCTGCTCGAACGCGCTGAACAGGAAAAAGCCGAGCTGGCCGCCACCATGACCAAGCGCATCAACTACTGGAAAAGCAAGGCCAATGGCTCCTTGCTGGGGTTTCAGTCAAAAAATCCGGCCGCCTGATTCGGGTTGCGGGCATCTGGCCCCTTAATCGATCGCTCAAGGTGTTGACGTTCCGCCGGCGTCTCGCCGCGTGTGTCCGTACCTAAGCGCATCCGCGCTGCTGGCCTCGCCGCCACTACACATGGGTTCGCGGATGACCGATCACGATTCCCTCTACCACCGCTTCTTTTCGCACCCGGCCATGGTCGCGGATCTGCTTCGCGGCTTCATGGAGCGGGAGATCCTTGACGAACTTGACCTTTCCCGCATGTCCCGGGTCAACACCAAGTTCACGGCCTTCCGCGGCGCGCGTCGCCGAAGTGACGTGATTTGGGAGATTCCGCTGCGTGGTGGCGGCCACCTTTTCGTTTTGCTTTTGCTGGAATTTCAATCGACGGTCGATGCCTGGATGTCGCTGCGAACCCTGGTTTACGCGGGGCTTTTGTACCAGCAACTGGTGGATGAGCGCAAACTGAAGCCCGACCAGGGGTTGCCGCCCCTGCTTCCCATTGTCCTGTACAATGGGGAGCCGCGCTGGAACGCCCCGATTGATATTCGGGCGTTGATTCGCCTGCCGCCAGGCTCACCGTTGTGGCCATTTCAGCCGGCAATGCGGTACCATACGCTCGATGAAGGGGCCTACACCGAGGAGGAGCTGAAAGGCCGGCCGTCCCTTTCGGCTTTGCTCTTTCGTCTGGAACAGCCCGCGAATCCACAGGGCATCATGGAGACCATCCGTGATATGGCCGAATGGTTTCGTGCGCATCCGGATGGGCCACCCGTCAAACAACTGTTTCGGGAACTGATCGCAAGCAGTCTGCAACGCATCGAGGGGTTTGTGGACCTCCCCCCGATCCCTGATGACCTGCTGGAGGTGGTAAACATGTTGGCAGCCCGGGTGGAACAGTGGTCGAAAGAGATCAGGCAGCGGGGGTTCCAGGAAGGTATCCAGATCGGCGAGCAAAAAGGCCGCCAGGAAGGTCGCCAGGAAAACCGTCAGGAGGGTCGCCGGGAAGGAAAAGCCGACCTCTTGCTGCGCCAGCTCAGGCAACGCTTCGGGCCACTGCTGCCAGAGTGGGTGGGCGAGCACGTTCGCGCCGCCGATGCAGCGACCATTGAGGTTTGGGGCGACCGGATCCTGACCGCGCACTCCCTGGAGGAGGTGTTTGCGGAAGTGACAAGGCCGTCACAACGACCAGAATAGATCGGGTTCAACGACTTGGAGGCGACCGTCTCTTCAAATGCATGGAGGGGTTCGTGGACCTTCCCCCATGCCCG
>PEAJ01000234.1 GCA_002753495.1 Magnetococcales bacterium HA3dbin3 | reverse complement strand
TTGGGGGGTCCGGGGGGAGGCTCCGCCTGCCCCCCGGCGGGGTCTGGGGCAGCGCCCCAGCGAGGTTCGGGACGGAGCCCTGGCTCACCATGAAAGACAGCTTTCATCGTCCGGGGTGGCGCACCTGTTGCCATGCCCGTTAGTGAGCGACAAGACGGATACGTTCTGGTACGGCGAGGAGCGAACAAGGCAGCCAACGAAGTGGCCGCTTGATATGGGATTGGAATGAGCGGGGAGCAGGCACCGCTGCTGCTGGTCGGTCCCTCCTGGGTTGGGGACATGGTGCTGGCGCAGGCGTTGTTGCAGGTGTTGCGCGCGCGGCAGCCGACACGACCAATCGATGTCCTGGCGCCGCCGTGGAGTCACCCGCTGCTTGCGCGCATGCCCGAGGTGCGGCGTGCCTTGAGTTTGCCAGTTGGGCATGGGGTGTTGGGGCTTGGCGTGCGTTATCGCCTGGGGCAGGCGCTGCGACCGGAAGGGTATGGCCAGGCCATTCTCCTGCCCAATTCGTTGAAGTCGGCCCTGGTCCCTTTTTGGGCGCGCATTCCGCGGCGGACCGGGTTTTTGGGCGAGCTGCGTTTTGGGTTGGTGAACGATGTGCGTCCCCTTGATCGTCACCGGCTGCCGCGCACGGTCGATCGTTTCATCGCCCTGGGGTTGGAACCGGGGGAGGCGCTGCCTGCGTCCCTGCCGTTTCCCGCCTTGCGCGCCGATGCGGAGTCGGCGGCGCGATGTTTGTCTTCCCTGGGGATCGAAAACTCTCCGGCGCCGCTGCTGGTGCTCTGCCCGGGGGCGGAGTATGGACCGGCCAAGCAGTGGCCGGTGGAGCATTTTGCTGCCTTGGCTTGTCACCATCTGGACCGGGGGTGGCGGGTGTGGATCATCGGTTCCGGCAAGGAGCAGCCGTTGGCTGCGGCGATTGTTGCCGCGGCCGGGGGGCGGGGTATGGTCAATCTTGCCGGCAAAACCTCGCTTGCGGAGGCGGTTGATCTGCTTGCCCAGGCGCGGGTGGTGGTGAGCAATGATTCGGGGTTGATGCATGTGGCTGCGGCTCTTGATGTGCCGTTGCTGGCCTTGTTTGGTTCTTCCGACCCTGCGCACACGCCGCCTTTGGGGCGTCGGGTCGGTGTTCTTTCGCTGGGTCTTGCGTGTTCGCCGTGCATGCGCAGGCGTTGTCCGCGTGGGCATTTGGATTGTTTGCGGCGCATGACGCCGGAGATGGTGATCGAGGCGCTTGATGGGGTGTTGCCGGAGGGTGTCATCGCCGCCGCTCATGCTTGTGGTGCCGTCTGAGATGGGGTCCAGGGGGCCGCGCTCCCTGGCTTAGTCCAGGGCAGAGCCCTGGTGGGTCCAGGGCAGAGAGCCCTGGCTTAGTCCAGGGCAGAGCCCTGGTTTACCGTGAAAGACGGTTTTGTCCAGGGCAGCGCCCCGACGGGGTTTGGGGCGGAGCCCCAACAAAATTGTTTTTAATTTTTAAAAGTGGTTGGGGGGTCCGGGGGGAGGCTCCGCCTGCCCCCCGGCGGGGTCTGGGGCAGCGCCCCAGTGGGGTTCGGGACAGAGCCCTGGCTCACCATGAAAGACAGCTTTCATCGTCCGGGGTGGCGCACCTGTCGCCATGCCCGTTAGTCCAGGGCGAAGCCCTGGTCGGGTTCGGGGCGAAGCCCCGAGGTTTTTTCCGCCCCCCTTTCCCCGGGCGATTTTCGCATGCCTTTCGCGAAAATTGCCCCCAGGGGGCTTAGCCATTGCCTGGCTGCTTTGCGTTGTCCAGCAAAGCAGCCAGGAGGATTGCAGTTTTTCTTCGCTTCTTGGGTATCAAGGGCGTGGTGATCCAATCGCCCCAGGCAAGGGAGGGATGGGATGATCGATTTCAATCAGGCCATCGATGATCACCTGGCGATGATCGCCGGGGTGCGGACGCTGGTACCCGACCTCACGCGGGCGGCGACGGCGATGACCCGCGCCATCCGCGCAGGTGGCAAGGTGCTGTGGATGGGCAACGGCGGCAGCGCCGCCGACAGCCAGCATCTGGCGGCGGAGTTTGTCGGGCGTTTCACGCGCGAGCGCCGCGCCCTGGCTTCGATCGCCCTGACCACCGATACCTCGATCCTCACCGCCGTCGGCAACGACTACGGCTTTGAGACCATCTTCGCGCGTCAGGTGGAGGCGCTGTGCCGGCCGGAGGATGTGGTGGTCGGCATCTCCACTTCCGGCAACAGCCCCAATGTCCTCGCCGCCCTGGCGGTGGCGCGGCAGATTGGGGCTTTTACGATCGGTTTTTCCGGAAATGAAGGTGGCAAGCTGCGCGCGGCGGTCGATCTCTGCCTGACGGTGCCGGTCAAGGTGACCGCGCGCATCCAGGAAGGGCACATCCTGATCGGGCACCTGCTGTGCGATTGGGTGGAAGCGGCGATTATGGCCTGAATCAATCTCGGGAGTGGGAGAGAGGGAAGTTTTTCCCTGACTTCCGCGGACCCGGCGAACGGAGTGAATCAACCTTGTCGCACGATCACGACCCCATGCTGCACGCCCTGGCCACCGACTTTGATCGGCAGGAAATTCTCGTCATCGGCGACGTGATGCTTGATCGTTACCTGTGGGGTCAGGTGCAGCGCATCTCGCCCGAGGCACCGGTGCCGATCGTGCGTTTGACGCGCGAAAGCGAGGGGTTGGGTGGTGCCGCCAATGTGGCGATGAACCTTGCCCGCCTCGGCGTGCGGCCGCGCATGGCCGGCCTGATCGGCAGCGATGCCGACGGGCAGCGTCTGCGCCAGGCCCTCGAACAGGCCGGGGTTGATGCCGCCCTGGTGCAAGAGGTTGCCGATTGGCCGACCATTACCAAAACGCGGGTGGTCGGCGGGCATCAGCAGATGCTGCGCCTCGATCGCGAAGAGCCGCTCGCTGCCGGTACGGTGCAGGAGGCGCTGCTCGCCGCCATCCTCGAGCAGCTCGACCAGCGCGCACCGCCGGCGGTGATCATCCTCTCCGACTATGCCAAGGGGGTGCTCACCAAGGCGCTGTGTCAAGCGGTGATCGCGCGGGCGCGGGCCGGCGGCATTCCCGTCCTGGTCGACCCGAAGGGAAAGGCTTACGACAAATACCGGGGGGCCACCGCCCTCTCGCCCAACCGCTCCGAGCTGGGGGCGGCCGTTGGGATGGAGACCGACCAGCTTGAACCCCTGCTGGTCGCCGGCGAACAACTTAGGCAGCGCCTGGAGATCGACTTTCTCGCCGTCACCTTGAGCGAGCACGGCATTGCCCTGCTTGAGGGAGAGGGTGAACCGCGGCACCTGCCGGCGGCGGCGCGCGCGGTGTTTGATGTCTCTGGTGCCGGGGATACGGTGATTGCCACCCTGGCGGCCGGGCTGGCGGTGGGGCTCTCCCGGCTTGATGCCCTGCGTTTGGCCAATCTCGCGGCCGGGGTGGTGGTCGGCAAGGTCGGGACGACGCCGATCACCCGCGACGAGCTGCACGCCGCCGTCATCAGCGGCAACGAGCGGCAACAGGCGGAAAAGTGCCTCGCGCTGGAGCAGGCGGCGGCCCTGGTCGCCACCTGGCGCGCACGCGGCGAGCGGGTGGTGTGGACCAACGGCTGTTTCGACCTCATCCACGCCGGTCATGTCACCTACCTCGAAAAGGCACGGCGCCTCGGCAACCGGTTGGTGGTCGGGCTCAACACCGACCGCTCGGTGCGCGCCCTGAAGGGGCCGGAACGCCCG
>PEAJ01000233.1 GCA_002753495.1 Magnetococcales bacterium HA3dbin3 | reverse complement strand
CGACGGCAGCCTTGAGGTCGTTCACCTCGTAGCAGACATGATGCATGCCGCCACCCGGGTTTTTCTCCAAAAAGCCGGCAATCGGGCTCTTGTCACCCAGGGGATGCAGCAGCTCGACCACCGTGTTCGGCAGATGCACAAAAACCACCGTCACCCCATGCGCCGGAACATCCTTCGGCGCACTCACCTTGGCACCGAGAATGTCCCGATAGGTGGCAATCCCCTTCTCCAGGTCGGGCACGGCAATGGCAATGTGATTGACTCGTCCGATCATGCATGTCACTCCAGTTCGATCAGTGGGGCGTCGGCCTCGACGGTATCCCCGGGTTCAACGAAAATTTTCTTGATTTTGCTCTTGACCTCGGAGCGGATGATATTCTCCATCTTCATCGCCTCGAGGACCAGAAGGGGCTCGCCGGCTTCCACCTCGGCGCCGACCGAAGTCGATAGGCGCAACACCAGGCCCGGCATCGGCGAAAGGATCATCTTGGCGCTGGTCGTCGACTGCCTGACCGGCATGAACTTGGACAACTGGTTGTGAAATGGGGTGCGGATGACCGCCGTGGCGCGAATGCCCCCCTTGCTCAGGTTGAATCCCTCGACCAGACGCCGATACTGGAAGGTGTGGGACTCCTCGCAGGCGTGGAAGGTGGCCATATCGATGCCCGGACGGTGCGAGTCGGCAATCTCGATTTCCTCATCCTGAGCAAACTTGACGACGTTGATCCCTGGCCGCCGCTGGATGGTGAGCGGAATATCCTCCTCGTCGACCGTGATCACCAGATCCTGCTTCGGCGGAATATGCTTGAGCAGGGAGTTGTAATCCTGCTGCAAGACAGCGGCGGCGGCGGCAAAGAGCAGCCTTTCCTCTCCCTCCAAGGCAACCCCCTTGAACCCCTCGGGGAACTCCTTGGCGATGAAGTCAGTAGACAAATTGCCGGCCACGAAGCGCGGATGACGCAGGATGGCATTGAGGAAGTCGATGTTGTGCGCCGGTCCCCGGATCATAAAATTATCCAGGGCAAAGCGCATATACTTGATCGCATCCTGACGGGTTTCGCCCCAGGTGATGAGCTTGGCGATCATCGGATCGTAGTAGATGGAGACCTCGCCGCCCTCGAACACACCGGTATCGAGGCGCACATGCGGCGTCTCCACCGGCGGCCGGAAGTAGACCAGACGCCCAACCGACGGGAGATTGTTGCGGTAGGGATCCTCGGCATAGATACGACATTCGAGCGCCCAGCCATTGAGCTTGACCTCTTCCTGGGTGAAGGCAAGCTTTTCGCCACGCGCGACGCGGATCATCTGCTCGACCAGATCGAGACCGGTGATCATCTCGGTGATCGGATGTTCCACCTGGAGGCGGGTGTTCATCTCCAGGAAGTAAAACTGCTTGTCGGCGCCGACGACAAACTCGACGGTGCCGGCGGAGACATAGTTGCAGGCCCTGGCAAGCTGCACCGCCTGTTCGCCCATGGCGCGACGCGTTTCCGGGTCGAGGAAGGGGGAGGGGGCCTCCTCGATCACCTTCTGGTTGCGGCGCTGGATCGAACATTCGCGCTCGTTGAGATAGACGGTGTTGCCGTGGCGATCGGCGAGCACCTGGATCTCGATGTGATGCGGATTTTCGATAAACTTTTCGATGAAGACGCGGTCATCCTTGAAGTAGGAGCGTCCTTCGTTGCAGGCGAGCTCCCATCCTTCGGCGGCCTCTTTGTCGTTGTAGGCGACGCGCATCCCCTTGCCGCCGCCGCCGGCCGAGGCCTTGATCATCACCGGGTAGCCGACCTGATTGGCTACCTCGACCGCCTGCGCGGCGGTTTTGATCACATCCTGGCAGCCGGGAATGGTGTTGACGCCGGACTTTTTCGCCAGCTCCTTCGAGGCGATCTTGTCGCCCATGGCGAGCAATGCCGGCACGTCGGGGCCGATGAAGGTGACGTTACGCTCTTGCAACGCCCGGCAGAAACCGGCGTTTTCCGACAGAAAGCCGTAGCCGGGGTGGACGGCATCGGCGCCGGTCTGGTCGATGGCGGCGAGGATCTTTTCCACCACCAGGTAGGACTCACTGCTGGTGGCCGGACCGATGCGGACGGCCTCGTCGGCCATGCGGACGTGCATCGCCCGCGCATCGGCATCGGAGTAGACAGCAACGGTGGCGATGCCCATTTTGCGCGCGGTGCGGATGACCCGACAGGCGATTTCGCCCCGATTGGCGATCAATATTTTTTTCATTGTGTCGCTTCCCTCTCAACAGGGTGGCCGAGGTGCCTCTTCCCGACGACAATGGCTGGGAAGGAGGCGGCAGGGGGATGGAACATGACTAGAGAGGAATGTTGCCATGTTTTCTCCAGGGATTTTCCAGGCGCTTGTTCTTGAGGAAGCGTAGGGCGCGCACGATGTTGGCGCGGGTGTTGCGGGGGAAGATGATGTCGTCGATGAACCCCTTTTCTTTTTTTACGAAGGGGTTGGCGAAGGTGCGGGCATATTCGTTGGTCTTCTCCTTGAGCACCTCGCCTGGATCCTTGGCGGCGCGGATTTCGCTGCGAAAGATGATCTCCGATGCCCCCTTGGCGCCCATGACGGCGATCTCGGCATTGGGCCAGGCGTAGTTGAAATCGCCGCGCAAATGCTTGGAGGACATGACGTCATAAGCACCGCCGTAGGCCTTGCGCGTGATCAGGGTCACCTTCGGCACGGTGGCCTCGGCATAGGCGTAGAGCAGCTTGGCGCCATGACGGATGATGCCGCCCAGCTCCTGCTGCACCCCGGGCAGGAAGCCCGGAACATCGACAAAGGTGATGATCGGGATGTTGAAGCAGTCGCAGAAGCGGACGAAGCGAGCGGCCTTGACCGAGGAGTTGATGTCGAGACAGCCGGCGAGCACCATCGGCTGATTGGCGACGATGCCGACGGTTTGCCCCTCGAGTCGGGCAAAGCCGACGATGATGTTGCGTGCATAACCGGCACGCACCTCGAGGAAGTCGCCGTTGTCGACCACCTTCTCGATCAGCTCGTGCATGTCGTAGGGGCGGTTGGGATCTTCCGGTACCAGGAAGTCAAGCGAGGGCTCGGTGCGATCCGGGTCGTCGCTGTTGGGCACCACCGGCGAGGGTTCGCGATTGTTGCCGGGGAGGAAGGTGAGCAGCCGCCGCAACTGGCGCAACAGGGCCATTTCATGATCATAAGCGAAGTCGGCCACCCCGGAGCGGGTGAAATGGGTGGTGGCGCCGCCCAGCTCCTCGAAGGTCACCTCCTCGTGGGTGACGGTTTTCACCACGTCGGGGCCGGTGACGAACATGTAGGAGTTGTCCTTGACCATCATGATGAAGTCGGTCATCGCCGGCGAGTAGACGGCACCGCCGGCGCAGGGACCGAGGATGGCCGAAATTTGTGGCACGACACCGGAAGCCAGGACGTTGCGCTGAAACACCTCGGCATAACCGGCGAGCGAGGCGACACCCTCCTGGATGCGCGCGCCGCCGGAGTCGTTGATGCCGATGACCGGTGCCCCCATCTTCATCGCCATGTCCATGATCTTGCATATTTTCATGGCGTTGGTTTCGGAGAGGGTGCCGCCGAAGACGGTAAAATCCTGTGAAAAGACAAAAACCTGGCGGCCGAAGATCGTGCCGTGACCGGTGACGACGCCATCGCCAGAGATCTTTTTGCCGGCCATGCCGAAGTCGATGCAGCGATGCGCCACGAACATGT
>PEAJ01000232.1 GCA_002753495.1 Magnetococcales bacterium HA3dbin3 | reverse complement strand
TTTAAGTCGCAGAAAAAGGGAAAGGGTTGCCGGCAACCCCACTCCTGACCCATAAAGAGCATGGGGATTTGCGGGGCGAGGAGAATCAACGTCGTTGCCGCGCGCAGCGCCTCGGGTGGGATCAGGGTGGTCAGGCGGTCGGCCGCCAGCCGGTTGCCAACCTGATCGTGGTTTTGCAGAAACGAAACAAAGGCGGTCGGCGGCAACTGGGCGCTCGGTTCCCCACGTGGATGATCGTCACGGTAGGGGGAGGACTCGCCCTGAAAGGCAAACCCCTCGGCCAGGGCCCGCCCGAGGTGACGCAAGGGTTTCTCCTGAAAATCAAGGTAGTACCCCTGGCTCTCGCCGGTCAGGATGTGGTGCAGGGCATTGTGCAGGTCGTCGTTCCACTGTGCCTGGCAGCGATCGGTCTCCGCTTCTTTGGGAGCCTCTCCGATGCTTCCTCCCGTGGCATGGCAGGTGTTGGTCTCCCGTAAAAAACGTGCGGTGTTAGCGTCGTTTTCCAGGATCAAATGAACGTGGCGCGCGGCTCCGGGGCCTGTGTTTACAGCCGTGGCCAGTTCGTGCAGGATGTGGGGAACGCTATCGTCGATCATGGCCTGCACGGCATCGAGGCGCAGACCATCCATGTGGTACTCGTTCAGCCAGTACAAGGCGTTGTGAATGAAAAACTGGCGCACCCAATGGCTGGATGCGCCGGCCAAATTCATCGCCACTCCCCATGGCGTATGATACCGGGGATGAAAGAACGTGGGTGCGTAGAGGTGCAGGTAGTTTCCCTCGGGGCCGAAGTGGTTGTAGACCACATCCAGAAAGACCATCAGACCATGGGCGTGGGCGGCGTCGACCAGCCGCTTCAATGCTTCCGGAGAGCCATAGGCTGATTTGGGGGCAAACAGGAGCACGCCGTCGTAGCCCCAGCCGTGTTGGCCGGGAAAATCAGCCAGGGGCATCAGTTCGATCGCCGTGACACCGAGGTCGACCAGATGTTGCAGGGATGCCTCGACGCCGCGGTAATCCCCGCGCGGCGAGAAGGTTCCGACGTGCAGTTCGTGGATGACCGTCTCCTGCCAGGGACGACCCCGCCAGTCGGCGTCGTGCCAAACGAAGGCTTTGGGGTCGACGACACAACTCGGACCATGCACATCCCGGGGTTGGAACCGTGACGCCGGATCGGGAACGCGCTGCCGCCCGTCGACGCGAAAACGGTACCACGAACCAACCCCGGCCTGGTCCGTAGTCAGGGAGAACCACCCATCCTCCCGTGATTCCAGGGGGAGGATCCGCTCCTGATTGTCGGATTCGAGGCAAAGGTCGACGCCGCGAGCCGTTGGTGCCCACAGGCGAAAGGTTGTGTCACCGTTTTCCTCAAGACATGTCCCGAAGGGCATCAGGTGTTGGCGACGTTGTGTCACGGTGGACGCACTCCTTCCTTTTTGCAATTTTGGCATGGCGTGCCGGGCGCGAAGCGAGACAATGGATGTGCAGGCCTGTCCAAGTGCAAGATGGTGAGCAGAGGATGTGTTTTTTTTGTATTTGGAAATATACCCGCCCGAAGGGGTTGATTCGCAGGTGGCTGGTGTGGAAAATCTTGCGGGAGGGGGCGGGAATCGTTCACCATGCACAGTCGTTGTCTATTTTTTGAGCGGGTGGTTTTGTCGTCCCGCGCCGGGGCCTTTTTCACCTTCATCCTGGAGGTCTTTTTTATATGTCCACTGAGCAAATTTATCCAGTTCCGCCGGAGGTGGCGCAACACGCACACGTCAACGATGCGCAGTACCAGGAGATGTACCGGCGCTCGGTTTCCGACCCGGAAGGATTCTGGGCGGAACAGGCGACCCGTTTTGTGGATTGGATCAAACCCTGGGATCGGGTTATGGATGCGGACTTCGTGAAAGCGCGGTTCCGCTGGTTTGATGGCGGCAAGCTCAACGTTTCCAGCAACTGCCTCGATCGGCATTTGGCCAAGCGTGGTGATCAGGTGGCGATCATCTGGGAGGCCGATGACCCGAACGTGTCGCAGAAGATCACCTACCGTGAACTGCACGAGCGGGTGTGCCGTTTTGCCAACGCGATGCTGGCGCGTGGCGTGAAGAAGGGGGATCGGGTTTCCATCTACCTGCCGATGATCCCCGAGGCGGCGGTGGCGATGCTGGCCTGCGCGCGCATCGGCGCGGTACATTCGGTGGTGTTTGGTGGATTTTCGCCAGAGTCGCTCAAGGATCGTATTCTGGACTCCGACTGCCGGGTGGTGGTGACCGCCGACGAAGGCATGCGCGGCGGACGCAAGGTGCCGTTGCGGCAAAACGTCGATCAGGCCCTGGCCCACTGCCCGAACGTGCACACGGTGTTCACGGTCAAGCACACCGGTGGGAATATCAACTGGGTGAAGGATCGCGACGTGTGGTATCACGAGGCGACGGCGGCTGTGTCCGCCTCCTGCCCGGCAGCGGAAATCGATGCGGAGGATCCGCTGTTCATCCTCTACACGTCCGGTTCGACCGGCAAGCCGAAGGGGGTGTTGCACACCTCGGGTGGCTATCTGGTCTATGCGGCGATGACCCACAAGTATGTCTTCGATTATCACGACGGGGAGATCTACTGGTGCACCGCCGATGTCGGCTGGGTGACCGGGCACTCCTACATCGTCTACGGTCCGCTCGCCAACGGTGCGACCACCTTGATGTTCGAGGGTATTCCCACCTATCCGGATACCGCGCGTTTCTGGCAGGTGGTTGACAAGCACCAGGTCAACATTTTCTACACCGCGCCGACGGCGATCCGCTCCCTGATCGCGGCCGGGACGGAGTTGGTGAAGAAGACCAGCCGCAAATCCCTGCGCATTTTGGGTTCGGTCGGCGAGCCGATCAACCCCGAGGCCTGGGAGTGGTATCATCGCGAAATCGGCGAGCGGCGTTGCCCGATCGTCGATACCTGGTGGCAGACCGAAACCGGTGGCATCCTCATTACCCCGCTGCCTGGGGCGACAAAGCTGAAGCCGGGTTCGGCGACGCGACCCTTCTTTGGTGTCGTGCCGCAGATCGTCGATCCGCAAGGCAACGCCCTGGAGGGGGCATGCAGCGGCAACCTGGTGCTCACCCAGGCCTGGCCGGGGATGATGCGTACGGTCTATGGCGACCACGAACGGTTTATCGCCACCTATTTCTCGACCTACCCCGGGAAGTATTTTACCGGTGATGGTTGCCGCCGCGACGAGGATGGTTTTTACTGGATCACCGGTCGCGTCGACGATGTCATCAACGTCTCCGGGCATCGTCTGGGCACGGCCGAGGTGGAGAGCGCCCTGGTGCTGCATCCGCTGGTCTCCGAGGCGGCGGTGGTGGGTTATCCCCATGACATCAAGGGCACGGGCATTTATGCTTACGTCACGTTGGTCCACGGTACCACGCCGAGCGAAGCCCTGAGAAAAGAGCTGGTCGATTTGGTGCGCAAGGAAATCGGTCCCCTGGCGACCATCGACATCCTGCAATGGGCACCCGGTTTGCCCAAAACCCGCTCGGGTAAGATCATGCGCCGCATCCTGCGCAAGATTGCGAGCAATGAGCTCGACACCCTGGGCGATACCACCACCCTGGCCGAACCCGGTGTCGTTCAGGATCTGATCAAGAACCGCCCCGGACACTAGTCGACGTTCGCGGGCTTTAGTTTGTCACCACAGGGGCGGCACTTGCCGCCCCTTGTCGTGCCGGGGAGCCCCAGGCA
>PEAJ01000231.1 GCA_002753495.1 Magnetococcales bacterium HA3dbin3 | reverse complement strand
GCTTCAGGTCGTCGAGCAGACGCACAATCTGCGCCTGCACCGACACATCCAGCGCCGACACCGGCTCATCGCAGATCAAAAAACGCGGCCCGACCGCCAAGGCACGGGCAATGCCGATGCGCTGCCGCTGCCCACCGGAAAATTCGTGCGGATAACGCAGCATGTGCTCCGCGCGCAGACCGACGCGTTCAAGCTCCTGGGCGACACGCTCGCGCAGGGCACTTTCGCCACGCACCAACCCCTGCAGCCGCAACCCCTCGCCGACCAGCTCCAGGACCGTCATGCGCGGATTGAGCGAGGAGAAGGGGTCCTGGAAGATCATCTGCATCCGCCCCCCCAGGCGGCGGGCGGTCGCCTTAGTCAATCGATCCGGCAGCTTCTCCCCGTCGAAACAGATCTCCCCCGAGCTTTTTTCCAGTAATCCGACGATCAACCGCGCCAGGGTTGACTTGCCCGACCCGCTCTCGCCGACCAGCCCCACCACCTCGTGCGGCTGGACGGTCAGGGAGACCCGGTCGACGGCGTGCAAAACACGCCGCCGATCAAGGCGAAACTGCTTACCAAGTTCCCGAACGTCGAGAATCATCGCGCACCTCCCGGCGCTGGACGCACTGCTGCCGGATGGTAAAGCCAGCAGCGTGCCCACTGCCCCGCCGCCACCGGAAAGAGATCAGGCGGATGGTCACGACAAACCCGCATCGCCTGTACGCAACGCGGATAGAACCCGCATCCGGCGGGTGGGTGCAGTAAATCCGGTGGTGTACCATCGATCGGCTGTGGCGGATGCCGGAAGGCCGGATCGGGGTCGGGGATCGCCCGCCGCAAGCCCAGGGTATAGGGGTGCGCCGGCTGGGCGAAGAGTGTGGCCACCGGCGCCTGCTCCACCACCTGCCCGGCATACATGACAACGACCACATCGGCCATGCGCGCCACCACCCCAAGATCGTGGGTGATCAGCACGAGCGCCATGCCCTGCTGCCGCTGCATGGCGGCGAGCAGGTCGAGAATCTGTGCCTGGATGGTGACATCAAGCGCGGTGGTCGGTTCGTCGGCAATGAGCAACCGCGGCTCACAGGCAAGCGCCATGGCAATCATCGCCCGCTGCAACATGCCGCCGGAAAATTCAAACGGGTATTGTCGCAAGCGGCGTTCGACATCGCTGATGCCGGTCATCGCCAAGAGCTCCGCCGCCCGCTGCCAGGCCGCGCCCCGCCCCAGACCCTTATGCACCCGCAGCGGCTCGGCGATCTGCCAGCCGATGGAGAGGGTCGGGTTGAGCGCCCCCATCGGGTCTTGGAAGATCATCGCCATGGCCGTGCCGCGCAGGCCCCGGGCGGCGGATGTGTTGGAGCTGAGAAGATCGTGCCCATCCAGCCGCAGGGCGCGCGCCCGCACCCTGCCCGGCGGCTGGGAGATCAACCCCATTACCGCGAGCATCGCCGCCGACTTGCCGCAGCCGGATTCACCGACGATCGCGAGTGTCTCTCCCGTCGTCACCTGCAAGTCGACCCCGCGCACCGCCCGCACCACCCCGCCGCGCAGGCCAAACCCCACCTCAAGGGCGTTCACCTCCAGCAGCGAACTCATGCCCGACGTTCGCCGCGGGTGTCGAGGGCGTCGCGCAGACCATCCCCGAACAGGTTGAAGGCAAGCACGGTCGCGCTGATGCACAAGGCGGGAAAGAGCAACTCGTGCGGATGGTTGAGCATCCCCTTCACCCCCTGCTGACACAACGAACCCCAGGAGGGGGTCGGCGGCACCACCCCCATGCCAATGAACGACAAAAAGGCCTCGGTGAAGATCGCCGACGGCACGGCGAAGGTCAACGTCACCAGGATCACCCCCAACACGTTGGGCAGGAGATGCCGCCAGAGGATGTACCCGCCACCGCCGCCGAACAGACGCGCCGCCTGCACAAACCCCTGCTCGCGCAGTTGCATGACCTGTCCGCGCACCAGGCGTGCCGCCCCTGGCCAGCCGAGGAGGATCATGGCGATCAACATCGGGACAATACCGCTCTCGCCGGAGGTGATGCCAAAGGCGATGCGCAGCAGGATCATGAACAACAAAAATGGCAGGGCGACGACAAAATCGGCAAAGCGCATCAGCCACTCATCGAGCCATCCCCCCTGATAGCCGGCAATCCCGCCATACAGGGCCCCGAGCAGGACCGAACACAACGGGGCGATGATGCCAATAAACAGGGAGGTGCGCGCGCCAAGCAGCAGCCGGGCGAGCAGATCCCGGCCAAGGTAGTCAAGGCCCAGGGGGTGAAACGGCAGGGTGATCGTTTCACCGACCTGAACGTTCGGCCGCAGTTTTTGCGCCGCCTCCAGGGTGATCGCCGGCACCGGCTGCACGATGCGCGTGGCAAAGCGCGGCGCGGCATCCACGCCGTCGGTGGCGACCACCGAGTAGTGGTAGGGGATCGGCTCCAAACGCAGACGATCGACAAAGCCAACGCGATCGCCACCGGTCACCTCACCAAGCGGCACCCCGAGGTCGGCGGGACCGCTCGGCGGATAGGGATGGCGATAGACCCGATAGCCTGCGCTGCCCGCCACCGGCGACCAGGTCAGGCGCACCTCAAGCGTGGTCGCGATGCCGGCCAGGGCGAGGTTTTGCGGCGCGGCCAGGGTGTCGGCGCCTTGCGGCGACCCCACCATCACCACCGCCGCGACCAGCTCCGGGCCGGACCCCGCACTCAAAGCCGGCACCACCTGCGCCTGTTCCGGCCATGCCGGCGGGCGGGAGATGCGATCAAGATCCATGGCATCAGGATCGAGCGGCCACAGCCAGGGACCGAGCAGGGTGAACGCCAACAGCCCGATGATGACGCACAGAGAGGCGATCGCCTGCGGATTGCCGCGCAGCTGCCGCCAGACATCGCGCCAGAAGGAGCAGGCCGGCGTCGCGGTCACGACCGTCACCGCCGGCGCCGGATCCGGTTGAAAATCACCCGCCGCGGGCACGAACACCCCTGATTGTGCCATCTTCACCTACCCCACGCGCATGCGCGGATCGACCCAGCCGTAGAGGATATCGACAACGATGACCATCGCCACCAGAAAAGCCCCGTAGAAGACGGTCGTCCCCATGATGACCGTATAGTCAAGCTGCTGCACCGCCTGGACAAAAAAACGCCCCAAACCGGGGATGGCAAAGACCAGTTCGACAACAAAGCCGCCGGTGGTGATGGTAGCGATCGCCGGTCCGAGCACGGTGACCATGGGCAGGATGGCGTTGCGCAGCTGGTGGCGAAAAAAAATCCGCCTCTCTCTTAAGCCCTTGGCACGCGCGGTGCGCAGGTAGTCCGCCCCCCGGATCTCCAGCAGCGAAGCGCGCAACAGCCGGGTGAGATAGGCCATGGTGCCAAGCCCCAGCACCAGGGCAGGGACAAGCATGTGCCGCGCCGTCCCCCAGCCGGCAACCGGAAAGAGGGTGTACCCGAGCGCCTGGTTGAGGCGAATGAGCGCAAGCTGCCCCCAGGCGGCAAACACGAAGCTGGGCACCGAAATGGCCAGGATGACGAGAAAGGTGATGACCAGATCGGGCAGACGGTTTTGAAAACGCGCGGTCAGCGACCCCCAGAGCAACGACCCAAGCACGGCAAACAGCAACGCCACCACCCCGAGAATGGCAGAGACCGGGAAGTGCTCGCGGATGATATCGTTGACGCGGCGATTTTTTTGCGTAAACGAGATGCCGAAATCTCCGCGCAGCAT
>PEAJ01000230.1 GCA_002753495.1 Magnetococcales bacterium HA3dbin3 | reverse complement strand
GGATGCGTACCCCGGCGCGGGAGGTCCAGGTGCGCGCGGGGCCTGCCCCTGCTTTGTTGTTGGAGCAGGATGTGCGGGGCGAACAGCAGTCGCGACGCCAGCAGGTGCGCATGACGCAGGCCCTGACGCATGTGTCGACGCCGGTGCTGATCGCCGCCGGTATCGTCGGCGCGGTGGCGCTGATTTGGGCGCTCTACGCCGATCTTTCCAAGGGTCGGACGCCGCCGCGCCCGCGTCCGATGTTGATGGCGGAGGAGCCGACGCCATCGAAGCCGACCCCTGCCGCCCCTGTTGCCCCCGCGCCGGCGGAGGATCCGCTGCACGCGGTGGTGGTGGCGGCGGTGGCACGGGCGCCGGATGACCCGAACAGGGTGGTGACCCTGCTCGCCGCTGCCGATCGTGACCTCCAGGCGATGCGCATGGTGGCCAGTTCCGGTGACCAGGCGATCGGGCGTTACCAGGAGGTGTTGCGGCTTGACCCCGGCAACGCGGCGGCGCGGCAGGGGGTCGGGGTGGTGGCGGAGAAGTATGCCCAGGTGGCGCAATCGGCAATCGGTCAGCTGACGCGGATGGCGGTCGAGGGCGGCGTGCGTGGCACCCCCGATCGGCCGGATCATGGCGGCGATGCGGCCACTGTCGCCGCCATGCGCACCGAGCTTGAGGCCAAAACCCGCGAGGCTGAACAGGAACGCACCCGCGCCGACCTGCTCGAAAGGCAGTTGCAGGAGGTGAAGGGGCAGATGGTGCGCCTGGCCGCCCTGGAGGAGAAGCTGCAAGCGTGGGAGACCGATAAACGCCGCATCGCCGAGTTGGAGAAGCAGGTTGCCGCCGCTCAAACCCAGCAGGTGCGCATCCAGGAGTTGGAGACGCGCCTGGAGTCGGCGCGCGCGGCCCTGGAGCGGGTCAACGAACTGGAAAAACGCCTGCGCCTGGTGCAGCAGGAACGTTCCAACCAGGAGCGGCAGGAGCGGGCGAAAAAGGGGAGTACCACCGCCACCGCCGCCCGTTCGTCGACGACCGGGGTGGCCAAGGCGTCGGCGACCGACGCAATCGCCGGTTCGCCGCCGGTCGCCCGCAACGCCAAGCCAACGGCAGAGGGGGTGCCCGCCGCGGCCAGGCCGGTGAGCGACATGCCGATGATCGCCGCCCTTGCCGGCAAGATTTTTCCGTCTTCGGCAGCGGCGTCGCCCCCTGCCGGCAAGGTGACTGCCGGTTCACCGACCGGCAGTGATGCCCCCCTTCCGGCCGATGCCGCGGAGGTTGCCGCATTGTCGATGCCGCGCATTCCGGTCGAGGGCAGCGCGGGTGCGGTGTCGTCTGTCGGGCCTGCCTCGCCTCCCGCGCCGGGGTTGGTGCGTCCGCCTGCCCCCGCCGATACGGCGACAACCGGAGGAACCGTCTTTGTCGTTCAGCTCGCGGCGCATCGCACCGAGGAGAAGGCGCGGGAGATGGAGGGGATGTTGCGGCAAAGGGTAGGCGAGGCGGCCGGATTGACCTTCTCCCGCCAGACGGCGGAGGTGGGCGGCGCCACCTGGTATCGGGTGCGCACGAACCCCTTTGCCAACCGCGAGGGGGCCGAACAGGCCTTGCAGGCGATCAGGGAGCGCACCGGCCTTGCCGGCATGGTCCTCAGACAGGGCAGCTGGTGATTCGGTGTCCAGGGTTGATCGGGTCCTGACTCTTTTCCGGGGATGAGCGAATGGAACATTTCGGTTTTCCCACCGAAACGGTGGTGATTTTTGTCGTCGTCGTTGCCGCCTCGTTGGCCATCGACCTGAGTACCCGAAAGACACAGCGTGAAGTCACCCTGTCCAATGCGCTCCTTTGGTCCGGGTTTTGGGTGATGGTTGCCCTTGGCTTTTACCTCTATCTTTACCTGAAGTTTGGTGCAACCTGGGCCAACCTCTACCTCACCGGCTATGTGCTGGAAAAGTCCCTTTCGGTTGACAACCTGATGGTGTTCATCGCCATTTTCTCCAGTTTTGCCATTCATGGGGCCTTGCAGTATCGCATCCTCTACTTTGGCATTCTTGGTGCCCTGGTGCTGCGCGGGTTGTTTGTCGTGGCCGGCAGTTCGTTGTTTGCCATGGGTTCCTGGGTGGAGTACCTCTTTGCCGTGGTCGTTGCCTGGAGCGGTTGGAAGATGCTCACGGCCGGTGCGGGAGAGAGTGAGATCAAGGACTACTCCCATCACTGGTCGGTGACGATGACCGGAAGGTTCATTCCGGTGCTGCCGCGATTGCACGGTGATCGTCTCATGCTGCGCGCCGACGAGGTGGCTCGGCTGAGCGAACAGGATCCCACCCTGCGCGTGACACGTTCAGCTGCGCGCTATGCGACGCCGGCCTTTTTGTGTCTGGTGGTGATCGAAGTTTCCGACATCATGTTTGCTTTTGATTCGGTGCCGGCGGTGATTGCCGTCACGCGTGAGCCGCTGCTGGTCTACGCGGCGATGATCTTTGCCATCCTCGGTTTGCGGTCGCTCTATTTTGTCCTTGCTGCCTTGACCCGGTATCTCGTCCACCTGGCGAAGGCGGTGATCGTCCTGCTGTTCTTCATTGCCGGCAAGCTGGCCCTTTCGGCGACCAACCACATCTTCCATTGGCCTGGCGTCGAACTGTCGCCGAATGCCAGCCTGATGGTGGTGTTTGGTATTCTGGCCGCCGGGGTGGTGGCCTCCTTCATCTGGCCGCGACAGGGGGTGGCGGACTCCGGAAAATCGCCGGCCTAGGGGTTGGTCGGGCGATCAACCCCCAGCCGCGGCAATCTGCTCGTGACGATCCCCAACCCCCCCTTTGCAGGCGCCGGCACGGCGGGCAGGGTCAGGATGGCGACCAGTCCGCGCTCCTCGCCGTTTTTCAGGATCAGCTCGCCGCCGTGCGCCTGGGCGATGTTGCGGGCGATGGAGAGTCCCAACCCGGTGCCGCCGGAACGTCGGTTGCGCGACCCTTCCAGACGCACGAAGGGTTCAAAGACCCGGTTCAAGTCCGCTGCCGGGATGCCGGGGCCGTCGTCGGCGACGGTGATGCGCAGGGTGTCGCCGACCAGAACCGCGCGCAGGCGTGCGCGCTGACCGTAAACGACGGCATTGACCACCAGGTTGTCCAGACAGCGTTTCAGGCTCTTCGGCTTGACGACGACCGGCGGCAGTGGTTCGTTCGAGACGCTCACCTCGCGCCCCATCTCCTCCTGTTCGGCCTGGATGGTGTCGAGCAGGGCCGGGAGATCGACCATCTGCGAAGGTTCGCTCCCCTCCATGCCGCGAATGAAGGCGAGCGCCGAATCGGCCATCTCCTCCATCTCTTCCAGGTCGTGCAGGGTTTTTTCCTTGATCCGGCCGTCGTCCATCATCTCCGTGCGCAGGCGCATCCGGGTGATCGGGGTTTTGAGGTCGTGCGACAGGGCGGCGAGGAGCTGGGTGCGCTCCTGGACGTAGCGGAGCAGGCTGCCCTGCATGGTGTTGAAGGCGTGCGCCGCCTGTTTCAATTCCCGCGATCCCACCTCCGCGAGCGGTGGCTGGCGAATATCCCGTCCCAGGGCCTCGGCCGCCTCGGCCAGCAGGGTCAACGGGCGCGTGGCCAGACGCACCGCCAGCAGCGAGATGAAGATCAAGCCGGCCAGGAGGATCGACAACGGCAGCAGCAACTGCTTGGGCCAGTCGAAAATCTCCTCGGGCAGCCGGTTGTGAAACACCGCCCAGGTGCCGTCCTGAAAACGCACCCGGATGCGAAAGGAGGTTCCACGCGGCAGCAG
>PEAJ01000229.1 GCA_002753495.1 Magnetococcales bacterium HA3dbin3 | reverse complement strand
CAGCGCGAGCAGGATTTCGATACCTTCGGGCTGTAAACGCGCCCGAGCTTGGGCGCGAGAGGGCTGGATGGATTCGCAAGGGTGTTGATGGAGCCGGGTGGAAGGCGGCACCGGGGGGGGGTGTACCCAACCGGGGCCGTCCCTCCCTGGCCCGGAGGGGCTCTCTGGGGGTGATGCGACTTGGATGATGCACCAACTTCGCCAGGCACGATGGTGTCTTCGCCGCGTATTTTTTTAGCTGGAGGCGATGCGGCCGTTCTGCATTGGCTCTCCGACTCCTTGCATGGGGCTGGGTATCAGGTGACACAGGCCGCGGACCCCGAGGCGGCCCTGAGTCTCTTTCGTCAGTCCGCGCCGGAGGTGGTCCTGCTTGACGACGCGCCGCCCCTTTTTGATGGCATCGATGTTTGTGGCCGGATCAAGGCGGTGGCGGAGGGGCGGCATGTCCCGGTCGTGCTGATGGTTGGCGCGGCGCCGGAGTCGCCTCGAACGGAGCGGGCACTGGCTGCCGGGGCCGACGAGCTGGCGACGAAGCCGATTCAATGGCCCATCCTGCGCCATCGCCTTGCCCTGTTGCTCCGTTCCGCGGGCCTGGAGCAGCGCCTCCAGGAGCAACAACTGAAATTGCAGGATGCGCGGCTTTTGGCCGAGAGCGCCAACCGTGCCCGATCCGCCTTTCTCGACGCGGTGAACCATGATTTGCGCGCACCGCTTGATCGCATACAGGGTATGGCTGAGGCACTGGCGGGGCGGGTTGCCATGCCCGAGGATCGGCTCCAGGTCAACGCCATTCGTGGGCTTGTCGATACCCTGCTGGCCAGGGTCCATGCCGTGGTCGACCTCTTCGAGACGGAGAGCGAACGGTCGACGCCGGATCGGGTTGCCTTCGATTTGCGCCGAACCGTGGAAGGGGCGGCGGATCTGTTCCGGGAGCTTGCACAGGGGAAGGGTGTGCGTTTCTTCACGCGCATCGCGGATGGATCGCCGGCGGCACCCGTCGGGGATCCGACGCGCCTGCGGCGAATCCTGACCCATCTTCTCGCCAATGCGGTCAAATTCACCCAGGCCGGGGGCGAGGTGACCCTTGTCGTCGAGGGGGCGCGTCAGGTTGGGGATGTCCAATGGGTCCGTTTCGTTATCCGCGATACCGGAATTGGGATCTCTCCCGAGCAGTTTGATGGGATTTTCAAGTCTCTTGCATTGGGTGAGGTGTCGATGGCGCGCCGCCCTGGTGGTGACGCGGGGCTTGGGTTGATCCATACCAAGCGTTTGATCAAGCTGCTGGGTGGTTACCTTCATGTCGACAGCGCGGTCGATGTGGGGAGTGTTTTTGCCGTTGAGTTGCCCTTTGCTTACGCCATGGCGGCGGATAATGCTTCGGGGCCGAGGCATGGTGCTGTCGTGCCGTGGGGGGATTTTGCACCGCGCCCGCGTTTGTTGTTGGTGGATGACGATACTGTCAGCCGCGCCATTGTGCGCGGCATCCTGAAACGGCACGACCTCATGATCGACGAAGCCGGCGATGGCCAGGATGCCCTGGACAAGCTGGCTGCCATCCCCTACGACCTCGTCCTGATGGATTGCCAAATGCCCAGGATGGATGGCTACACCGCCTGTCGTCTGTTCCGCGAATACGAACGCAAGCAGCGGGAGCACGGGAGAACGCCGGTGATTGCCCTGACCGCCAATGCCATGCAGGGGGATCGGGAACGCTGTCTGGCCTGCGGCATGGATGACCATCTGGCCAAGCCCATCCGTGGCGAGGATTTGCGCGCCCTCCTCACGCTCTGGCTGGGCAGCGTCGCGCGCGCCCCTGATCTTGGTCGGTGAACGAAAATCAGGCCCAGGACACGCGACCCGGGTTTGGCATCAGAAGGTCAGCTCCAACAGGGTGAGATCGTCGCCCTGGGCCTCGGAGTGGAAACGCCTGACATGATCCAGGAGGGTCGGAAGGGGTTGTCCGGTGGCCAGCAGATCGCCCAGGGCTTGCCGCAGATTGTCGATGCCAAACATCTGCCCGCGATCGTTTTGCACCTCGACAAAACCGTCCGAGAACATGTAGATCCGGTCGGTCTCCAAAACCTTCGCCGTTTGTTCGACGCTCGCCAGTTCGTGCTCCGATAAAATCCCCAGGGGAATGTGATTGGACGGATATGCCTGGTGAAATTGTTCGTGCCGGAAGTGCAAAACATCCGGCACGCCACAGTTCCAGACCGATACTTGCCCGGTGAGCGGGTCGAAGGCAAGAAATGCGGCGGCAAGATAAAGCTGTCGGGGCAGTTTGAGATGGAGTTTGGTGTTGATCTCGTCGAGGATGGCAAGAGGCGCAAAACTTTTTCGTGTCATGGCGTGGAAAATATCCGCGACCATGGGACCACCCAGGGCTGACGGGAGCCCGTGTCCGGTGAAATCTCCCAGAAGGTAATACCGAACACCGTCAGGCCGCGTGGCCGAGAGCAGAAAATCACCGGCGATGCGCTCCAACGGCAGCGAGATCAGGGAGGCCTCGGTGTGGTCGGAAGGTACCGAACGGTTGATTTTCTCAAGGGTTCTTTCGACGATATCACGCTCGTAGGCCAGCTTGTCGCGGTGACTTTTGATCTTCTCCATGGCAACGACCACCTCCTGTCGGCTCTCGAACAGGTCGACAAGCGTGCGCCGGTTGCGACGATAGAAGTCGGTGATGAAACCGAACATGATCAGCAGCGCCGCCAGGGAGAGACCGAGGGTGGAGTCGCGCTGCAGGCGAATCTGCCCGACCCGGGTTTGCAGGTTGCTTCGTAATTTGACATACACCTTTCGGGAGCAGGTGCCATTTTGCTCCATGGTTCCGGTAATCAAGGAGAAGAAGAAACGTGGATCCGCACGAATTGTCTGCTCGGATAAAAGTGTGTGGCTGAAATTGAGAAGGGACATCAGGTTGGGTTCCACCCCCTTGTCGAAACACACCAGAACCGGTTGCAGAAGGGGTGACTCGACGCGCAAAAACTGATGGGCCCTCCGGATCCTTTCCAGACTGCGATTGACGTTGCCCAAAACCTCGCCAAAACGGACCCGATCCGATACCACCTGCTCCCCGGAGGCGAGGATGGAGCTGACCACCGCGCGCATGCGCCCCAGGGATTCCCCCAGGTCCGGGTAGTATCTGAGCAATAAATCCTTCAGATTGTGGATACTGACATCCGCGTCCGACAGCAGATGCGCATGCATGGCCATGCCCTTGACGATGTCGTCGACCCGGGCAATCAGTTGGGTGTGGATCTCAAACAGAAGCCTCGGAGTGGAGGTGAACCCGTCCGGATTGAAATCCCGCCTGATGGTCGCGCCAAGGTCCCGGAACTCCTCCGGAAGGGAGGCATCACCCTGGTCAAGTTTTTCCTCAAGGGCCTGCCATTGAAGGCTGACCTCACGCCTTGCGCGATCGCCCTTTTCCTGGGCGTAGATTTGGGCAAGTCCGCGAATCTTCTGCATCTCCGTCTGGATATCGTACAGCTGAACGGCACTGTCCAGGCGGGAAATTTCCGTTGTGGTCGCGGAGATTTGTCGGTTCCAATCCACCTGGGTGCGATAGATCGACGCGGCAACCAGACACGCGGGCAAGAGCGTGGCAACCAAGTACCTGGCAAGGGAAATGTTCGGGTGCATATCGGCGGTGTGGCGCGTGAACGACCGGGCGCGGCTGCCGATCAGAAAAGAGCGCCGACCCTACGCCATTCCCTCCCTGGGGCAAACAAGAGTATCACCGAGAATGTCACTGTCCTTGGG
>PEAJ01000228.1 GCA_002753495.1 Magnetococcales bacterium HA3dbin3 | reverse complement strand
TCTGGTCGATGATGACGGCCAGACGGTCGAGCAGATCAGCCGCGTCGTCGCCGATGCCGGCCACATCCCTGATTTTTTGCTCGAAGCCCAGTACCTGCTGCCCAAGCTGGAGATCGAGCCCGTCGACCTGATCCTGCTCGACGTCAACATGCCGGATGTCGATGGGCTGACGGTCCTCGGGCGGCTGCGGGAGCGTCCCGACTTGCGGCAGATTCCGGTCATCATGATCACCGGCGAAACGGACGAAACCCTCATTGCCCGCTGTTTTGACCTCGGGGCGGTGGATTTTGTCCGCAAGCCGGTGCAGCCTGTCGAGCTTCTGTCGCGCATCAAGATTGCCCTCGCCACCCAGGCGCACATCAGCGAAATTTCCGCGCGCAAGGCCGCCTTGCAGGAGGCGATCGAACTCAATGCCGCCATCCTCGACAGCATCGAGGATGGCATCTGTGTCGTCGATGGCAAGAACTACCTGTTGCACCATGCCAATCGCGTTCTGGCCGAACGCGCCATGCGCCCCGGAGCCCAGGTGATCGGCCATCGGTGCGAGGAGGTGATGTCGGGCAAGGGGACCCTCTGTCTGACCTGCCCCGGTCCCACCAGCAGCCGCTGCCCGGTTCGTCACGCCATCAGCACACAGGTCACCCAGACAGACGAGCGCCTGCACTACGATGCCAAGGGCCACCGCGTTTTTACCAAAATCATCACCACCCCCATTCGTGGCGCCGACCCTGACCTCGAACGGATCCTCTATGTCTCCCGCGATGTCACCACGCGCCGCGAGGGGGAGGAACGCCTCAAGCACATGGCCTTCCACGACCCCCTGACCGGTCTGCCCAACCGGCAACTGTTTCTCGACCGGCTCGAACAGGCGATCATTCAGGGTCGGCGACATCGGCAGTGGGTGGCGGTGCTCTACTTTGACCTCGACCGATTCAAGACCATCAACGACACCCTGGGCCATGCAGTCGGCGACCTGCTGCTGCAACAGGTGGCGCGGCGGCTGGTCTCTTGCGTCCGCGAAAGCGACACCGTGGCGCGGCTGGGTGGGGACGAATTCACCGCTGTCCTGACCAACGTCACCAGGTCGGCCGATATTTTGCAAATTTCCCAAAATATGCTCAGCTCGCTCGGACAAAAGTTCCAACTCGAAGAGCATGAGCTTTCCATCACGACGAGCATCGGCATCAGCTTCTTCCCGCTGGACGGTGGTGAACCCGGTCATCTGGTGAAAAAGGCGGATGCCGCCCTCTATCGCGCCAAGCACGCCGGTCGCAACAACATCCAGTTTGCCTCTGTCTGCCCAACCGCGGAACAGCTGGCCCCCGGCCCCTGATGGAACCGGTCGCCAATCGCGATACCCGCCGTCGCCTCCCGATCGTTGCCCCGCGCAGTACGCGATCACCGCCCTCGGGGCGTGAACCGCTCATTCCAATTTGCATTCGACGCGAGAACGAGGCGGCGAGGAGGAGGCGACAAGACAGTACATGTTGGTACGGTGAGGAGCCGACGACGAAGCCAACGAAGTTATCGCTATGAATGCAAATTGGAATCACATCGACTCGCAGGAGCCACCGTGGCTCTGGAAGGCGTCGAGATCGAGGATGCGAATGCAGCGCCGCTCCACTTCGATGATGCCGCGGTCACTCAAGTCGCGCAAAATGCGTGACAGGGTCTCGGGCTTGATGGAAATGTGCGAGGCCAGGACATGCTTCGGGATGTCGAGACGAATCTCGGGCGGATCCTTCGGGTTGGCGGGCAGGGATTCGAGCAGAAAGCGAATCAAACGACACGAGGCGGATTGCAAACACAAGCCATCGATGCTGGAAACATGGCAGCTCAGCTGATGACTCAAGTGCCCCATGATCAGGTCGGAGATCAAGGGGGATTCACGCAAAATCTCCAAAAAAAGACTCGCGCGGATGGCGAGCACATCGCTCGGGCGCACCGCCTCGGCATTGACCGGATAGCGCTTTTTGTCCATGAACATCAACGCCGTACCAAAGGTATCGCCGGGTTTGACCAACCGCAGGATCTTTTCATCACCGGCCGGCGACACACGGTTGAGTTTGATCAAACCGGTGGCTACCTGGTAGAAGTGGACAAAATCCTGCCCACACTGCACAAGAACCTGCCTCTCCTCGACACGGATCCTCGAGACACCCTTGTGCAACCTGTCCAGTTGCTGCTCCGAGAGTGCGGCGAAAAGGGGCGTTCCACGAATCACGCCCTTCGACAAAAATACCCTCTGACTTCTCTGTTCCATAGCCCGACCCCTTGCGTCCGTAGGAGAACCACCGCCACTCCCCCGAGCCGACGGTACAGGAGATAAAACGTGATCGCGCTTTGGGTCAAGTACCAACTGGCGGGGGTGGCCAACCCGCTCACAGCCGGTCTGTTGATACTGATTGGAATCATTGTCCTTTATACCAGGCGACCGGTGATGGCAAAACGCCTGGGGCTGGGGGTGATTTTGATCCTGTGGAGTCTCTCCTCGCGGCAAGTGGCGGATTGGATCGCCACGCCCCTGGAGCTTGCCTATCCGCCACGCCCCATCACCGACCTGCCGGCCGCCGATGCCATCATCATCCTCGGCGGGGCGGTCAAGGAACCCGATCCGCCACGTCTGGAGATCGAACTCACCGAGGCCTCGGATCGCGTTCTGCACGGATTCCGGCTGTTTCATGCCGGCAAGGCACCCTTGATTATCGCTAGTGGCGGCGGCGAAACCCGACCGGAGGCAAAATCGATCGCCCGGCTTCTCCGTCTCTGGGGGGTCCCCGCGACCGCGATCATCGAGGAGGTCACAAGCCTGAGCACGCGGGAAAACGCCATTGAAACCGAAAAAATCATGACCCACCTCAACCTGCGGAGGGGACTCCTCGTCACCTCCGCCCTGCACATGCCGCGCGCCGTGGGTGCCTTTCGTGCCCTGAACGTCGACATCACCCCGGCGACAACCGACATCAACCTCTCCGCCCGCCCGGAACGCCCCCAGGCCTGGTTCAACCACCTCCCCAACCTCCTGCCCAACCCGGAGGCCCTATCCGCCACCAACCAGGCGCTGCGGGAGTGGGCAGCGCTTAAGCTCTATGGCTATCGTGGTTGGCTGCGCACGGGGGAGGGGAATGGCAACAACACCCCGCCGACCCCACCACACCCGGCGAGCCTTCCCGGGGAAAAATCAGGATGACAATACCCCTGCCTACTCCGGCAATGCCGACCACATCCCCCCGATTCTGTCGACGGGAAAGCGGCGGCTGACATAGACATCCGTCTCTCCGCCGTCGTAGACCTCAACCTCGATCGCGTGCAGGGCCCCATCGTCGACCAACAGGTAGTAGTCGAGCCCCCTCCCTTCCCTCGGGCGCGGGAAAAAGGCGCTGCCGCGATAGTCACCGCGATGGAAGGAGCCCTTAAGGGCATCGACCTGCAAACGATAGAGCGGGGCGGTCCAACCGGCCATCGACTTGGGCTCCTCAACCCGGCTCAGGCTGAGAACCCCTTCCTTGTCCTCGAACAGTCGGGCAAATTCTTCAAGGTTGAAAAGGTGCGCTACTTCGTTACGCTGCAAACGACCGCTGACCGAAAACTGGGCGACATCCTCCCGGGCGTTCAGGGAGAAAAAGACCACCGATCCACCCTCTCCGGTCAAGGTCAGTCGCGGATGGCGTTCATTGCCGAAGAGGTAGGTATCGACCTCAGTAACCCGGAAGCGCTCACCGCTCAGGGCCTGGGTGTCGAGGTCGCCGAAAAGGATGACGTCGTTCTTGCGCAGATCACGCGGATGCCGCAAAGG
>PEAJ01000003.1 GCA_002753495.1 Magnetococcales bacterium HA3dbin3 | reverse complement strand
AAGCCTCGCGCTGGCGACGGGGGAGCAAAAGAGCGATCCTGGATAGCCCTTATGGACAAGGAGGGCAGGATGCTGGAAAAGCAGTATCTTGGCTCTGCGCCCGGACAGCCAAAAGAGCGATCCTGGATAGCATCTGTGGATAAAAATGGCAGGATGCTGGAAAAGCAGTATCTTGGCTCTGCGCCCGGACAGCCAAAAGAGCGATCCTGGATAGCCCTTATGGACAAGGAGGGCAGGGTGCTGGAAAAGCAGTATCTTGGCTCTGCGCCCGAGCAACCAGAAAATCGGCATCTAGGGACTCTTGTAGACGAGGAAAACACGGCAAAACATCATCCTGGCCATACGACTGGATGGCGAGAAAAGTGGCTTCTTTCGTTAGCTAAGCAGGGTGAAAAGCTCGAAGTTCCATCAAGTCCCGAAGCATATATCGAACAGATGGGCGGTTTCGATGATTTCTGGAGAGGCTCCGCTGTTAACCGCCTAAGCTCATGGCAATCTCAATCTAGCCACGCGCAAGGCGCGTGGCCGCCCGGGTTTACACCGCCACCGCCCGACCGGATGCAGGCGTGGCTGAATGCCGGCCATGATTTCACGGCGGAAATCCCACGCCTGACCATCCCCGCCATCCCTGCTCCGGCCTTCGCTGCCGGCGGATCGGGCGGCACGCCAAGCGCATTAGAGGCAAACGTCGTACGGCATGAGATTGTGATCAATGGTAAAGGTGTCGGATCGGTGCTTGCGCCGCGCGAGCAGATCAAGGGCATGGTCGACTCCATCAAAGAGACACTGCGGGGGCTGCCATGAAAAGGCTCGGAGATCTGATTTTGCCTGACGCCATCCAGTGGAGCGATGAGCACGCCTGGGCGCCGGTCACCCAAGAGGGCGTACGCACGCTGGGCGGGTCGGTGGCTTATTGGTCAACTCCGCTCACCGGCGGGCGCCCGATCACCCTTGAGGCCCACCGGGAGGTGGTATGGCTGACGCGGGCAATGGTGGATGCCCTGCAAGCCATCGCCGCCCTACCCGACGCTGTTTTTATGTTGATTTGGTGGGATAAATCATTCCAGGTGCGGTTTCGCCATCAAGAGCCGCCGGCAATCGATCTACGTCCGTGCGTTCCGCACAATGACCGCACGCCGGTGCCGACCTGGAACGACCGTTACAGTGGCACTGTAAAGTTGATCGAGGTCTAGAAATATCATGGCCATCCAAGCAACTGACATCCAGTTCTATCTCCCCGCGACCGTCAGCGACGCCTCCAGCAACGGCGGCCGGATGTCCGCAAACGCCCTTCCGGCTGGCATGGGCAACCTTTTTCCTTACGTCCCGCAGGCTGAGCGGCTGGCGGGGTCAACGAAGTATCGAAAACTGTTCGCCAAAGTCGCCCCGGCGAGCAACCAGCGAATGGTCAACGCCAAGGTCTTTCTCAACGCGCCGACACCGGGCGATGACCGGGTTTTGATCTTTCCAGGGGTACAGACCGACACCCAGAATGCCTTGACCGGAGCCGAGCGACTCTACGGCGCCGGCACGCTCGATGTCACAATCAGCGCCGGGGCTACCACACTCGCAGTCAACTGCGAGGCGGCAGACCAAATATTCCGTAACGGCGACCTAATCCGCATCTGCGACCAGACCAGCATCAGTGATGCCAACGGGCACGAGGAGTTTTTGCGCGTGGCATCGACCTCCGGTGTCAGCTGGAACGGCAGCAAGGCCACGCTCACGCTCTCTGCCGGCGTCAGCACGGCGTATGGCTATGCCGGGGGCACGGCCCGGGTTTCGTCGGTGATCGAGGTGGGATATGTCATTGGGTCGTGGGACAACTGGGGCGGGTCGACGGTTGCAGGGACCTACGCCGGTAACGCGCCGGCAACACCGCCGACATCCGTGGTGCCGACGGTGGACTCGATTGGCGGTGTTGAGCAGGTGTGGACGTTGGTTTTTACCAGTCCCACGACCTTTGCTTGTACCGGCGACACCCTCGGGGCGGTCGGTAGTGGATCGACCGGCAACGATTTCTCGCCCGCCAACGCCATCTTCTCCAGGCCCTATTTCAGTTTGCCGTCTGCCGGCTGGGGCGGTACGTGGGCAACGGGCGATGTCCTGACCTTCCGCACGCATCCATCATCCGTGCCGGTCTGGACCAAGCGCATCGTACCAGCCGGGGCCAACAGCCTCTCGAACAACTACTTCGACCTCATGATCTCCGGCGAGAGCGCGTAATGGCCGTCGTCTCTGCCGTCCTGCCGCTCTCCATCGCCTCGCGTGCGGCGAGTGAGCCGTTTGAGCTGGTCGTCGATGACGATCAAGGGGGGGCCTTCCCGTGCATTGTCGCCTTTACCGTCGAGGCTGGCACGATAGCTGTCTGGGAGGATGGGAAGCCTCCCCCGGCAACGTCTGAGGACTCTCTGCGTGTAGAGCGGCCAGGCATCAAACGCATCAAGCTTTTCTGTTCGGACGAGGTTGCCAACACCGTCAGGCTCTCGGTCGATGGCAACTCTTTCGGCTGGGGGTATGACTATCTTGGCCGGCGTCAGGATGTCATCAAGGAGGACATCACCTGGCGCCGCGAGGTGCGCAAGACGCTGCGATACCCATACAATGTGACAAGCGTCTCGATCGACCAGCGTACTGATTTCTGGGACGATCGCGACAACATGGTGCCGACGCCTGTATTTGACAGAGACCGCGGAGAATTTTATTCGCCCGTCGCCTGCACGGGGGCGATGTTTGTGTCCTACACAGTGCCTTTTTCGCTCTACAGTATCCCCTATGACAACGGAAAAAAGGTTGCGTCGGCAGACGTTTTCAAGGCGATGCAACGCGCCTGGGAGAAAGGCGATGTCACGCTCGCCGAAGTCCCGCCAGTCCGCGTCTTTGGGAAGTCGAAATATCACGCCGGGTCTCTCTCTTTTCCGCGCCTTTTCTGGCCGCGTGGCCGTCCCGAGATACGCATCCGGAAGCCGAGGGACGGTGCGGACAATAACGGCGATGATGTCAAGGATGAAGATCTACTAATCCAGATGCCCGGCAAGAAAAAAACCGACACCAAACCAGTAACAAATCCGGACGACACTTCTCAGAAGGTCGATGTAAAAAGAACCACAGAGGTCTGGATGAAGGACCAAGATACGGGCAGGGTAATCAAGATGAGGTTCCTCCCAGACGACGAAAGCAGCAATAGCTAAAGGGAATGATATGGCCGACCGTAAAATCACCGACCTGCCGGCTCTGACGACCCCAGACCCAAGCGACTACTTCGTGACAGTCGATGTGTCCGACACGACCGACTCTTCCGCCGGGAGCACGCGGAAAATCACCGGAGCAAACCTGCGACAGGCGATGGGCCCGTCCGGAAGTGCTGGGTATCTCCCGGTCACCGACGGCAACGGCGCGGCGCACGCCTCCGGCATCGCCGTCGATGCCAACAACAGCATGTCTGGCCACGGTGCGCAGATCAGCGCGCAGACCGGTACCAGCTACACAGCCACCGGGGCGGATCGCGGGAAGATCATCACTCTGAGCAACGCGAGCCCCATCACCC
This sequence comes from Magnetococcales bacterium HA3dbin3, assembly GCA_002753495.1. Taxonomy (GTDB): domain Bacteria; phylum Pseudomonadota; class Magnetococcia; order Magnetococcales; family DC0425bin3; genus HA3dbin3. The sequence continues at coordinate 37,077 of PEAJ01000003.1, read as the reverse complement.
TGACGCTGCCGCAGACCTCCACCGAGGCCATCCCGGCCGGGTGGCAGTGTGCCGTGATCCAGCGAGGCGTCGGCACGGTGACGATGGTCGCTCAAGGGGCGGACGTAATCGAAAGCAAGCAGGGAAGAACATCCTTGGCCGGCCAGCACTCCCCGGTCACCATCATCAAGCTGGTCGCTGGGACCCCCAACACCTGGGGCGCGTACGGAGACCTGGCATGATGTCGCCAGCGTGCATCGGGGTGCTCGCCTCCGGCGGCGGCAAGGCAACGCCGCTGTTTTGCCCGAACTTCGTTGACCTTTCGTTGCGTGCGGGCCAGGGGGCGGCCACCTTCACCCGCGCAAGCACGGGTACTGTCTTCGATGCGAACTGGGCGCTAAAGTCAATGAGCACCAACGTTCATCGTCTTCAAGGCGGCATCTGGTCGGGGTCGGCGTGGTCAGCGCCGGGGGTGACGAGCACCAGCAAGCTCGGCGTGACCTGGTTCGATCAAAACGGCTTCGGCTTGCTCCTGGAGCCAACGCGCACAAACTACATCTACGCGTCGACGCAAGATCAAGGGGGAAATAATCCTCAAAACGTCAACCTCGAAACTTTTGCAAATATCGGTACTGGTATTGATGGCGGCGCTTGCCTACGTCTAGGCAAACCGCAGGGGTGGGGATGGTATTCTGCCCGCTGGAGCGGGGTCAACGGCGTTTTCCCGGCAGGTACTCCTGCCGCCGCACAGGCAATCTATAAAATAATTGCCGGGGATAACCCCCATTTCAGCTACATGCAAGTTCTTGGCGGCGCCTCATCTTCCCAGTTTTATCACGACCCTTACAGCAAGACATGTCATGTGACAGGAGACGCATCTATCGATGCAGATGTCACGGAGCTGGGGACGACAGGGTTCATCCGCGCGACCGAATGTCACATACCAAGCGGAGAAGACTACGCCTACCTCGAGCACCTGATCGACGGAGGGGCGACGCACTGGACCTTCAACAGCGGCGGGACAGGCGCCACAACAATTGACTCTGCGCATGTACAAGTTGAAGCGGGGCACGGGGTCAGCACCCCGATCGTGACAGGCATAAGCGCCGTCACCCGCGCATCCGAGGCTCTACGGTGGCCAGCCACCGGTAACGTCAATGGAGCCTCTGGCGTGCTTATCGTTGAGCTGGAGCTTCCGTTTTTGAAGGACACTTCTCTGTTGTCGTCCGGCGCGATGGGGCTGGTCAGTCTCACCGGGTCCGCTGCGTCACTCTGCTACTACGACTTTGCCGCGCAGGCTTTTAAGGCCACCGATGGTAGCAACAGCGCAAGCATCGCAGCGGTGCCGGCACGCGGCAAACGCTTCCGTGTCGCCGTGCGCTGGGATGTGGCGACCAATCAGCTGCAAATCGGCTGTAAAAACATCACCGATCCTGGAGCTTGGAGTTGGGGAACGGTCACGAGCTTTGCCGGCTCCTTTGCAGGCTCCGATGGCTACATCACCCTTGGGGTGGGAATCCCGGAATCAATTCTGATCGCCAATGCGATGATCCTCGGCAGCGTTCAGTCTACCGTCGCCATCCAAGGAGATTTTTCATGATTTGCGACGCCATCCTCAACATGCCGGACGATACGTCTTTCGGCGCACTCCCCGCCGCTGTGCAAGCGACCATCCGGCAAATGCGCGGCGAGTGGCCGGCGGGGATGATGCCGGGGACGCGCGTGGTGAGCGGACGGCGGCTGACGCACGTGCTGATCGACATCGACACTGCTGACCCGCTGGCGACGATCGAGAGCGCCATCACCGCGCACCAGCTCGACTGGCAGGTGCTCGCCATGCAAGGGATCGACGCCTCTGGACACCTGGCAATCTTGCGGCCGGTGCCGGTGACGATCCTCGACTACCTGGAGGATACCCTCACCGTCACTGCGCCGCCGGACCCGCTGGCGAGCCCGCCAACGCCGCCGGTGATCGCCACCAGCCGGCCGACGCAGGTGGCAGGGTTGCACCTTTATGAAGGGCATCCGCCCTGGGCGATCGCGCCTTGACGACCGTCTCACATCTCCTCGACCAGGCTGGGGGGAAGATCCTCGACCAGGCCGGGAATCTCTTGGCAATCGAGTTCCCGTCCGTCTACCCGGGCCGGATCCTGGGGCAGGATGGCGGCAGGATCCTCGACCAGACCGGCAACGCCGTCCTCACGGAGGGGATCACCGTCACCCGGGTTGCCGAGCGTGGGGCATGGTCTCTCGGTGTCTCGGCCGCTGTCAGAGCGAGCTACGGCCTGCGCGTCGAGGCGGCGGCGCGCGGCATCTGTGGGGCAAGCTACCTCTCTGCCGCAGCGCGAGGCGTCTACGGCCTGGGGGTGGCCGCAGCCGCAACAGCCCAGTACGGCACTCTGACCTCGGTAGCGCAGGCTATGCGGGCGGAGTGGGCCTGCACAAGTCCGGTACGGGCGTCCGCGACCATCTCCTACCCCCTCCTCGCGCTGAATCCGGTACGTAAAAGCATGACCATCCGCTATGCCGTCCTCGGTGACACGCCACCGCTCATGCCAGATGGTGGGGTGAGCATCATCCACCTCGGGATACCAATTCGATGACGACGCAGACGCAAGCCATTGATCTTGGACCGTTTGATGAGGTGGTGGGGGCGAGCCTTGGCCCAAAAAGATATAGCGGAAAACTCTACCGGTTCCTTGGTCAAGACGGTATTTCATGGAGGTTCCTTATCAGGATAGACGCTAATTTTAGAGATATTTTCCCGTGGAGATTTCTCAATTTTTTTAATGATGGAACTGGGGCGTTTTTCGACTCAGGCACGTCTGTAATATACATAAAGTTTGTAGGTGATGGATACCTTGAGTCCTATGTGGTTAATTTCTATAGGGAACCCTCTAGGCAAGATAATGTTAACGGTGGAAATGTTACGCTGTCCATCTACACTTCCTCCTTCGTCACAGATGGAGGGATCCCGTCTTACCCGGCGATTTTACGGACTCCTGGCTCTCCGCTATATGAGAAAATTTCATACGATAGTAAATTCCCAACCGGCCCATGCTCCGGATGTTTTACCTACTACAGGATTTCTACCAGTTGGGATGAAATTTCTATTGAAAACTGGGTAAGCAAAGGAATTCAACCAATTAGTGTTATCGAAGTTCTTACCCCTGTTTATGGGTTCTTCTATAATTGTTTACAAGGTACCTTTTTAATTAAAAAATTTATAGTCAATGGGGTGAATATTACGGTTTCGTCAGCTGTATCGACGATAAACATCCCTGTTTATGACAACTCTATGCCGATGCAGTCAATCGCTTCATCACTCACGGCAGCCTGGTTTGGCCCAGTGGTGACCGGGGGACCGGTCGTGCTTTTGAGGTCTGGGGATACCTGGTCACTCCCGACACAATCATCTTCGTCACTCATTCCTGTTTGCGATGTCTTTCTGTCGTTTCGGCGCAAATCATGATCTTTGCAGCTTGTTTTGGTTTAATCCGATGCCAATCTCCATCACTCTTTCAGTATCCGAGGGCGACCTGTTCTGGACCGGCCAGGTCGAGCTGGAAAACCCGGCAGATTATCAGCGCATCCAGGTCGACGACGCGCTGACCATCCGCCTGGGCGGCGCCGACGCCGCGGGCGAAACATACGGTGTGATCGTCGATCGCAAAGAGCTGTCGCGCGAGGGTGTACATCGGCCGCGACTGGTCGTTGCCGTCATCAGCCCGGCCGCGCGCTATGCAACCCCGCGCGCAAAGCCTATCGAGCGCACCTGGGATGCCCCGATCATGGCGCACACCGCCGCCGAGGAAGCGATCGGCGAGACCATCGTTTGGGACATGATTAACTGGCTCATATCCGGGCGGGTCCGGCTGGCGATTCATGAGGGGTTTCCAATCGAGGTAGTCCGCACCATCGCCGAGGCGGCGGGCGGGGTGGTCGAGAGTCTGCCCGACGGTCGGCTGCATACGCGTAAGCGCTTTCCGGTCTCGCCACCGGACTGGGGCACGGCCACGCCGGATCATGTCTTGACCGACATCGCCGACAATCTCTCCTGCCGCGAGTCGCACCGGTCGCGACTGCGCGTCAATCGGATCGTCGTGCGTGGCTATCTGCCACAAGGCAGCCCGATCAATATCGAGCCGGACGCCAGGCCGGCCGGTCTCAATCGCGGCCGCACGGAGTTTTACGGCGGCGACACGGTACACACCCTCGCCTACGTCGACGCCAATGTGACCAATCTGGCTTTGGAGGCCTCCGCCGGACTTATCTTCCCTGAGGGAAACCACCTGGTAGAGAACGAAGAAATCGTCACATTCTCAGGGACTTCCATGGCTGCCATCAGTAAGCCAGCAGTGGCCATCGTCAGCGTCCTCTGGCTCGGGGTAACCCTGGGTGAGCTGAATCTGGAATCCGACAACCGCACCCTGACCGCGGAGTACGCCGGCACGGCCGTCGCGCGGGTGAAGTACCGATCCGTTGCCCAGGCCTGGGGATTGATCACGCCCAAAACAGCCGGCGGGCTCGAAGCCTACCCGGTCTCTCTGCGCATCTCCGGGCAGACCAAAAACGGCACCGGCTACGGGGACAGCGACATCATCTGTCAGCGCGGCGCTGGCGATTACCCGGGCAAAGACATCGCTGAACCGCTTCTTGCCAACAGCGCCGAAAAGATCGAGCGCGGCCGCTCCGAGATCGACGCCGGGGAGGATCTGCAAGAGATTTCACTGACCTGTATCTACCGCCCCGGCATCATGCCTGGCCAGCTGGTCGAGGTCCACGACGCCCTGATGGGCGATTCCTGGCGCGGCAAGGTCACGAGCGTCACGCACGAGGCGCGCTTGCCGCGCATCACGACTTCATTGGAGGTGCTCCGCTATGCCCCATCCTCTACTTGAGCTGCGTTCCCTTTTAGTCGGCGATGCGTCGTCTTCTGGCCGGATCCTCTCCGTCTCCGGCAGCACCGCCCGCGTCGCCACGCCGCGCGGGGTGGTCGAGGCGGCGTGGGATGGGGTCTCGGTGTCGGGAGATCGTGTCACCGTGCGCGACGGGAGGGTCGTCAAGGCGCAGACGGAAAGCGATGATACGCCAGTGTTTTATATGTGATCGAGAACCCTACCGCCGCCGACTAGGAGCGGAAGCTGCTCTGAGCAGCTGAACTCACCCGTAAAAAATCTTTCATAATCAAATCCATTCCCGCCACCTTGCGCTCCAGCCACCATCCAGATGCAGTCCGGCCGCGCAGCCAGGTGTAAAACGCCTCGTAGCGACCAGAGTCGCCCGCGAGACGCATGAGGGTGACAAAATCCCCTCCATGGGCGCCCTGGTCCAGGAGAGAAGTCCCCGCCGCAATTTTTTTGATCTCAGTATATGCCTCCGCCTGTGCCTGTTCGGACATACTGAGGAAGATCGTCTCACTTTGTACGATACGCGCGATGCGCAGCATACGCTCTGCGCGATCGAGATGCTGGGCGCGGATCTCCCCCGCCCAGACCGCTTGCTTTTCAGTCCCTTCCAGCTCCGGCAGCTCACCGAGACGGATGTGTCTGATAGCGCTGGAGATCAGCTCCGGAAAAATCTTCGCCCCCGTCGTCACCCACCAGCGCGCCGACGTGATGCCGGCGAGATGAGCTACCACCCTGTCGTACTCTGACAGGGAAGCGTATCCGAGCACGAGACCGAAAAAAACTGGCTCCTGGCCTTCTAGTCCCGAGCTGATCTCCTCACGGCTGGCGCCGTCCTCGGATAAAGCGAACGCCTCGCCGATCCTGCGGGCTATGCCAAGCTGACGGTCGCGGACAGGCTCAGCCTCAGCCGCTTCAAGGCCTGTGAGGGATGGCAGCGGGACCAAAAAATTGGTTTTATTCATTTTTCATCTCCATCCCCTGATTTCCCCCCGAGGAGCGGGCGGGGCGATGTGCCCCGATCGATGATTTCATTATAGCACGCGTGGTGGTCTATACAAGGAAAAAACGGCACGGCAAGGAGCGATCCATCCTAAATTTTTTTGGACTCCACCCGTGCGCGCGCTCTACGCTCGATCGCCTCTCCTACCTCTCCGGCGGCGCGTGCCTCGTAGAGGAGAGAGAGGAGCAGCAGGGCCCACGCGGGGGCAGACCTTTTGGCCGCCCCCCCAGTCTGTGAGATCCACGCATCCAGCGTCGATGGCGAGACCATCACCAGCGCCGCCGCCTGGTCGCGTGTGAGAGACATGAGCGACAGCAGATCGCGCAAGCGCTTTCCACGAACATCCTCAACAGAAACAATGGAATCTGCCAAAAGGCTGCCGTCCTCGACCTGGAACGCGCGTAGAACTCCGATTCTCTGGTCGGTCTTTATGACGCCCCCAGCCGCGGCGATAGACGAAAACTCTTCCCCGTCAATAACTTTCCCGTGCGGCCAGCGGACAGCGATCCGCACGGGATCAAACCTAAGTGCGTGCTCTGAGTCGGGATAGACCAGCTTTATCATATAGTTACGCCCTTGCATATACTCCAAAAAAGATGCCCTGGCAGAGGATGGCCCGCCAGGGTGTGTTTATCTCTCAGATCCTCGTCTCTGACGGAGGCAGGGACAGCCACTCCCTGATCTCCTCCTCAAACCGCTCTTGGGGGCTCTTGCCAAAGCACGATGGCCGTCCAGGGCGCACCTGGACGATGCTGTCCCCGATCTGCGCACATGAGGGGCAGCCCCCCCCAACGCAAACAGGGCACGCACGGAGATCGCAAAAAATTGACACCGTGAGGGCATGTCTCACGGTGTTATCGAGGGTCGTCGCGTCGAAGAAGTCAGATAAGAAAATATTATCATAAGGGGTTGACCCATAAATTTCTACGACGGATAGGTGATCAACGACTGTCCCGGGGGCGCCGAGGAGTCGGCGGAGCTCCCCCTCGTCGATCCGCCCGCGCGCCCCGATCAGGAGGCGTGCGGCGGAGACAACAGCGAGGGGACGGAGTATGTCATAGGCATCACGGACATCCTCTATCACCGCAGCCGTCCGTCCCTCCCGGGCCGCGTCGGAGAGAACGGCACGAGCCTCCGCCGAGACCAGTAGAATGGAATCCTGTGAAAATTTATCGAAAGATTTCAACATTTTCTCAACCTCATTTTTTGGAGGATATGAAGGATGGTGGTGGGGGAGGGCTATCTCCCACCACCGGCTTGCCGTCTTAGTCACCCTGCGCAGTCGTTTTCCTCGGGAGGATAGAGGGGTGAGAGCCCTACGTATGCATCTGATAGCTCCAACGCAGTCGGGAACGGGCATATCTTATGGACAACAGACTGGGCGGCTTTTTCCGCCACAGTCACTATTGCGGCATCAGTTTCTGCCACTGCCATAGCGCCGGCAGCGGCAAAAGCGGCTGCTGTTATGGCAGGTACATGCCTCTCAGACTCCGCACAGCACTTCTTTTTGATTTCCCGGTGCCATTCAACCACGCGTGGATCGAATTGGGGGAAGGGGCAGCCGGGGCCCTTAACCGCCCTTAGCTGCACAAGCCTTTCCTCTAAAAGGCGGGCTGCGCGATCAATGGCGAGCTGAACGAAATGATGTGTTTTTTCTTGCATCTTCCATCTCCATCCCCTGATATCCCCGAGGAGCGGGTGGGGCCGTCTGCCCCGATCGATGAATCCATCATAGCATACTGCGTAGGCTATGCAACAGAAAAAAACAGAACAATGCATTTTCTTAGGAGGAGGTGGCGAGAGCGGGGAAGGTAGGCTCTAAATCAGTGCCAACGAGCGCAAAAATTTATGCCAACGAAGGCGGCGCGGTACAGCAGGTGTCCGGTTGGTAAAAGCAAGATGCGTGCCGATGACTTTTTTACAACCCTAAATCGGTGCCAACCTAAGCGACGATCGGTGCCAAATCAAACGGCGCCCTACAGATCGACCCGGAAGCGGCTGCCGGTCAGCGTATCCACAGTCTGACCTTAAGCGACGGACGTGTGCTGGAACCACAACGGAACTACGTTGTGGCTGGTTGGGCTTCGGTGGAGAAACCAGAGTCTCCAGGCGGAACACCGATATGGGAAGTGGTGCGGGATCACATCAAGGAAAAACAGACGATCCACGTGGAACCCAACCAGGCGGTACAGATCACCAAAAGATGACCACAGGGGACGCAGCGTCAAGGTGGCGCAGCGGACGGGGGGGAAGGCAGCCACGCATTTTGGGTCAGCTTGGCTCTCGCGTCATCCTCCAAGGCTGGCCATAGGGTGGGGGGAGATGTTATCACTAACGGATGACGCGGCAAACTCGTGCCCGCGAGGTTTGCGGAGGATGGCCTGGGCAATCATGTCACAAAGGGTTGCATCGTCGGCATGTGACCGGAGCACCTCCCGCAAGTCAACCCGATCCTCCCGACCCAGACAAAGAACAAGATCTCCCCACGACGTAAGACGTACCCGATTGCAGGTGTCGCAAAAATGCTGCGACAAAGCGGAGATGATGCCCACATCAACCCCAAGTCCGGCAATGCGAAAATAACTCGCGGGACCATTGCCAACGGGCTGGGATACCGGCAACAGCTCCCCGCCACAAGTGGCCAGGATGCGCGCCCGAATCTCCGCGGCCGGGACGTGGCGCCCCATCACCGCCGCCCCGGCGTCGCCGATCGGCATGGTCTCGATAAAACGCAACAAAACGCCCCGGCCACGCGCGTAGTTGATCAGGTCAGGAATCTCCTGTTCGTTGATTCCACCCATGACCACCGTGTTGATCTTCACCGGCGCCAATCCCGCCGCCACAGCGGCATCGATGCCTGAAAGCACCCGCGCCAGATCCCCGCCGCGCGTGATGCGGGCAAACATCTCCGGTTTAAGCGAGTCCAGGGAGATGTTGACGCGACGCAAGCCAAGGTTCCTCAACTCCTGGGCCATGCCGGCGAGCAGATAGGCATTGGTCGAAAGGGAGACCTCCTCCACGCCGGGCAGTGCAAGCATCGCCGCCAACAAGGTGGTGATGTCACGACGCAGCAACGGTTCGCCGCCGGTCAGACGAAACCGCCCCACTCCCAACCGGGCAAACAGTCGCACCAAGCGCACGAGCTCGGCGGTCGTGAGGGGATCGTGCCGTGGCTCCCCGCCCTCACCGGCTGCCAACCGGCAATAATGACAACGAAAATTGCACTTTTCGGTCACCGATAAACGCAAATAGCGAATCACCCGCCCAAAGCGATCCCGCAACCCCGAGGATGTTAGCGCTGACGGTGTTTCGATCGCGGTCACCCTTGTCCCTCGACCATCCGAACAAAATGACCACTGCGCCCGCCAGACTTTTCAAGCAGGCGGATGGCATCAACCACCATGCTCCGATCGACGCTCTTGCACATATCGTAGATGGTCAGACCGGCCACCGCCACCGCAGTCAGGGCTTCCATCTCAACCCCGGTACGACCGGTGCAAGTGACGCGGGCAATAATGTCCACCCGGCTTCGTTCGCGATCGGGTGCAAAGTCGACGCTCACTGCCGTCAGGGCGATCGGGTGACACAAGGGAATGAGCTCGCCCGCCCGCTTGGCCGCCATGATACCGGCAATGCGCGCAACCTCCAAAACATCCCCTTTCGCGAGTTGTCTGTCGAGAATCAGGGTCAGGGTCTCCGGCCGCATGGCAACGCCCCCAGCCGCTATTGCCAGACGTGCCGTCTCCCCCTTGCCGGCAATGTCCACCATCCGTGACGCCCCATGGGCATCGAAGTGAGTCAACGTCTGGTCGCTCGTCATGCCCGCGCGCCCTCGCTGTGCTGAAAAAATGGCCGCCAAAAGCCAAGGCCGGGGATTCTCCCTCAGCGTCCCAGAAAGATCAAGACGCCCTGGTTTCGTCCCTCCCACAGCGGAGATACGATCCCCGAAACGCCAAGCGGATGAATCCGCTCAACGTTGACACCTGGTTGACACCCACAAAAAAACAGGGGCTGCGAAAGATCGCAACCCCCTGATTTTTTTGGTGAGCCGTGTTGGAATCGAACCAACGACCCACAGATTAAAAGTCTGTTGCTCTACCGACTGAGCTAACGGCCCATCGCAATCCAGCCCCCGTACAGCCCCAGGCAGGACCAAGCTCGGCACGATAGCACAGAATACCCGCGATGAAAACGCCGGAATCGCTGGCACTCGATTTTTTTGGGCGCTTGAATCCATGCACAGAATACAACGTGACCATCCTCATGAAATATGCAAAGGCTGATAAGGCCGAACAGGGAAAGATCACTAGAAAAACAGACTTAATAACCCGAAACAATGCAAAAAAAACATCTTTCAATGATTTTAGTATTAAAATTAATCCTATTAAATATAGCACAAAATAATGCAATGTCCCGGTAGCGCCGTGATGATATTTAAAAATTTCTGCGCGGCGGCATGGTGGGAAATAATTGTAAACATCAAGATATTGCCATCTTGTCTGCGGAGCTGAAACTTGATTCTGCGCCAGTTTGTATGTATTTTACACGTTAATCACACTCAGACCGTCCGCGATTATGAATTTTGATGGGAATAACCTGCCAGATATTAGACAATTCTTGCTGCAAACAGAGGATCATCTGGTAAATACATCCAATAGAAACATGTCATGGGAAGCATGAATCCGGCATTGAGATGGCCGCACTGAACCAACGGTTAAAAAAGACGCTGATGGAAATTGGCACTTTCACGCATGGAGGTGCCAGTACAGGACCGTGACTGCCATCCGGTCACGGAGTCGGATATGCCATCGGGGCGAACTTGCAACCTGATTCCAATTCCAATTCAAGCATCCGCTTCGTTGGCTGCTTTGCATCCACCTTGAATACTGGAATTGGATTGACTCCGCTTCAGAGGTCCGCGCCAAAAAGGAGACCCATGCCCCCGACGGATTACCACCCCTTGGCCAGGTTTCAGGTCTGTTTGCCCTGCGCGCGTTTCACTTTCGATTGACACGATCGGAAGCGTGTTCCAGAATCCCCGGGGTGGTTGCTTGAGGTGCCGAACCCTGATTCACGGGACGTCGATCTTGAGGCCGTTGTCCCGTCTCTCGCGGCTTCGGAAACGCTACCCGAGATGTGATCGGCTTCTTTTCACCACGTAATGGCAAGGGCACCGGCCGCAGGCGTGTCCGCTTCGTCTTGTCCCTCGACCTCTTCCCGCCTGTCGCGCACTTGATGGAGGATACGCAATGAGATTTTTCTCGGCATTGTTGGCGATCGGAATCATCACGTTTGTCCAGGTTGGGGTCGGAGTTTGTGCCGATTCAAGAAGCATCGATCTGACGCGAGAAGCAGCCGAGCACGGCGACGCCAACGCCCAATCCAGCCTCGGCATGGTGTACTACTACAGCCTCGGCGTCACCAAGGACGACGAACAGGCGGCGACATGGTTTCGCAAGGCCGCGGAACAGGGGGACGCAAGCGCTCAGGCCATGCTCGGGCTCATGTACCAAGAGGGACAGGGGCTGCCACAAGACAGCCGACGCGCCGTGACATGGCTGCGCAAGGCAGCGGAACAGGGGTTTGCCGTAGCCCAGGGCATGTTGGGCACGGCCTACCACGAAGGACACGGAACCCCAAAAGATGACAGGCAGGCTGCAGAGTGGCTGCGCAAGGCTGCAAAACAGGGCATCGTCAGCGCCCAGTGCAACCTCGGCCTGCTCTACCGGGAGGGGGAAGGTGTTCCGAAGGACGACACCCTGGCCTATGCCTGGTTCAATCTGGCGGCCTCGAATGGTGCCGACGATGCGGTCGCGTACCGCACGGCCATCTCCAGGATCATGACGCGCACCCAAATTGAGGAAGCGCAACGCTTAAGCCGCGAATGGGCCGAAAAATTTCCTGAAACCCTGAAACCGTAATTCCAATTCCAGACCAAGACAGCAACTTCGTTGGCTGCCTTGCTCGCTCCTCGCCGCACCAAACGTGTGCTGTCTCCTTCTCGTTCACGCGTTATGGGCCTCGTTGCCACCTTGATCTGGCATTGGAGTTATTGGTTTTCCGCGCGGATGGCCGAAACGCGTCGGGGAGATGCGGTGAACTCTTCATGCTCCCCTCCCCTTCCTCTCTTCGGGTACACCGCACACACACGTTCGGCTCGTCACTGTGTTCCACGAATGCCGGTTTCACCTTGCTTCGTGTTATAAGGGGATTCCTTTCTGCCAAGAATCCGGATCCAAAACTTGCCAGGATCCTCATTTTTCGGTTCCAGAAACGCCAGCTGGCTGTAATGACCGTGAATCCAGCTCATCATCCTTTGTCCAAATTCCGGGCTTTCACCAAAACCTGGCAGGCCGTACTCCTTGAAAGTCCGCTTGATCACGACAAAATAATCCGGCGGACGTTGCTCAAAATAGGCAATTTGCTGTTCCTCAGGAATGCGCAGCAGCTCCAGGGGAAGGAACGACATGGACGGGGTTACAGTCTTACGCCGGGCGAGGTAATTCAACATCACCCCTTCGGGAACCACGACAAACGTGGCGTTCGGAGCTGCGTGTTCTTTCATCCAGACAAGAAAGTTGCCGATCACCTCGCCATGCGCGTCGCTCTCCGGCGAAAGGGCAAACATCTGATCGTTGCCCTCTCCAACCGGAAAGTCCTTTTTCGCATAAAGGCCGTAACCCAAACTCACAAGGCGCGCCGATGCCAAGACGATCAGCACGGTCATGACCAAACGAAAATGTCGATCGTTCAATCCAAATGCCCGTAGCCACGCTGGCAGGTGGCCAGTCAGGAATGCAACCAACAGGAGGGTCGCAGGCATGACATGGATGAAACCATAATGGGGAATGTGGGCATTAAAAGGCATCTTCAGCAACAGGGCAAAAGAGAAGGTTGCCCAGAGCAGCCAAGGCACGACATCTTCTCCAGCAAGCCCCCGTTCCATCCATGGCCGATAGAGGACAACCAGAAATGCCCCAGCCATCATCAGGACCAAGATTGGAATGGAGAACAGCAACAGCCCCAGAAAAGGAAGGGGAGGAGTCAGCATAATCCACAGTGTCGCCAGGAACATAGGAATCAGACTCACCGCCTTGCGCAGCCATCCCTCGACCCTTCCCAGCGCAAGCGGAGGGCGACAGGTCGACCAGACCAGGCCAACGATCGGCAACAGGCAAATTAATGCGAGCCCGGGGCTGGGAAACATCTCCCAGATCCACAGCGTCACCATAAGCATAGGAAAGAGCCCCGCCGCTACATACGCCAATTTCCCACCCGCGCCCATGGTTACCAGCGGAGGGCGATGGACCATGACCGTGCCAACGATCAGGGCCAGGTAGACGAACATGTTTTTCGTCATTATCCAAAGATTACCTTGCCAATCGTCGGTTCCCATCACCATGGCATAGAAGGGATTTTTGTCGATGCGACCCTGTACGAACAACACGTTGATGTCACGCCAGATGTAGGCCAACGGAAACTGGCCAATCATCACGTGAACAACCAGTATCGCCGTGACCAGGCCGCCCGCAAACAGGGCAACGCGCGCGGAAAGCCCAAGTACCCGGCGCGCCGGGGCACGCCAGGCAAGCAGCATGTAGACCGCCACAATCATCAACGCCGCCAGAGTCATATCCACGCGGGTCATGAAAATCAGACCACACACAACCCCCATCAGCCAAACCAGAAACCGGATTCGCCCCGGGTTCCCCAGCGTCGACGCAGCAAGGGTAACCATGAAAGCAAGCAGAATTGTCCCGTGGACCGCCTCCGGGCTGTAAGACACAACGTAGTTGTAGTTACCCGCCCAGATATATTGACCAAAAGCAAACACCGCCAAAAATACAGAGGCAACCAGGGTGCCCACGAACAATCCCGTGGCATGATCGGAAAAGGGTAGTATATGGCGTCGGAAAAAATGGAAAATACAGGCGGCAAGGAGAATAATCCCTATCAAATTCGTCACGACAAGGGTCATGAACGAGGTTTCAAAAACCCGAAACAGCCAGGTATGAAAAGCATGGGAAAGGGGACCAAAGATGGCGTCAAGATCGCGATAAAGCACATCCCCTTCGTTCATGCGCCAGGGAATGTACAGACTGCGGCCATAGTCAACCGTAATGTCCGCCCACTTTCTCCAACTGACCAGACAGCCACCGACAAACAACGTGCCAAGAACGAGAATCGCCGACAGGTATCGTGCCACCACGGTCACTTCTCCTTCATGATCGTCACACCACGCCAGTCCGTGGGAGGCGATTGAACTTCGTACTCCCGACAACGGACAAGCAACATGTCCGCAGGCCGATCCTGGGGCCGCTCCTCAAGACAGGCCGAAAAAAGCCCTGCCGCCCGCTGCCACTGACGGTCAAGATAAAAACGCATACCGTCATTGTAGCGCTCGACAAATTGCAACGCCTCGGCTGTCACCCGACCCCGTTCCTCCACCAGCTCGTAGATACGCACGCCCTGACTCTTCCCCTTGACGGCCACCACATCCAGAAACCGGGTCACCATGCTGGCATCCACCTGTGCCTGCGTGCTTTCACCAATCACGATGCGCGTACCATAGTACTTGTTCAAACTTTCCAACCTGCTGGCAAGGTTGACGGTATCGCCGATGACCGTGTAACTCAGGCAATCCTTGTACCCCATGTTGCCAACAATGACCTCGCCACTGCACAGCCCCATGTGTGTGGGAAACGCGGGAAATCTAGCTTGGCTCCACGCCGGTGCCTGTTCGGCAAGCAGACGCTGACAGGCCAGGGCGGCATAACACCTCGTACCACCACACCACACGCCCATTCGTCACTGTGTTCCGCGAATGCCGGTTTCACCTTGCTTCGTGTTATAAGGGGATTCCTTTCTGCCAAGAATCCGGATCCAAAACTTGCCGGGATCCTCATTTTTCGGTTCCAGAAACGCCAGCTGGCTGTAATGACCGTGAATCCAGCTCATCATTTTTTGCCCAAGCTTCGGACTTTCGCCAAAACCTGGCAGGCTATACTCCTTGAGTGTTCGCTTGATCACGACAAAATAATCCGGCGGACGTTGCTCAAAATAAGCAATTTGCTGTTCCTCAGGAATGCGCAGCAACTCGAGAGGGAGAAATGACATGGACGGGGTTACAGTCTTGCGCCGGGCAAGGTAATTCAACATCACCCCTTCAGGGACCACGACAAACGTGGCATTCGGTGCTGCGCGTTCTTTCATCCAGGCAAGAAAGTTGCCGATCACCTCGCCGCGTGCATCGTTCTTCGGCGAATAAACAAACATCTGATCTTGCCCCTCTCCAACCGGAAAGTCTTTTTTCGCATAAAGGCTGTAACCCAAACTCACAAGGCGCGCCGATGTCAAGACAATCAGCACGGTCATGACCAAACGAAAATGTCGATCGTTCAATCCAAGCGCTCGCAGCCACGCTGGCAGGTGGCCGACCAGAAATGCGACCAGCAGAAGGGTTGCGGGCATGACATGGATAAAGCCGTAATGAAAAATACGGGCATTAAAAGGCACCTTCAGCAACAGGGCAAAGGAGAAGGTTGCCCAAAGCAACCAGGGGACGGCCCCTTCCCCGTCAAACCCCTGTTTCTCTCGCGGGCGCAAGAGGGCAACCAGGAACATCCCGGCCATCATCAGGACCAGGAGCGGGATGGAAAGCAACAATAACTTAAGGAATGGCGTAGGGGGAGTCAGCAGGATCCACAGCGCCGCCACAAGCATGGGAACCAGACTTGCCGCCTTGCGCAGCCATCCCTCGACCCTTCCCACCACAGGCGGGGAGCGATAAGTCGACCAGACCAGACCAACGATCGGCAACAGGCAGATTAATGCAAGCCCGGAGATGGGAAACATCTCCCAGATCCACAGCGTTACCATAAGCATGGGAAAGAGCCCCGCCACCACATACACCAATTTCCCCCCCACGCCCATGGCCGCCGGCGGGGCACGGTAGACCATGGCCGTGCCAACAATCAGGGCCAGGTAGACAAACATGTTTTTCGTCATCACCCAGAGATTACCCTGCCAATTATCGGTTCCCATCACCGTGGCGTAGAAGGGGTTTTTGTCGATGCGACCCCGCACGAGCAATACGTTGATGTCATGCCAGATATAGGCCAACGGAAACTGGCCAATCATCACGTAAACAACCAGTATCGCCGTGACCACACCGCCCGCGAACAGGGCAACGCGCGGGGAAAGCCCAAGTACCCGATGCGCCGGGGCACGCCAGGCAAGCAGCATGTAGACCGCCACAATCATCAACGCCGCCAGGGTCATATCCACGCGGGTCATGAAAATCAGACCACACACCCCCCCCATCAGCCAAACCAGAAGCCGGATTCGCCCCGGATTCCCCAGCGTCGACGCACCAAGGGTGACCATAAAGGTGAGCAGAATTGTTCCATGAACCGCCTCCGGACTGTAGGGCGTAACGTAGTTGAAGTTGCCCATCCAGGCGTAGTGGCCAAAAGCAAACACCGCCAAAAACACGGAGGAAACCAGGGTACCCACAAACAATCCCGTGGACTGGTCGGAAATGGGTAGTGTATGGCGTCGGAAAAAATGGAAAATGCAGGCGGCAAGGAGAATAATCCCTATCAAATTCGGCACGACAAGGGTCATGAACGAGGTTTCAAAGATCCGAAACAGCCAGGCATGAAAGGCGTGGGAGAGGGGACCAAAGATGGCATCGAGGTCACGATAGAGCACCTCCCCTTCGTTCATGCGCCAGGGAATGTACAGACTGCGGCCATAGTCGACCGTAATGTCCGCCCACTTTCTCCAACTGACCAGACAGCCACCGACAAACAACGTGCCAAGAACGAGAATCGCCGACAGGTATCGTGCCACCACGGTCACTTCTCCTTCATGATTGTCACGCCACACCAGTCAGCGGGGGGCGATTGAATGGCGTGCTCTCGACAGCGCGTGAGCAACATGCCCGCAGGCTGGTCCTGAGGCCGCTCCCCAAGACAAGCCGAAAAGAGCTCCGCCGCCTGTTGCCACTGACGATCGAGATAAAGACGCATACCGTCATTGTAGCGATTGACAAATTGCAACTCCTCGGGCGTCACTCGGTCCCGCTCCTCCACCAGTTCGTAGATACGTACGCCCTGGCTCTTGCCCTTGACGGCCACCACATCCAGAAACCGGGTCACCATGCTGGCATCCACCTGTGCCTGCGTGCTTTCACCAATCACGATGCGCGTACCGTAATATTTATTCAAACTCTCCAGCCTGCTGGCGAGGTTGACGGTATCGCCGATGACCGTGTAACTCAGACGATCCTTGTATCCCATGTTGCCAACAATGACCTCGCCACTGCACAGTCCCATGCGCGTGGGAAACGCGGGAAATCCAGCCTGGCTCCATGCCGGCGCCTGTTCGGCAAGCAGACGCTGACAGGCCAGGGCCGCGCGACACCCCGCTTCGGCATGGGTCGCGAGCAATCCCGGCGCCCCCCAGAAGGCCATGATCGCATCGCCAATGAACTTATCCACTGTCCCACGCTGCCGCAAGATGGTGCTGGTCATCCCCTCGAAATAGACCCCCAGACGCTCGGACAACACCTCCGGAGAGACCTGCTCGGATATCGTAGTGAAGCCGGCAATATCGGAAAAAAAGATGGTCATCTCCCGCTTTTCCGCCCCCAGAACCGCCTCCTTGCGCAACAGAATCAACTCCGCCACCAAATCAGCGGGAACATATTTCTTGAAGGAGCGCAGACTGTTCTTCATGTTGTCGACCGTCGACTTCATCATGACAATCTCGCGCACACGGGAGTCAACCTCGGGTTTGTGATCGAGATCAAACCGCTGGATCCGCGCCATGTCCTGCTCCAGGGCCAGCAAAGGTTTGCTGATACGGCGCGAGAAGAGAAATCCCAGAACCATCGCGACGAGGGTCGAAACGAAGATGATCGTGCAAAGGGTGTAGATGTAGTCGCTCTCGTAACCAGCGATTTTTTGGGCGTTGATGACAATGGCGAGGACCGCCTCCAGGGAGCCATCGGTATTGAAGATCGGGGCGTAGCTGGAGAGGGTCGTCCCCGCCTTGTCGGTGTGAAACTCCTGCTCGACTGTAACACGATAGGGTTTCTCGAACGCCGCAAGCATCGCCGGCGTGACCTTCTCACGCGGATGACCGACATGGTTGGTGCGATCAGCACCCTGCGTTGCATCGACAGCAAAGATGATCCGACCACTCGGCTCCTTGCGTAGGGTATGAATGGACTGGATTTCACCGGAAACGTTGCGCACGCGCCGCAATTGACGCTGAATGGCCAGATAGGCCTCGCTGGATTCGTCGGTGGGACCGTGAATGGAGCTATGCAGACGAGCATCAACCACCAGAGCGGCAATGCCGGTTGCCTCAAAAAGACAATTCCGAAACTCCTCCTTGGCCGAGGTATGAACCATGAGGTGGGTGACCAACCCGAAGAGAAACAGAGTCAGCAGGGACAGACCAACAAAGGCGCTCCCCAGCCCCCAGCGCAACGTGATGTCAAGACCCTTTTTCCTTTTGTTCTCCATGCTGTTGTCTCCCAAATCCCGCGATCAACCCATCCACCTGGCACACAAGATACCTGCTGCAACCTGTCGAGAGCCGTTATAATCGCCGCATGCGCCCCTGGAACCCTTCACCACTGACTCAACGTCGCTGGCGGCTCTTCAAAAAGCACCGCAGGGGATACGTCTCCCTTTGGATTTTTGGCATCCTGTTTGGGTTTTCCCTCTTCGCCGAGGTTCTTTCCAACGATCGGCCATTGATCGTGCGCTACCAGGGGACATGGCTGTTTCCACTGTTTGTCACCTATCCGGAAACCCGCTTTGGTGGTTTTCTCGAAACGGAGGCTGATTATCGGGATCCTTTCATTCTGGGGCAACTGCAATCGGCCGGCAATCGCGTCATTTTCCCTCTGAACCCGCACAGCTACCGCTCGATCAACACCCAGCTCTCGCGTCCTTCGCCGGCCCCCCCTTCGCGCGAAAATCTCCTCGGCACCGACGATCGCGGTCGCGACGTATTGGCGCGGCTGATTTACGGTTTTCGCCTGTCGGTGCTCTTCGCCCTGGCCCTGACCGCCATTGGTGTGGTTTTGGGCACCCTGGCCGGGGCGATCCAGGGCTATTTCGGCGGTCGGGTCGACCTGTCGTTGCAGAGGTTCATCGAAGTCTGGGGCAGCATGCCCGAGCTGTACCTGTTGATCATCTTTGCGAGCATGTTCACGCCGACATTGGGGCTGCTTTTGGTTTTGCTCTCGCTTTTTGGTTGGATTGGTCTGTCGGATTACGTGCGCGCGGAGTTTTTGCGTTCGCGCAACATGGTCTACGTCAAGGCGGCGCAGGCCATGGGGGTGTCCGACCTGGCGATCATGGGGCGACACTTGCTGCCAAACGCCCTGACACCGGTCATCACCTTTCTGCCGTTTCGGATTTCGGAGGCGTTCATGGCGCTGACCAGCCTTGACTTTCTCGGGCTGGGCGTGCCACCAACCACCCCGAGTCTCGGCGAACTGTTGCGCCAGGGCAAGGAGAACATCGACGCCTGGTGGCTCTCCCTTTCCACCTTTGTGGTTCTGGTGGTGGTTCTTCTGTTGCTCAATTTTATCGGCGAAGCCTTGCGCGACGCGATGGATCCCCGGCAAGAGCTGGGAAGTTAATCGTTTTTTTATCACGTCGTCCAGACAGGTGAAGGTTGCATGCATCGCCCCCTGCTTCAAGTGGAGGATCTGGCCGTCCGTTTTGGCGACAGGGACAGGGAAGTCGTCGCCCTCGACGGGGTATCGTTTCACGTCGACGCGGGCGAAACCCTGGCGCTGGTCGGAGAGTCAGGCAGCGGCAAGACCATGGCCGCGCTGGCTGTTCTCGGCTTGCTTCCCCCGGGTGCCAGGCACGTGGCAAAAACGCTGCGTTTTGCAGATGACTCCCTGCTGAAGATGGACGAGACGGCGTGGCGTCGTCTGCGTGGCAACAAGGTGGCGATGATCTTCCAGGAGCCGATGACCGCGCTCAATCCGGTCTATCCGATCGGGCGGCAACTGGCGGAGCCATTGATGCAGCATCAGGGGTTAAGCACCACGGCGATTCGGGTACCGGCCCTTGCCCTGCTCGAACGTACCGGGATTGTTGATCCACCGCGCGTTTTCGATGCCTATCCGCATCAGCTCTCTGGCGGGCAGCGGCAGCGGGTGATGATTGCCATGGCGCTGGCCTGTCGACCAACCCTGCTCATTGCCGATGAGCCGACCACCGCCCTCGATGTCACCATTCAGGCGCAAATACTTGACCTCTTGCGTGATCTGCAATGCGACTTGGGCATGGCCCTGCTCCTGATCACGCATGATCTGCCGATGGTGCAGCGTGCGGCCGATCGGGTTTGCGTCATGCGTGCCGGCAAGGTGGTGGAGAGCGCGGCCACCGGGCAACTGTTTCATGCCCCCAGTCACCCCTACACGCGCACCCTGCTTGCAAGCCTTCCATCCACTCACCCGCCACCACGTCCGCAAGCGGCGACCCCTCTCTACGCTGCCCGGGGTATGCACTGCCACTTTCCGATCCGGCGTGGGGTGCTGCAGCGTACCGTGGCCTGGATCAAGGCAGTCGACGCGGTAGATGTGACGCTGCATCGTGGTGAAACCCTGGGCGTGGTTGGCGAATCCGGCAGCGGCAAGAGTACCCTCGGGGAGACCCTGCTCCGTCTCAATACCGGTGGTGGGGAACTTCTCTTCGATGGTCAGGATCTGACCCGAGCCAAACGCTCTGAGTTGCGATATCTGCGACGTCGCCTGCAAGTGGTGTTTCAGGATCCGGTCTCCTCCCTGTCGCCACGCCTGACCATTGCCCAGAGCCTTGAGGAGGGGTTGAAGGTTCACCGTCTGGAGAGCGATCCGGCACGCAGGCGCAACCGCATCGTCGCCATGCTTGAGGAGGTCGGCCTGAGCGGGGAGATCCTTGATCGCTACCCGCATCAATTCTCCGGCGGGCAGCGCCAGCGCATCGCCATCGCCCGCGCCATGGTCCTCAAACCCGATCTGCTTCTCCTCGATGAACCCACCAGCGCCCTCGACCTCTCGGTACAGGCGCAAATCCTCAAGCTCTTGCTGCGCCTGCAGGCGGATCACCATCTGGCTTATCTTTTCATCTCCCATGATTTGCGTGTCATTCGCGCCATGGCGCACGATGTTGCCGTCATGCACCAGGGGCGCATCGTCGAATATCGCCCGACGCGGGAAATTTTTGACCAGCCGCAACACCCCTATACGCGGAAACTCCTGGCCGCCGCCCTTCATTTGGGTGATGCCGAGCGTGATTCAAGCCACCACGCCCCCGCACTGGGCCAGTCCCTTCCGGCGGCGTTGGCTTGATGTGCCTGCAATCGACCGTGCGACCTGCGCGCGCGCCCGAATGCCAATCCAGCGGACACCATGCCGAACAGACTCGACAAGGGGCAAGGCTACACGTCGGCGGGGGCATGAACGCGCGAACGCGCCCCGGGAAGCATCCCCTTCAGTTGCCCACAGGCGGCGGCGATATCGGCACCGCGGCTGTCGCGGATCACCGTCACATAGCCTGCCTGATGCAGGATCTCCTGGAAACGGAGCATGCGCTCCGCCGGCGCCGGCTCATACGGGCAGCCCGGCCAGGGGTTGAAGGGGATCAAATTGACCTTGGAGGGAATGCCGCGCAGATAGCGCGCCATCTCCCGGGCATCGTCCGGGGTGTCGTTGACTCCGGAAAGCAGGACATACTCCCAGGTGATGCGTCGGCTTCCCTTCAGGGGGTAGTCGAGCAGGGCCTGTCGCAACGCAGCGAGGTTGTATTTGCGATTGAGGGGCACCAATTGATCGCGGAGGTCGTCGCGGACGGCATGGAGAGAGATGGCAAGATTGACGCCCAGTTCGCGTCCGACCGCGTGCAAACGCGGCACCACCCCGGCAGTGGAGAGGGTTATTTTGCGTGTGCCAATGGCGACACCGGCGTCGTCCATCAGGATGTGTACCGCCTTGGCGACGGCATCGTAATTGTAAAGGGGTTCGCCCATCCCCATGAGGACGATGTTGGTTAACCGCCGATCACGCTGGGCCAGATCCTGCCGGCAAAACAACACCTGTTCGACAATCTCCGCTGCCGTCAAATTGCGGCTGAAACCCTGAGCGCCAGTATGGCAGAAACTGCAATTCAGGCTGCAACCCGCCTGTGACGAAACGCAGAGGGTGCCTCGCCCCTCCTCCGGGATGAACACCGTCTCGATCGTCTGGCCATCCTGGAGCTGCAAAAGCCACTTTTCGGTGCCATCAGCCGCCACCTGATGCGTCACCGGCAGCGGTCGCATCGGGGCACAGCTCTCCGCCAAACGGCGACGAAAATCCTTGGAAAGGTCGCTCATGGCGTCCCACTCCGAGGCGAGACGCACGTAGATCCAGGACCAGAGCTGCCGAACCCGATAAGGTTTTTCCCCCCATCCGGCAACGAGTTCGGTCAGCTCCGCCCTGGAAAGGCCCGTCAGGCGGATTCCTAGCGCGGGCAAATCTCAAGACCATTGAAGAAGAAGGCAATCTCCTGGGCTGCGGTCTCCGGTGCATCGGAACCGTGAACCGCGTTGGCGGAAACATCGCTGGCAAAATCGGCGCGAATGGTTCCCGGCGCTGCCTTTTTCGGATCGGTTGCCCCCATGACCTCACGGTTCTTCTTGATGGCATTTTCGCCCTCAAGAACCTGAACCACGATCGGCCCGGAACACATGTAGGCGGTCAACTCATCGTAAAAGGGACGTCCCTTATGCACGGCGTAGAACGCCCCAGCCTGCTCGCGTGTCAGGTGGATCATGCGCGAGGCAACAATCCGCAGGCCGGCGGCCTCGAAACGGGCCACGATCTGGCCGATGACATTTTTGGCCACGGCATCCGGTTTGATGATGGAAAAGGTACGCTCGATTGCCATAAAATCTCTCCTGATGGGATGGACGGGCGCGGGGGAGGTCCCCATCACCCTTGCGGATGCGGAGGGCACCGGCGACACCCCCCAAGGGAGGTGGCCGATCGATGACGAACATGAAACGCCGGAACGCCAAGCGCGACAGAACGCGGCCGAGGGTAGCAAAGCCGCGCTCCGCCGCCAAGGCATTCCGAAACCCATCATCCGGTTGCGGGGGTGTTTTCCCTTTGCGTCGGGCAGTGTCGACGCCTATGATGCCGAGGGAGGGGTTGGTTTGTTCAGGATGGATGCAATCCGAAGGGGAGCAGAGGTATGAAACAGGTTACCGGGGCGTTGGCTCTGTTGGTCGTGGGTGTCGTGGCTTCTCCGGCGGCTGCCGCTCCCTGGTACGGGGGGGAGTTTTCGGCGGAAGTGACCATGAGCAGCAAGGACAACCCCAGCAATCAGGCGACGGGGCGCGTCTTCGTCGGCAAGGGGCGCCTGCGCGCGGAAGGGTCCTATCGTGGGCAGAGCAAGGTTGTCCTCATCGATGATACCAACCACAAGGCGTGGACGCTCCTCCCGACAAGCAAGCAGTACTACGAGGGGGTGGCCGATGCCCCGGTCCCGCCTCAGCCTGACGTCGAGCCGATGCCCTCCGACGCGGACAGCCCATGCAACACCAGCGCTGGTCAGGTCAAATGCAGCAAGACCGGTACGGAAAATGTCGGCGGGGTTGCTGCCGAGAAGTGGGTGATTGTGCGTGCGTTCCAGAATCGGACGATGCAGGTCAACTTGTGGGTGGATGCGCAACGTCGCATTGTGCTGCGCCAGGAAGCGCAGGATGGCCCAATCATGGAACGGCTCTTCAAGGGCATGGAGGACGTCAACGGGCGTCAGACCGAAAAATGGGAGTTTGTGCGCTCCTTCCGTGGTCAGAGCATGAGCAGCACCCAATGGATCGATGCGCGTTTGCGCATTCCCGTGCGCGGCATGAGCAGCGATCAGAAATACCTCCTTGAGGTTCGCAATATTCAGGAAGGGCCTCAGGCTGATGCCCTCTTCGTGCTGCCGGGCGATTTTCAACAGGTGGCCGCTCCCAAAATGCCCGATCCGCGCATGGGCGGTGAGGGTGGTCCGCCGCCACAGGGTGGTCCGCAGGGGGGCACCGAGCCGCCGGGGGGTAACCGGTACCCGCCTCGCTGAAGTTGATGGCCGGGAAGAGGTGTGGGCGTTTCGCCTGCGGGAGCGTGGCCGCGAGGAGGCTGGAGTGCCCCCTTCGCGGGTCATTTCTGGCGTCACCGGGCGGTTGTCAGGCAGGGATGAAGGCGTGGCGACGCGGGCGGTAACACGAATGAAACCGCGGCAACATGGAGGCGTGACCACGGCGAAACAGAGCCTGGAGTCGCAAGGCAAGGGGAGGAGAGTGGCCCTTTTGTGCGTGCCTCTCCTGTCCTTTGTCTTTCTGTGTTCGCCTGGCATCGTCGGCGCCATGCCGGGAACCCCGGCTTGCAACTGGTTCGGACTTACCCTGGGATACAAGAATGCCGAATGGGGTGACATCCTGCGCCAAGACCAGGTAGAGCAGGCCATCCGCAAGCACTGCCACACCCTCTACTGCGGCCGCGAACCGCGCATGCATCACTCGATGGTCTACGAGATCATGCCTTGCGACCACCGATGCGTCACCATCAATCGGCGCTACTATCGCCTTTCGTGCTTCCAGGAGTAATGCTTTTTGGCGTTCCTGCGCGCGGCATTGGCAATGACTATGGCATGACCGAAAGCTATGATAATTTTGTCCTCAAGTTCGGATAGGCCAGTGCCGATCGGGGAAGGGAGGCGTGGAAACCACGGGCATCGATGAATCCCCTTGCCCTTGCCCTGGACCCTGCCCTACTCCTTGAAAATTTCCATGGAGTCCCCCCAATAAGGCAAACAGGTCCGAAGAGAGGGTTTAAACCATGGCATCGGGCAGCTTGCTAAGACAGCTCATTCGGTCAGGCGCGGAAGGAGACCTGGAGGCTTTCAAAAAGGCTTCCGAGGATGTCATCCGAGAGGAGCGGGAGAGACACCACCACCTACTTGCCAGCGACCTGGAAAAAATCCTTTACGGCCGGTCAAGTGTTACCAGTCAACCATTCGTCTCCTTGACCAAGCAAGTTCCAAGCGACAAAGAGCGTGGCCTTCCACTCCTGTATATCAGGGAACCCCTTCGGCGGTTGGAGGATGTCATTCTTTCCGATGACAACCGCTCCCTGATCGACGAGGTTCTCCAGGAGTACCATCGACAAGAGGTATTAAAGAGTCATGGTCTCGCGCCAGCGGATCGACTCCTGTTCTGCGGCCCTCCTGGCTGCGGCAAGACCCTGACGGCGGAAGTCCTGGCCTCGGAACTCGGTCTACCATTGGCCATCGTGCGTATCGACAGTGTGGTCTCCTCCTATCTGGGAGAGACAGCCGCCAATTTGCGTCAGGTTTTGGATTTCGTAGCCTCCGTGCCCATGGTGGCGCTGTTCGACGAGTTCGACGCCCTGGCCAAGGAACGCGCCGATGCGGCGGATCATGGCGAGCTGAAAAGAGTAGTCAATGCCTTTTTACAGCTTCTCGATACCTACAATGGCAGGAGCCTGCTCATCGCCGCCACCAATCACGAGGGCATTTTGGATGCCGCCGTTTGGCGCAGGTTCGACGAGGTTCTGGTTTTCGAACCGCCCAATCTGGAGCAATTGCGGAAGCTGCTGGCCTGCAAACTGCGCGGTCTGCGACGAAATTTCGAGGTGGAGAGCAACGAGATCGCCACCCTCTTCAAGGGGATGAGTCAAGCCGATGTGGAGCGGGTATTGCGCCGGGCCGCTAAAGAAATGATTCTAGCCGGCAAGGAGTTCCTGAGCGAACGGCACATCCAGTCCGCCATCCACCGGGAGGATGCCCGGCGTGCCCGGATGAAGCGAGGTTGATGACCCATGGCTGAGTCCTATCCTCATCTGCCACTGCAACGGGAGGCACTGGTCAATGAGAAACGACCGGGCCAGCCGCCAAGGTTTTCTGTTCCGCAAGATATTCGTGGCCATGGACGAGGATTGCAGCAAAAACTCGCCCAGGCCAGGGAGCAAACCGCGGGGGATGTAGGTGGGTTTGACGAGCGCCGCTTGTTCCGCTTTTCCGTGCAGAAGGGATTCAACCCCGACGACCTGCGCAAGATTTCCTCGGGAATCGAGTTCGTCAGCCAGGAGGACGAGACGGTTGTTGTCGTCTTCGCCAGTGACGCAGCCCTTGCCCAGTTCGAAGCCCGACTGGCCACCATGGCCAGCGGGGGTGACGTCACCAACAAGCAGGTCATTTATGCCCTGCAAAGCATAGACAACTGGCGTCCCGAGGATCGCAAAGGGTGGGCGCTGAAAAAAACAGGGCCTTCCAGAATCGG
The DNA here is from genome assembly GCA_002753495.1 of Magnetococcales bacterium HA3dbin3. GTDB lineage: Bacteria > Pseudomonadota > Magnetococcia > Magnetococcales > DC0425bin3 > HA3dbin3. The sequence continues at coordinate 10,842 of PEAJ01000003.1, read as the reverse complement.
ACTCCTTCCTGTTGGATGTGGAGCTGTGGCCCCTGGAAGATAATCATCGGGAACGAGGCCAAGAATGGGAGGCGTTTGAAACGTGGTTGACTCGTGAAGGCATTGATAAGAAAGATCAGGCCAAACAGTCCGGCCTGACTCTTTACCGAGTGCAGTGCAACGCTGTCCAGGCTCATCAGCTTCTCAGACACCGGGATGTGCGGTCAGTAGACCTGCCACCCAGCTTCGGTTTGGAACGCTCCGTCGTCTTTCAGGATATCCAGAAGTTCCCTATCGTCAATGCCCCGGGCGAGCAAGCTCCCGGTGTCGTGGTCCTGGATAGCGGCCTGGCCACGGGACACCCCTTGTTGGGGGCGGCGGTGGGGGACGCTCAAAGTTTTCTGCCTGGAGAGTCTGCCGCCGATGAGAGCGGGCATGGCACCCATGTGGCCGGGTTGGCCCTGTACGGGGATTTCGAGAGCAGCCTGCGCTCCCGTTTATTCGTGCCCACACTGCGCCTGTTCAGTGGCAGGATTCTCGACAAGAATAACGAGAACACCACAGGCTTTGTCGAGAAACATATCGAAAAGGCCGTGCGGTATTTCGTGAAGGAGTACAACTGCCGGGTCTTCAATCTCTCTTTCGGTGACGCCAACAAACCCTACCTGGGCGGCCATTTGAAAGGACTTTCCTTGACTCTGGATGCCCTTTCCAGAGAATTGGGGGTGCTGTTCGTGGTGTCGGCGGGCAACCACAGGGTCGGCGAGGATTCCCCTGACGGACTTGCCTGGCGGGACAACTACCCGCACTACCTGCTGGACAAGGCGTGGCGGATGATCGAGCCGGCCCCGGCGTTGAACGTCCTCACCGTAGGCAGCCTGGCTCGACACAACCAAACCTACAACAGCCAGCACTACCCGCTGGACCCGTCAGAGATCCCGATTGCCCAGCCGGATCAGCCATCCCCTTTCACCCGCAGCGGGCCCTCCGTGGATGGGGCGATCAAGCCAGAATTGATGGCGCATGGCGGCAACTGGGCGTTCAATACTCGGCGGGTTGGCAACGCATTGTTGGATCGGGCTGTGGGTCTGGGAGTCGTCTCGACCCATCATCAATTTGCCATGGGCCATCCTTTTGCCGTCGATTCGGGAACCAGCATGGCCGCGCCCCAGGTGGCCCACCTGGCGGCGTCCATCCTGCGGGAACATCCTGACGCCAGCGCCAGACTATTGCGGGCACTGCTCTGCGCCCATGCCATCATGCCAAAGGAAAGCCAGGCCCTGATAGACCGCGATGAGGCGTTCAGAAAGGTCTGCGGCTATGGCCGGGTGGATGAATCGGCTCTGTACCGCTCCCTCGAAAATGCGGTGACCCTTATCGCCGATAGCTCCATTGAGAACAAGCGTCACCACTTCTATGAGATTCCCATTCCAGAGGAGTTTACCAGCGGTGGCCGTCGTCGATCGCGGGAAATTGCCGTGGGGCTGGCCTATGCGCCCATCGTCCGTTCAACCCGAATCAAGTACCGTGCCACCCGCATCGACTTTCGCCTGGTGACGGCACCGGATCTGGAACATGTCACCACCATGTTCAACAAGGCCACCGAGAAGGACGATTACGAGAGCATCTCCGAGTTGAAAACCGCTACCGTTGGCCAGCGGGCCCGCAGCAAGGGCACGGTGCAGGCCGACTTCTGGCAATTCAGGCAGTTTGATCGCAGATCCCTCCTGCGCAACAACCGGCTGTTCGTTGTTGTTACCCGCAACGATCTTCCGTGGGGTGAACCGCTATGTGCCACCGAAGAGGACTATGCCCTGGTGGTCTGCCTGCGTGACCGGGAAAACGGGGAGGCCCGGCTTTATACACAAGTCAGAAGCCAGCTCCAGGCACGGACGCGTGGGAGGGCCAAGGTGTGAGCGGTCGTCCGCTGAAACTTGGCTGACACACGACAACTCTCGGTTATGTCAGGAACTTGCCAGCCGCAGGGTGTGTTTCGAGTGGGCGACCTGAATCACTCCCACTCAATCGTCCCTGGCGGCTTGGAGGTGATGTCGTAGACCACCCGGTTGATGCCGGGGACCTCGTTGATGATACGGTTGGCGATGCGCGACAGAAGCTCCTGCGGCAGCGCGTACCAGGAGGCGGTCATGAAATCCTGTGTCTCCACCGCGCGCAGGGCAACGACATATTCGTAGCTGCGCCCATCCCCCTTGACGCCGACGCTGCGCACCGGGAGAAAGACGGCAAAGGCCTGCGAAGTCCGATCATAATGGCCGGAACTGTGCAGCTCCTCCATGTAGATGGCGTCGGCCTGGCGCAACATGTCGGCAAACTCCTTGCGCACCTCGCCGAGGATGCGCACCCCAAGCCCCGGGCCGGGAAAGGGGTGACGATAGAGCATGCGCCGCGGTAATCCCAGCTCCTCGCCGACCTGACGCACCTCGTCCTTGAAGAGTTCGCGCAAGGGCTCGAGCAGGCGCAACCCCATGTCGGCGGGAAGGCCACCGACATTGTGATGCGATTTGATGCTTGCCGCGACACCGGTTTTGCCGCCGGCGGATTCAATGACATCCGGATAGATCGTCCCCTGCGCCAGCCACTGCACGGCCGGCAAACGCCGCGCCTCGGCCTCGAAAACATCAATGAAGGTGTGGCCGATGATCTTGCGTTTACGTTCCGGGTCGCTGATGCCGCGTAGACGTTCGAGAAAGCGATCCTCGGCGTCGACCCGGATCACCCGCACCCCCATATGCTCGGCGAAGGTGGCCATGACATCGTCCCCTTCGTTCAAACGCAGCAGACCGTTGTCGACGAAGACGCAGGTCAGGCGGTCGCCGATCGCCCGATGCACCAGGGCCGCCGTCACCGCCGAATCCACTCCACCCGAGAGCCCAAGCAGCACCTGATCATCGCCGACCTGCTGCCGGACACGGGCGATGGCCTGGGCGATGAAATGCCCAGGCGTCCACAATCCCCGACACCCACACACCCTGCGTACGAAGGCATCGATCAGGAAGCTTCCACGCGGCGTGTGGTGTACCTCCGGGTGAAACTGCACCCCGTAGATGTGGCGCTGATCATCGATCATGGCGGCGATCGGTGCATTATCGCTCGCCCCGACGACACGAAACCCGGCTGGCAATTCGGTCACATGGTCGCCGTGACTCATCCACACCGGGGTAGACTCCTCGTGGAAAAATTCGCCGAACAGCTCACCCGGATCCCCCTGTCGCCGCACGCGCATCGGGCCGTACTCGCGCTTGCCCGAGGCCTCAACCGCACCACCCAAGTGCCGCGCCAGGACCTGCATGCCGTAGCAAATACCCAGGACCGGCACACCAAGGGCGAGCACCTCCGGTTGCAAAGTCGGCGCCTTCAGCTCGTAGACCGACTGATGCCCGCCGGAGAGAATGATCCCCTTCGGGTTGAAGGCGCGCACCGCCTCGGGGGCCATGAACCAGGGGTGAATCTCGCTGTAAGCACGCGCCTCACGCACGCGCCGGGCAATCAGCTGCGTGTACTGGGAACCGAAATCGAGGATGAGAATGCGTTCGTCCTGCGTCGGCGCGGCATCCGCGGCCGGGTGATTCGGGTGTGCGGGCATGGGGTCTTATTCCAGGCGGTAGTTGGGGGTTTCCTTGGTGATGGTGACATCATGCACGTGTGATTCGCGCAAACCGGCGCTGGTAATCTGGAGAAACCGGGGCTGCTTGCGCAGAACCTCAATCGTCGGGCAACCGGTGTAGCCCATTGCCGAGCGCAAGCCGCCGACCATCTGGTGGATGATCGTCGCCAGGGGCCCCTTGTAGGGAACCCGACCCTCGACCCCCTCCGGAACCAGTTTCTCCGGTGGCACACCGCTCTGGAAATAGCGATCCTTCGATCCCTTGGCCATGGCGGCGATCGAGCCCATGCCGCGGTAGGTCTTGTAACTGCGTCCCTGGTAGATAAACACCTCGCCCGGGGCCTCATCGGTGCCGGCGAACATCGAGCCAAGCATGACGCTTGAGGCGCCGGCAGCGATCGCCTTCGCTACCTCACCGGAGAATTTGATCCCACCATCGGCGATGATCGGCACACCGCAGCGATCGGCCTCGTGGGCACAATCAGCCACGGCGGTGATCTGCGGCACACCGACGCCAGCGACAATTCGCGTGGTGCAGATTGACCCCGGGCCAATGCCGACCTTGACCGCATCGGCGCCAGCGGCAATCAGGTCGCGGGTGGCGTCGGCGGTGGCGACGTTGCCACCGATCACCTGACATTGCGGAAACGACTCTTTGATCCAACGCACCATGTCCAGCACCCCGGACGAATGCCCGTGTGCGGTGTCGACCACCAAAACGTCGACATTGGCCTCGACCAGGGCGATGACCCGCTTGCGGCATTCGGCGCTGGTTCCCACCGCGGCGCCCACGCGCAGGCGCCCGTTGTCATCCTTGCAGGCGATGGGGTAGGTCTGGGTCTTTTCGATATCCTTGACCGTGATCAGTCCCACGCAGCGAAATTGACTGTCGACAACCAGGAGCTTCTCGATACGATGCTGATGCAACAGGCGCTTCGCCTCGGCCATATCCACTCCTTCGCGCACGGTGACCAGACGCTCCTGCGGGGTCATGAGCTCGCACACGGTCTGGGCATGATCGGTGGCGAAACGGACATCGCGATTGGTGAGGATGCCGACCAGGCGTCCATCCTCCTCGGTCACCGGAATGCCGGAAATGGCATGGTGGTGCATGATATCCTTGGCCATGCGCAGGGTGGCGTCGGGGCGGATGGTCCAGGGGTTGACCACCATGCCGGTGACGTAGCGCTTGACGGTCTTGACCTCGCGTGCCTGTTCGCGCGGTGTCATGTTGCGATGGATGATGCCGATGCCCCCCTCTTGTGCCATGGCGATGGCCGCCCGCGATTCGGTGACAGTATCCATCGCCGCCGAGACCAGGGGAATGTTGAGCTTGATCGTCCGCGTCAACCAGGTGGAGACATCCACATCCCGCGGTAGCACCTCCGAATAGGCCGGCGCAAGAAGGACATCGTCAAAGGTGTATGCCTGCTTGATGACGCGCATCGACCCCCTCCAGATTGACACATGGGGCGTAAAACCCCTGACAAACCAGGTATTGTTCGGGGCTGCGACCCCGACTTGCCTTGGGTTTGACCACCTTGACCTGTGCGAAGGCACCACGCGCCGCGCGCAGCAGGTCAGGAAACCCAGGACCATCGAAGAGCTTAAGCACCGCCGATCCTTGCGGCTTAAGGATGGCCGCGGCGAACGCCAGCGCCGCCTCGACCAGCCGTTCGCCGCGCGGCTGGTCGACTGCCTTCATGCCGCTCATGTTCGGGGCCATGTCCGAGAGCAGGAGGTCGGCTTTGCGTCCCAACGTCTGCCGCACCGTCACCACCGTCTCCTCCTGCAAAAAATCGCCCTGGATGACCGTCGCTCCGGCCAGGGGAGCCATGGCCAAGAGATCGACGGCGACAACCCCGCCGTGACTCCCCACGTGTTGCAAGGCCACCTGCGTCCACCCTCCCGGTGCCGCCCCGAGATCGACCACCGCCATGCCCGGACGCAACAATCCTGGCCCACAGCGGGTATGAATTTCAAGCAACTTGTAGGCGGCACGCGAACGGTAGCCATCGCGCGCCGCCGCCAGGACGTAGGGGTCGCGGCGGTGTTCCTGCAACCAGGCGTGACTGGAAGGGCGGCGCCGCGGCATTCAAAAGCGGATGGAGAGAATTTCGTAGTGACGCACGCCGCCGGGCGCCTGCACGTTGATCGAATCCCCCTCCTCCTTGCCGATCATCGCGCGTGCCAGCGGGCTGGTGATGGAGATCTTCCCCTTGTCAAAATCGGCCTCTTCCGCGCCGACGATGTAGTAGGTCACCTCCTCGTCGGTTTGTTCGTCGGTGACGGTGACCTTCGCCCCGAACACCACCTTGGTCGAACGCAACCGGCTTGTATCGATGACATCGGCGTTGGCGAGGATCGACTCCAGATGCTGAATGCGCCCCTCGTTGAAGGATTGCTGCTCCTTGGCGGCGGCATACTCGGCGTTCTCGGAGAGATCGCCATGCGCCCGGGCCTCGGCGATGGCTTCGATCACTTTGGCGCGATCCACGGTTTTGCGCCGCTTCAGCTCCGCCTTCAGCATGTCGGCCCCTTCCAGGGTCAGGGGGATTTTTTGTGCCATATTACGATGTCCCGTCTGAGAGGCTGTTTGAAAACACCGTCCTGCTTGCCGCGGCTTCGTCAGATCGGTGCTCGATTGCTCATGTACAGCACAGTACACTGCGCATCTGCGCGCCGCTCTTCCTCGCCGGGGCGGCGCAATCCGGCGCTTTTAAACAGCCTCTCAAGGAAAGAGGATGCACGCGCAAAAGAGCTACCCGCGAGGATAATAATCCTGGAGCGCCTTGCAATGGAACCCGGTATCTTGCACCGCTTCCATGGCGGAGACGGTGGCACGCATGCCGGCCATGGTCGTGAAATAGGGAATTTTGCACATCAGGGCGGTGCGGCGCACGACGAAGGAGTCGGCCATCGCCTGCTTGCCCTCGGTGGTGTTGAACACCATGGCGATGACGCCGTTCTTCATGTGATCGACCACATGCGGCCGCCCCTCGTTCACCTTGTGCACGGTCTCCACCTCCAGGCCCTCACGCCGCAACCTCTCGGCGGTACCGCGGGTGGCACAGAGGCGGTACCCCATTGCCAGCAGCTGGCGCGAGGGGAGGATCATCCCCTCCTTGTCGGCATCGCGTACCGAGACAAAAATCCGCTGCTGTGGCTTGAGATCGCGGGCGCGCGGCAGAAACACCCCCGCCCCAAACTGCGCCTTGGCGAAGGCCATGCCGAAGGAGTCGGCGATCCCCATCACCTCGCCGGTCGATTTCATCTCCGGCCCGAGGATGGTATCAACGCCACGGAACTTGGCGAACGGAAAAACCGACTCCTTGACCGATATGTGCTTAGGTATCGGCGAAGCGGTGATACCCAGTGCGGCAAGGGTCTCCCCCGCCATGAGCCGGGCCGCAATCTTGGCCAAGGGAACCCCCGTCGCCTTGGAAACAAACGGCACCGTGCGTGAGGCACGCGGATTGACCTCCAGGATGTAAACCCGCCCCTGGCAGATGGCAAACTGGACGTTCATCAACCCGACCACCCCCAGCGCGGCGGCCAGTTGCAGGGTCTGACGACCAATCTCCTCCCGGAATTCATCGCTGATCGAGTAGGGGGGTAACGAGCAGGCGGAGTCACCCGAGTGGACGCCAGCCTCCTCGATGTGTTCCATGATGCCGCCAACGACGGAGGTCTGGCCATCGGCGATGCAGTCGACATCCACCTCGATCGCATCCTGGAGAAAATGGTCGATCAACACCGGATGATCGGGCGAGGCTTGCACCGCCGTGCGCATGTAGCGGTTGAGGTCGCGCGCGTCGAAGACAATCTCCATCGCCCGCCCACCCAGCACATAGGAGGGACGCACGACCACCGGATAGCCGACGCGTTCGGCCACCTCCAGTGCCTCGGCCTCCGAACGGGCAAGACCGTTGGCTGGTTGCAAAAGCTTAAGCTGATGCAGAAGTTTCTGGAATCGCTCACGATCCTCGGCAACATCAATCGCATCCGGTGTGGTGCCGATGATCGGCACACCGGCCGCTTCCAGCGCCTTGGCAAGCTTGAGCGGGGTCTGCCCGCCAAACTGGACAATCACCCCCTTCGGCTTCTCAACATCGACGATGGAGAGGACATCCTCCAGCGTCAGCGGTTCGAAATAGAGCCGGTCGGAGGTGTCGTAATCGGTGGAGACAGTCTCCGGGTTACAGTTGACCATGATCGTCTCATAGCCAGCCGCGCGCAGGGCAAAGGATGCGTGGACGCAGCAGTAGTCGAACTCGATGCCCTGACCGATGCGATTGGGTCCGCCACCCAGGATCATGATCTTCTGGCGATCGGTCGGGCGCGCCTCGCACTCGGCCTCGTAGGTGGAGTAGACGTAGGCGGTCTGGGTGGCAAACTCGGCCGCGCAGGTGTCGACGCGCTTGAACACCGGCCTGATCCCGACCGCCAGCCGCGTCGCGCGCACGGCATCGGGTGTCGTTCCGAGCAAGGTTGCCAGACGCCGGTCGGAAAACCCCATCACCTTGAGTGTGCGCAGCTTATCCGGGGAAAGCCCCGACAACGCCTGTCCCCGCAGATTCTCCTCGGCAGCGATGATCTGCCAGATTTGGTCGAGGAACCAGGGGTCGATCGCGGTCAACTCGTGAACCCAGGCCACGGAACGACCACAACGAAACGCCTCGGCGACATAGCGCACGCGATCGGGCCCGGTCTGGTGCAACTCCCGCTCCAGAATCGCCTGCCGGTCTTCCAGTGACAGTGCCGGATCCAGGACCTCATCGAGGCCACTCAGGCCGGTCTCCATCGAGCGCAGGGCCTTCTGGAACGACTCCTTGAAGGTGCGGCCGATCGCCATCACCTCGCCGACCGATTTCATTTGTGTTGTCAAACGTGGCTCGGCCTGGGGAAATTTTTCAAAGGTGAAGCGGGGAATCTTGGTGACGACATAATCGATGGTCGGCTCGAACGAGGCCGGGATGCTGCCGGTGATGTCGTTCATGATCTCGGGCAGGGTGTAGCCGACTGCAAGCTTGGCCGCCACCTTGGCAATCGGGAACCCAGTCGCCTTCGATGCCAACGCCGACGAGCGCGATACGCGCGGGTTCATCTCGATGATCACCAGCCGCCCGGTTTGCGGATGCACGGCAAACTGCACATTCGAACCGCCGGTGTCCACCCCGATTTCGCGCAGGACGGCGATCGAGGCGGTACGCATGATCTGGTACTCTTTGTCGGTCAGCGTCAGCGCCGGGGCGACGGTGATGGAGTCACCGGTGTGCACCCCCATCGGGTCGAGGTTTTCGATCGAGCAGATGATGATGGCGTTGTCGTCGCGGTCGCGCACCACCTCCATCTCGTACTCTTTCCAGCCGAGGACCGACTCTTCGACCAGCACCTCGGTGATTGGCGAAGCCTCCAAACCACCCAGGACAATCTCCTCGAACTCCTCCTGATTGTAGGCGATGCCGCCGCCGGTGCCACCGAGGGTGAAGCTCGGGCGCATGACGGCCGGAAAGCCAACTTCGCCAAGAATGCGCCGCGCATCGTCCAAGTTGTGCGCAAAGCCGGAACGCGGCATATCGAGACCGATCCGGTGCATGGCCGCCTTGAACAGCTCGCGGTTTTCCGCCTTATCGATTGCCTCGCGCGAGGCACCGATCATCTCGACACCGTATTGTGCCAGGACGCCACGTTCGGCGAGCTGCATGGCAACGTTGAGCCCGGTCTGTCCGCCCATGGTTGGGAGCAAGGCCTGTGGGCGTTCGTTGCGGATAATCTCGGCCACCACTTCCGGGGTGATCGGCTCGATGTAGGTGCGGGCGGCGAGATCGGGGTCGGTCATGATCGTCGCCGGGTTGGAGTTGACGAGCACCACCTGGTACCCCTCCTCGGCCAACGCCTTGCACGCCTGCGCCCCCGAGTAATCAAACTCGCAAGCCTGACCGATAACGATCGGGCCGGAGCCGATCAACAAAATTTTCTCGATGTCTGTGCGTTTGGGCATGGCTCACCCCCGCATCAGGTCGGCAAACTGCCGAAAGAGATAGCGCGAATCGTGTGGGCCCGGGCTTGCCTCCGGGTGATACTGCACCGAGAAGACCGGGCGATCGCGCAGGGCCATCCCCTCGACCGTCCCGTCGAACAGGGAGCGATGCGTCACCTCGACACCGGCCGGCAAACTCCCCTCCTCAACCATGAAGCCGTGATTCTGGGAGGTGACCTCCACCTGACCGGTGCGCAGGTTTTGCACCGGATGGTTGCCGCCACGATGGCCAAATTTCAGCTTTGTCGTCCGGCCACCCAGGGCCAGGCCAAGCATCTGGTGACCGAGGCAGATGCCAAACAGCGGCTTGTCGCTGGCGAGCAGGGTTCGGATCGCCGCGATAGCCCCCTTGACCGCGTCTGGATCACCGGGGCCGTTGGAGAAAAACACCCCGTCCGGATTACGGGCAAGGATGGCATCGGCACCGGTGGTAGCCGGCACGACGGTGAGCCGACAACCAACCTCGACCAGACAGCGCAAGATGTTGTGCTTGACGCCGAAATCCATGACAACGACGTGGAATCTCCCCTCATCCGCCCCTGGCCGGCGATACCCATCCCCGAGTCGCCACCCCCCTGTGTCCCAGGGGTAGGAGGCGGCGCAGGTTACCTCGCCGGTCAGATCCATACCAACCAATCCAGGCCAGGAGCGTGCCTGGGCGAGAAGCGCCTCGGCGGAATCACCACGGGTAGAGAGGGCGCCGCGCTGTGCCCCCTTGGTGCGCAGCAGGTTGACAAGCTGCCGGGTGTCGATCCCCTCGATGGCGGGAATACCATGGCGCTTCAGGAAATGGTCGAGGGTCTCCTGCTGCCGCCAATTGGAGACAATGCGCGAGGACTCCTTGATGACAAATCCGCGAATGTAAGGCCGCGCCGACTCCATATCCTCGGGATTGAGACCAACATTGCCGATCTGGGTGGCGGTCATGGTGACAATCTGGCCGGCGTAGGAGGGATCGCTCATGATCTCCTGGTAGCCGGTCATCGAAGTGTTGAAGCACACCTCTCCCACCTGCCGGGCATCCGCCCCCAGAGCCCAACCGGTGAAGACCGTACCATCCTCCAGGACCAGGGTCGCCGCTGCCCGCTGTGCCGCCGATGCTCCGCCCACGTTCCCACTCCGCCGCCCTGTCAAACCGCGATTGCCCTGCGCATCGCCTTTTGTGGTCGCGGTTATACCCCCCCCCCCCCCCCCA
>PEAJ01000227.1 GCA_002753495.1 Magnetococcales bacterium HA3dbin3 | reverse complement strand
TGAGCAGCCTGGAAAAAATGTGCAGCGTCCCATTGATCTTGGGGTGGATCAGCTGCTCGAATCGGTTGCGGGGCGGGCCAATGCCACGGAGGAGGAGTTGGCCGCCTCACCCGTGGTTGACGCCATTGTCCTGGAGATTCAGCGCACGTTGGATTACTACGAAGGCCATTTCGCGCAACCGCCTGTCAGCTGCGTACATGTCGTGCCGTTGCCGGTGGTGTTCCAGAACCTGCAGGCGGTGATGGCGGAAAAGTTGGGTATGCGCCTGAAGGAGTTTCCGTTGCGCAAGATTTTGGAGGTTGAGGCCAAAGTTGACGATATGGACCTGGCACGTTGCCTGCCGGCAATCGGGGCGGCCTTGCGTCGGGAGGGAGAAGGATGATCCAGCAGCAGGTCAACCTCTATCAATCCCGCTTTCACGTCAAAAAGGAGTTTCTGGTTGCACGGGGCATGCTCCTCGTATTGCTGATCTTCATCCTGAACCTTGTTGTTGCCTCTGGCATCATGAACTGGTTGGCCGCCCGCGAGGAGGGGGAGTTGCAATTCCTGACCGAGCAGCAACAGAAGAAGGCCCAGATGCTCCAGGATCTGTCCAAGAAATTTCCTCCTCCGAAAGTCAGCGAAGCGTTACTCAACGAGACAAAAGAATTGAGAAAAGAGAGCACGCGCATGCGCACGGTCATGGATCTGCTCAACCAAAGCCGGCGCGGCAATGCCCGGGGGTTCAGTGGCATCATGGAGGCGCTTGGGCGGGAAAAGGTGGAGGGGCTTTGGCTGGATGGCATCGGTGTCTACTCCGGCGGCGAGGACCTCATCCTGGAAGGAAAGGCGAGAAACGCCGACCTGGTGCCACGCTATTTGACGCGCCTTTCCAACCAGAAGGTGTTTTCCGGGCGCCGGTTCAGCTTTTTCCAGATGTCCGAGGAGGCCTATACCGAATTGTCGAAGACCGCGGCGCCGGTACCGGTTCCCGCGCCGGGGACGGGTGGCCCGGTGATCAAATTCCAGATCAAGACCGTCGATCAGAAGGTCCGCCGCGATCAGTTCCAGCCCAAGGAGGGGGAAAAGGCCGAAAAGTTCAAGGATATCACCGCCCCCGGTAACGAGATGGGCAGGCCGATGGAGAAGATGCAGGAGAACCTGCGTGACCGATCCAAATAGGCTTGAAATATCACTTATGGCGAGTCAAATCCCATGAACGTCTTGCAGCAAGGGGTGACCAAACTGACCACCTGGATCGATGGTCGGACCAAGCGGGAGCGCGTCATCCTGCTTGGCATTGCCCTGTCAGTGGTTGGGGCGCTGTGGGATCAGGCCTACGTGGAACCCTGGATCAAGGGTCGTGGTGAGGTCCAGACCAAGATGGTCGCCCTCCAGGGGCAGATTGATGCCTTGAGCAAGGCCGAGGTGGCGATCCTCAGCCGCAGCCGGGAGGATCCCGATCGGGACAATCGCGAGAGAAAGAAGGCGTATCAGGAGGAGATCGCGACGATCAAATCCCAACTGGCCACTTCCATGAAAGACATGATTGATCCCAAGGAGATGCCGGCGATTCTTGGACAGTTTTTGCGCCCGGAGAGCGGGTTGCAACTGATCGCGATGAACACGGAACAGGCGGTTCCGGTCGTGACCAAACAGAAAAAAGTGAAGTCGAAGAAACCAGGCGATGCCGATGAGAAATCGACAGATGCGGACGCCGACCAGGACGGCAAGAAATCGGCGGACAAGTCCCAACCTGGAAACCCGGCGGAGAAATCCGCGGAGAAGTCCGCCAGCAGCCCCGCTGACGCCCTTGCCGGTGGCAAATCCGGAGACAAGCCCGCCTCTGCCGCTTCGACGGACAAGGGAGGCGGCAAGTCGGCGGACAAGGGAGATGGCAAGTCGGTGGACAAGGGGGAGAAGAGGGGCGAAGAGAAAGCCCGGAAGAAGTCGTCCGATGTCGCCATCTACAAGCATGGGATCAAGATTCGCCTGCGCGGCAACTACCTGGATGTCGTCCGCTATTTAAAGTCCCTGGAAGGGATGAAGTGGGTGATTTTCTGGGACAGCCTCGAATACGCCGTCGGGCAGTATCCTGACATGACAGTCACGCTTTCGGTCTACTCCTTGAGCCTGAGCCGGGAATTGATCGGTATGTAGCCCTGCCCCCGTCGGGCGGTCGGGGGTTGCGCGCGTGCATTTTTCCGCTGCGCGTTTGCCTCGGGGTGGCGGATACCCTTTTTGCGTGGTGTCTGTGTCTGGACGACCTGAAAGCAGGGGTGTTTGCCCGCTCGATGGTGGGTGATGCGACTCTGCCCTTTGGGTCTGGATCGGATCTTCCACCGATGGCGGGTTGCCCGCGGGATCGCCTGTTGTTTCTCGACGGCTTTCCCCGTGATTTTATCGCGAACGGTGTCTGGTTCTCAACTGAACGGGAGTGGTTGGGGTATCAACACGGGTCACGGATCCCTTGCTTCGCCTGTTGTCCCTCGGAGGCTGCTGGTAACAATTGGAATATGGCTTGCAAGACCCGCAGGTGGATCCGATGCGTATGGCCCCCTCCCCACTGTCCGGGGGAAGAGTCGGGCTCGGGCCAAAAGAAACTGGACAGGTGACGTTGACATGGACTCCTTTCCGAGCTGACCACGATGAACTGGACAAAAGTCGATCGCCACGTCCTCAGAAGAACGGCTGCCAGAAGGCGGCTGTTGACCTGGTCGGCCGGGATTCTCCTTCTGGCCTCTTGTGTTGGCGTGCAAAAGGAAGAAAAGTCCCAGTTCAAGGACGCGGTGGAGGGCATGGTTCCGGAGAGCACCAAGGCGGCACGGGAAAAGCGGGATGCCGTGGCGCGTGGTGAGTTGCCGGAGTCGGTGACCGATGCGTTGATGCCTTCCCTGCCCAGTGCCGCGACAGGGGAACAACAAGTCAAGAAAGTGGCGCCGCGCCCGAACGAGCACCGGATCGACCTGATCATGTCCGAGGGGGGCAAGATTCCCGCGCGGGATCTCTTCCTGAGCCTTGTGGAGGGGACCAAATACACCATGGTCGTGCATCCGGGCATCAAGGAGGAGGTATCGCTTCCCTTGACGCTGGTCGATGTCACCGTGCGTGAGGCGGTGGATACCGTCTGCGAGATTTATGGTTTTGATTGCAACTACCAGGAACCCGAGCATAAAGATTCCTGGGGCAGTTTCCGCATCTTTCCGCATCGGCTGGCCACGCGCACCTTCAAGGTAGACATTCTGGCGGTGGCGCGGACTGGCAAGACCGACACGATGGTCAATACCGGCAACGGCACGAGTACGACGACCACCAACCCGTCTAGTGGCTCTTCCGGCGGTTCCTCGGGCGCCACGACTACCCTCAATCCCTCCGGGAGCTCGATCAGCACGACCAACAAGTCCGACTTTTGGGGCGAACTGGAGCAGACCCTGCGGACGTTCCTGAAAATGCCACCGGTTACGACCTCCACACAGCCTGGTGTCGCGCCGGCGGGAGGAGGGGGAGGCGGTCAGGGTGGGGCGTCCACTGAGACCATCGCCGGTCCCGACGGGCTGCCAGCCGGGACAGCTGCAAGCGGTGCCAAGGGATCGAACCTCCCTCCCAACACCTCCACCGATGGCAAGAGCTACATGATCAACCGCCAGGCTGGTTTGCTCATGGTGCGGGCTTTCCCGGAGGATTTGCGCGAAATCGAGGGGTACCTGAACAAGCTCTCGCGTCGGGTGAGGCGGCAGGTGATCCTTGAAGCCAAGATCATGGAGGTGACCCTCAATGATGGCTTCCAGTTTGGTATCAACTGGGCAGCGATCAATCGCGGTATTGGGACGAAGATGCCCCTTGCCGGCGAGCCC
>PEAJ01000226.1 GCA_002753495.1 Magnetococcales bacterium HA3dbin3 | reverse complement strand
AAAATCGTCAGGCTATGACGCGCCCCTGGGGGCAGTTTTTGCGGAAAGCATGCGAAAATCGCCCCGGGAAAGGGGGACAGAAAAAACCTCGGGGCTCTGCCCTGGACCAGGCTTCCCCCCCGGACCCTCACCCACTTTTAACGGTTGGACAATTCAAGCCAGAGGGCGCACCGCCCACCTTTGAGCCAGAAAGTCGACGCAGGCGCGCACCCGCGACGACAGGTGACGATTGGGTGGATAGACAGCAAAGATGCCTCCACCGACACAAGGATAGTCGGCAAGAACGACGCACAATGCCCCGCTTGCCATCTCGTCCCCCTGCAAGAGAAACGAGGGAATGAGGGCAATACCGTGCCCGGCAACGGCGGCTTGCCGCAGCACCTCGCCGTTGTTGGAACTTAAGCGTCCGGTCACCTTGATGCGCAGCTCTCCTCCCGCCGGATCGGTGAAACGCCACACCCCAACCCCCATCCCCTCCGCCGACGACAACGTGTAGAGCAGACAGTCGTGATGTGGGAGTTCCTCCGGGTGTTTCGGCTCCCCGCGCGCGGCCAGGTAGGAGGGCGCGGCCATGGCCATGAGTTGAAATGATCCCAAACGCCGAAAGCGCAGGGAGGAGTCGAGCAGATGGCCAATGCGGATCGCAAGATCAAACCCCTCGGCCACCAGGTTGACATAGGGGTCGCTCAGTTCAAGATTGATGTCGATGCCCGGATGCAGGGCCATGAACTCAAACAGCACCGGCGCGACGTGCCGATGGCCAAACAGCACCGGGGCCGAGATGCGGAGTCGGCCACTGGTCATCGGTCCTTTTCTGATTGCGTGGTCCGCCTCCTCGACCGCGGCCAGGATCTGCCGACAATGCAGGAGATAACGCTCGCCCTCCCAGGTAAGGCTCAGTTGGCGGGTGGTGCGTTGCAGCAGAGGGACGCCAAGGTAGTTCTCAAGCGCCGCCAAACCTTTGCTGACCATGCCGACACTGCGCCCGAGAACCCGGGCAGCGGCCGAAAACCCCCCATGCTCGACGATGGCAACGAATGTCCGCATCCCTTGCAAGGGGTCCATGGCACACCACTGTTTCTAAAATGGCAACAATGTTTTTATTTTCTACATCATTTACGAAAATATAGAAAGGATCTATGCTCCTTCTCCGACGCAACGTTTCCCTAATCAACCTTGGAGGAGAGGTCATGTCTGGTCCAAAAATGGTCAAGCTTCCGGCTGGCGAACACTGGCTTTGCACCTGTGGCAAGAGCAAAGCCGGTCCCCTGTGTGATGGTGCGCACAAGGGGTCCGACAAGAGCCCGAGACAGGTCATCCTGAAACAGGCCGAAGAGGTGGCGATTTGTCAGTGCGGCCGCACCGGCAACCCGCCTCGCTGCGATGGATCCCACAAAAAGTGATTGATACGCATCACCATGCGCGCGAAAGGTCCCGGCTTATGAAAAAATTTGTTCTCTCCCTGGCGGTCTCGGCGGTTCTTGTCGGCGTGGTTGTTCCGGCACAGGCGCAGGAGGGCGAGGAGAGCAATCCCGCCATTGTGCATCGGCACGGTATCTACACCATCGTTGGTGGTCACATGAAGGCGATCAAGTCGATCCTCTTGCTCGGCTTCGATGCTCCAAAGGATGTGACGTTCCACGCCCAGGGCATCGCCGACGCCTTCAGCCACATGGGCAACTCCTACCCGCCCGGTTCGGACAAGGGCGAAACCAAGGCCAAACCGGAGATCTGGACCCAGGGTGAAAAGGTCAAGCAGCTTGGCGGCAATGCCTTTGCCGCGGCCAATGATCTGGCCAAGGTCAGCCAGGGTGGTGACAAGCAGGCTTCCCTGGTCGCCTTCAAGAAGCTGGGCGAAACCTGCAAGGCCTGTCACGACGAGTTCAAGAAGAAGTAGCTCCGCGCCCTTCTGGTGCGGCGCCAAGCCCGTGTGTCCCCCCATCGCTTGGGGAGACACACGGGGTGGCGTTGTGTGCATTTCCTGTCGTTACCGCCTACGTTCCTCGGACCGAGGAGCTTCCCCTGGGGTCACCACCTGGATGATCAACACCGCCTCCCCCACACACCCGCATACTGTCCCAACCTGGGATCTGCCCACCCGACTGTGTCACGGGGCGCTGGTGCTTTTGGTCGTTGACGCCTGGGTTTCCCACAAGTTTGGGGATGTTCTTCTGCGCTGGCACACGTGGAACGGCTACGCCATCCTGACTTTGCTGGTCTTTCGCGTCATTTGGGGGTTTGTCGGCTCATCGACGGCGCGATTTGCTGATTTTATTGTTGGTTGGCGTTCCCTGCGGCACTATCTGTCGGGGATGTCTCACGGCCGGATGCCGCATCACCTTGGCCACAATCCGGCCGGAGGATGGTCGGTCGTCGTCCTGCTCGTCTTGATGATCCTGCAGGGAGGTAGCGGCCTGTTTGCGAGCGATGAGATCCTTGCTTCCGGTCCACTTCGTTTTCTGGTCGGAGCCGAGATGTCAGGGAAGCTCACCACGTGGCACAGCGTTGGTTTCCGGCTCCTGCTGGGGATGATTGTCCTGCACCTGGGCGGGGTGTTTTTTCACCTTTTTGTGGGTCGCGACAATCTCATTCTCCCGATGCTGACCGGAGTGAAACCGGCGGACAAGGTTCCTTCCGGCGTAGTGGCGCGGATGCAATCGCCATGGTTGGCCCTGCCCGTTCTGGTCGGTAGCGCCTTGCTCGTGTGGGTCGGCATTCGGGTCTGGACGTGGTGAGGCCGGGGTGAGATGTCCCGCCTCAGCACACGCAAAAGCGGGGAGGCGGAACGGAATGTGGTCTGTCTACCTCTCACCCGCGGTGTCGGGGACAAATTTCAAGGCCAACCCGTTGTTGCAGTAGCGTTTTCCCGTCGGTTCCGGACCGTCGTCGAACACGTGCCCCTGGTGCCCCCCGCAGTGGGCGCAGTGATACTCGGTACGCGGGTAGAGCAGGTGGTGGTCGGTTTTGGTCGCCACTGCGTCGGGGAGGGCAGCGAAGAAGCTTGGCCAACCGGTGCCGCTGTCAAATTTGCTCGCAGTGGTGAAAAGTGCCGTCCCACACCCGGCGCAGACGAAGGTTCCCGGTCGATGCTCAAGGTTCAGGGGGCTGGAGAAGGGGGGCTCGGTCCCCTCGCAGCGCAGAACCTTGTATTGCCCGGGGGTCAAGGTCTGCTGCCATTGTGAATCGTCCTTCTCCATCTCTTTCTCCTTTGACGGTCCACCCCGGACAGACCCCTGACGCACGGTTGGAATCGGCGGGAGGAATCAGCACCCCATTCACATGGGTGCCTTTACGCGCTGCACCGGCGGATGACAGTGCAGACTACGTCGGTGCCTACGGGACAGCACCAGCGGCCTGCACGATCGAATCGCGCAGGCGGGAGGACTCGGTGAGGGTTTTCTTGATCGTCTCCCCTTCCACCCTTGATGGCCGCCAAAGGATCCTGCTCGGGGAAACCTATGCATCGAAGCAGTCGCGCGTGCTGTTGATGACCGCCCGGCCGATCGCATCCATCGCCGGCGTCAGGTCGGCGACGCGCGCGGCGATGCCGGCCAGCACCGCCGCCAGCGGGCTGTCGTCGATCGCGATCTCGAAGGAGGAGCCGGACATCAGTAGGGGATCTCGCCGGTGCGGCGCATCTGGTCGTAGAGGAATTCCGGGCGCGGCTCGCTGGGATCCCAAATCACCACCCCGTCCCCGGCGTGCGGGTCGTCCTTGAAGTACCGGGTCGGGGGATGTCCATTCCGCTTGGCAATCATTTCCTCCGCAAGCTTGGAGAATCTCGCAACCATCGCCTTCTCTTCCTCCGTGATATCTGGCGCATACTGGGGTACACCCATGTCATACCTC
>PEAJ01000225.1 GCA_002753495.1 Magnetococcales bacterium HA3dbin3 | reverse complement strand
GTGCTCCTGCAACATGACGCCGATCAAAATCACATCGAGAAAGGCCAGAAGCAGCAGCCAGAGAATCAGCGCCAGCGAGAGGGCGACCTCCTGGTGCCGCGTCAAAACCGAAAGCAAAAATCCCAATCCCAAAAAACAGCCGCACAACGCCACCAGCAACGCCGCGTAGAGGCCGAAGGTATGCCACGGCACCTCGATGCCCTGAAACGCCCCCCAGAGAGCGGCCGCTGCCATGGCGCCAAAGACCGGCAAAAAGGTGACGAGAAATCGTCCGCAAAATTTTCCCCAGTAGTAGTCGCCAAGGGAGAGGGGAAAAGAGAGCCAATATTCCAGGACGTGCGATTCGCGATCACCGACAATCGAGCGCACGGTGGTCATCAGGACAAAAATTGGCAATATGGCGATGCACAATTGGATGAAGGTGACCAACAGCCGCCCAAGGCCGAGAAAACCCAATACCTGGGATTCGGTTACCCCGAG
This sequence comes from Magnetococcales bacterium HA3dbin3, assembly GCA_002753495.1. Lineage (GTDB taxonomy): Bacteria > Pseudomonadota > Magnetococcia > Magnetococcales > DC0425bin3 > HA3dbin3. The sequence continues at coordinate 3,387 of PEAJ01000225.1, read as the reverse complement.
GATGAACATCAAGGCCACCATCCCGCCAAAGACCAGGGTGTAAACGGTAAACCACTGCGAACGCAGCGACTCCCGCAAATCCTGCCGCGCGACGATCCACAGACGATTCATGGCCGGTCACCGGCGGCGGGCATGGCCGACGCATGGGGATGTGGGTGGAGGTGCTCTCCTTGCGGATGAGCAGCCGCCGGCGAAGCATCACGCGCGGGCGGCAGCGGCGATGACGATGGTGGGTCCACCTCGGGCGTGCGCCCACCATGGGCGGGGGAGGCAAGCAGATGTGTCACTGCCTCCTGAAAGCTCATGTCCCCTGGACGCGCCTGGGCGTGCGCCGCCATCCCAAATCCCATGGGCGTCAGCTGCCCTTTGACATATCGGGCCTTGCGCGCATCCAGCCACTGCCCGCTCTCCTGGTCGGCAACGTAGAGGATCAACGGCGCTTGCAGTTGGTCATGTTCCTTCAACCACAAGACCAGATCGCCAAAATCGTCAAACAGGTGCGGCTTGCCCCGGGCATCACGCAACTGGGCGGCGTAGTGGGGATCGCTGATCATCATCCGGCAACGTTCGCAAACATCCCGATTCCAGTGGATGGGCTCCGGGCCCTGCTCCTGCTGGCCACAGGCGGCAAGCAGGAAGAGGACACAAAGGGGGAAGAGAAATCGGCGCACGCTCATGACCGCCAACCCGGGAAATATGTCTCGCGATGAATGACCGGTGGTTTCACGATCATCTATTCACTCCCACACCCCAATAGACCACGACCGTCATCACCCCTTCTCCTCACCACCCCAGGCGAGTCGGACAATCTGGCCGGCAAAGCGTGCCATCGCCGCCAGAAAGCGGTGTCGGTCCGGGGCCGCCAGATGACCGGTCCAGACACAACCACCGACCTTTGCCACAAAGCGCCAACGTTCAAGCTCCGCTGTCACCGCCGGCAGGGGTTCGGAGAGTTCCAGACGGCACGCAAGCAGCTGTCCGGCAATGTCACCCCGACCGACCCCTTCGTCGAGGATGATTACCCCCTGATCCATCTCCACCAGCCGGTTGACCAGCCCGGCGATCTCATCCACCCGATGGCTGGAGAGAAGCATGATCGTTTCTGGTGGGCATTGGGCGAGCAGGCCGTAGAAGGCGCGGCGTGCCTCCGGGTCAAGGTTGGCGGCCGGTTCGTCCATGATCAAAACGTCCGGGCGCCGGCCAAGGGCGATGGCGATCAACAACTTCTGCTTCATGCCACCGGAAAGCTTCGCGAAAGTCTGGCGCGCATGCCGGGTGACATCAAGTCCGAGTTGCCCGGCGACGTTGCCGATGGTGGCGGGATCGACACCGGCAAGCCGCGCGCCGAGGTCGATCAACTCATCCACGCGCAACCGCAGGGGTGGCGGCAGCTGCGGCACGAACCCCACCCGGCGCAACACCTCGACCCGTTGAGCCAGTGGATCGAGCCCGGCCACGCGCAGCCGACCCTGGGCGTGATACTCGCCGAGCAGGCAGCGAATCAGGGTGGTCTTGCCGGCGCCGTTCGACCCCACCAGCGCCACCCGATCCCCGGCCTGGAAATGCAGATCAAGTCCCGCCAGCACCGCGCGTTTGCCAAAGCTTTTCCGTAAATCAGTGATTTCAATGGCCAGCGGCATGCCCCACCCGTTACTCCAATTCCATATCAAGCGTCCACTTCGTTGGCTGCCTTGCGCGCTCCTTGCCGTACCAAACACGTACTGTCCTGTCGCGCGTCTCGTCGCGCGCGCGTTGCAAGCCTCGTGGCCATCTCGATCTGGAATTGGAATGATTGTCCGGAGCCGACCGACAAAACGCGCGGACCGGCTCCCAACCGCCATGGCGTTACCAACCGGCGCCCGGGCGCCACCACCGCACCCGAACGCCGGAATCTCAAGGCACGAGACTACTTGAAGTCAGGGTTTTTCCACCCCTCGGCGGCAAGCATCTCCTTGGGGGGCTTGAGTCGGGAAACATAATCCAGCACCGCCTTGGTATCGCGATCGGTGAAGCCTTGAATTTGCTTGACCATGTCCGGGTTGGCGTTGCGCCGCTTGCCCTCTTTGATCCACTGGTACTGCCGCACCAGGTAATTGTAATGCTGGGCCTGGATGCGTGGATAGTACTTCTCGGCATTACCTTCCCCAGACTCACCGTGGCAACGCACGCAGTGTTCCTTGTAGAGCTTGGCACCGAGTTCCAGGTCCTTGCCCTCGCCAACACCGTTTTTCGGGTTCATCGGCAGCTTGGCGATATACTCGGTCACATCGGCAATCGACTGTGCGCCACCGATCTCACTCGGCAGGGCAAAGGGGTACATGGTGGGGTTGTCCCGATTGAGGGCGCGAATATCGGCCAGCTGCTTGATGAGTACCGTGCGATGTTGACCGGCAAGCTGCGGGAAGGTGCCATCCGCCAATCCCCACCCTTCCGGCATGTGGCAGGCGGAACACACCTCGTACACCTCTTTGCCATTTTTGGGATTCGGCGTCAGGTGCAGGGCCTCGTCCTTCTCGCCACCCGCCTCGTTCCAGGCGAGCGACAGGCCGGAAAAGGCGGTCATCGCCACCGCCAAGGTCAACAGGGTTCCCCACTTGCGCATGTGCATCCCCTTCTCCTTTCCAATGTGCCCTTTCCACCGTACCGACGGCGGAGAAAGGGCCAGAATCCAGAATCGAAACCGTTTCCTGTCCTGCGAACCGCTCCCCCGAGGAGCGCCACCCCCTCCCAACGGGAAGGGGCTTTAGCGCGTCGCCTGGGAGAGAAAATCCGCAATTTGCTCCATTTCCGCATCACCAACCTTGGCGATGAACGAGGTCATGGTGGCGCTCTTGCCATTTTTGCGCGCGCCGGTCTTCATATCCTTCATCTGCAGCAACAGGTATTCCCTCTTTTGTGCCGCCAGGATCGGGTTGCCCGGCAATGGCTTGGCCCCATTGGCGCCGTGGCAACTGGCGCAACCGGATTTGGCGTAGAGCTTGCCGCCCTGGGCCAGACGTTCCGGATCGACTGGCGGCGTGGCCGGTTTCGGGGCGGCCGGCTCAAGTTTGGCCAACCAATCGGCAAGCTGCTTCATCTGTTCGTCGTTGATCAGGTGCATCACCTGCTGCATGCCGGCGGTGCGCGGGTTGCCGGTGGCATCAGCGGTGGCCATGCGCGCGCCCGATTTGATGTCCTTCATCTGCGCCAGGAGGTAATCCGCCTTCTGTCCGGCCAGCTGCGGGTAGGCGAGAATCGCCTTCTTCCCCTCCTTGCCGTGGCAGGCGCCGCAGGTTTTGCTGGCAAAGAGCTTGTCCGGTGGCAGGTTCGTCATTTCTTCCTCGGCCGTGGCCAGCCCCGCCGTTCCCAGCAGGAACAAAGCCACCACGGTCGATAATACCTCCCTCT
>PEAJ01000224.1 GCA_002753495.1 Magnetococcales bacterium HA3dbin3 | reverse complement strand
TGCCAGATTTTCGTCGCGATGATACCAAGCTATCCCTGGACAAGGGACTACTGGCCAAACTGGTGGCAGAGATGGACAGGGTGGTAGACCGGAGCCAGGTGGCATCCCCGGCCGACCGAGAGGGAGGGCCGGTAGCGACAGGACACACCCTCTCCCAGGTGCCACTTTTGCCCGAGGCGTTCCTGCCCCGGCCGGAACACAGCGACGCAATCCTCAAGTTGCTAAACCAACATCGGGTGGTGGCGGTGGTCGGGCTGCCCGGCATTGGCAAGACCGAATTGTGCAAGGCGGTGGCCGGGGAGATTGAACGCAGCCAACCCGACCGGCGCGTGCTCTACCTGAGCGTTGAAGCCGCCCTTCCCCCGGACTTGCTGCGCGCGCGGCTGGCCGCTGCCCTGGGTCGGAGCCCACCGCCGGAGAGCGATGCGCAACTGGCGGCATGGCTAAACGAACAGCCGACCCTGCTCGTGCTTGATAACCTGGAAGCGGCGATGATCGAGGCTGCCGGCCAGGAGGCCATCGCCCGGCAGCTTGAAGCACTGGCCCACGCCCCCAACCTGCGACTGCTGCTCGCCACGCGCTGGCTTGCCGGTATGGACAATCCCCGGGAGAACTCCTATTCGATCCCCCCGATGCCCCCTGAGCAGACTGCGACCATGCTGCGCGGGTTGCTGGAGCGACAGGGGGTGTTCGATCCGCGTTGGCTGGTGGACCCTGCTTGGGAGCAGCTTCTGACCTTTCTCGATGGCCATCCGCGTTCGGTGTCGTTGGTGGCCCAGCATTTCGCGGAGCCGGGGTTCTCCCTGGTGGGGATGGTTGAGCGTCTGCAAAGCCAGCGCGAGCGGGCCGTCATCGACCCCGCGCTTATGGGGCGGGCGGATTTGTCCGGCCTGGATGCCGGTCAGCGTCAACGCATGAAAAGCCTGGTCGCCTCGATGGATTTCTCCTTCCAGGTATTACGCACGCGCCACCCGGAGGCGGCGCGGGCTTTTTGCCAGCTCTCCCTCTTTCCCGCCGGTCTGCCGGAATCGGTGGCCTGGGCGGTAACCGGCGGCCGCGAGCGGCTGGTGCTGGAGCCTCTCTACCGTTACCACCTGCTGGAGTGGCGCCGCCAGCGGGTGTTTTATCCCGTGCCTTTGCGCTGGTATGCCGAACGGCAGGCCCAGGACGATACCGACCTTGCCGCCGCGCGGCCGCTCCTGCTCGGTCAGGCAGTCACAGCCTATGCGGCGTATATGGAGAATCTTCATCATGCCCATCTCCAAGCCCAGTCCGTGGAGACCACGGCGCAGTGGCTGGCGGAGGAGTCAACCCTGTTGTGGTTGACGGAACAGGCGTGTTCTCCCAAGTCAGGTGACACCTCTTCCTGGGGCCGTCTGGCGGCGGCTGGGCAAAACTTGTTTCAGGCAACCAATCGGTTGCAGGCGTGGAGAGAGTTGACCCGACATGGATTGGCTGATGCCACGGCGCGGGGGGATCGGCGGAACCAGGCCAACTGCCTGAGAAGCTTAGGCGATCTGGCGATAAGAACCGGTGCGCTCACCGAAGCCGATCAATACTATCACCAGGCGTTGACCATCTTCCGCGACATCCAGCATCGCCTCGGCGAGGCCAACTGCCTGAAAAGCATGGGCGATCTGGCCAGCCGCCAAGAGAACCTCACCGAAGCCGCGCAATGCTACCAACAGGCGCTGTCCATCCATCGTGACATCCAGAGTCGCCTCGGCGAGGCCAACTGCCTGAAAAGCATGGGTAATCTTGCCATGCACCAAAACAACCCGACCGAAGCCGCGCGATGTTACCAGCAGGCGCTGCCCATCTTCCGCAACATCCAGGATCGCCTCGGCGAGGCCAATTGCCTGGCCGTGCTGGGGTTGGTGTGTGACACCAAGGGGGACGCATCAGGTGCCCGGCGGCATTTCGGGGCGGCCCTGGCCCTGTTTCGAGAAATCGAGGGGCGCTGGGGGGAACAGGCAGTTCTGGGCTATCTGGCCCGACTCCATGCTGGGGAAACCCCCCGCTTGGCCCTGGTGCTGGCCGGGCACTCCCTGACCATCGGCCGGAGGATTCAAGACCGGTTTGGCCAGACCATCACCCTCTCCCTGATGCTTGAGCTTTCGATCGAACAACAGGCCTGGCCCGAGGCGCTGGAGGTGGCGATCGTGCTCGGAGAGATGGCAAGGGAGATCGGAGAAAATCGGGCACTGGCCCAGGCGGAAGCGGTTTTGGCTGCCCTTCGGCCCCCGTTCCGGGGGCCGATGCCCACGCTGGAACAGGCCTGGCAAGGGGTGGACGCGGTGTTGGCGGAAGTGGAATACCAACTGACGGCGGAGGAACACAAGGTGCTGCGGGAGTACATCCCCGTGTAGGAGCCGAAGGCACCCGCTCGGCCATGGCCAAAATCCTCATCCTCATTGCCGGTCCCCTCTCGTCGGCGCCGCGCCCGCAAAAGGAGGCACTGGCCTTGGCTGCCGCCGGGCATGCGGTGACAATCTTCGGCGTTTGGTCAACCACCACCGGCGCCCGGCATGATTTCCTCCTCATGCGGCAGGGCCTTTGGCATTTCCAACCGGTGGTCGATCTGCGCCCGATCGGCTGGCGCGGTCGTGTCACCGGCTCCTGGCTGCGCCTGAACACCCGCCTGGCGCGTACACTCCATCGACGGGGTGGCTGGTTCTCGCCGGAGCTTTTGGGCTACGGCGTGCGTCGCCTGCGCGCCTGCGCCCTGGCCGAACGCGCCGATTTGACCATCGTCCATGCCGAGGGGGGATTGTGGATCGCCGAACAGCTGCGCGCGGCGGGTTTACGCGTTGGCGTCGACTTCGAGGATTGGTTCGCCGAGGACCTGCCGGAGGCGGCACGCGCACAACGACCCCTCGCCCGCCTGCGCGAACTGGAAGGATCACTGCTGCGTCACGCCCGCTACCGCCTCACCACCTCCCACGCCCTCGCCGAAGCCCTCGCCGCACGCTACGGTGTTGCGCCGCCACGCGTGGTCTACAACGTCTTCCCCGCAAGCGATCGCGCCGGGCTCGATCACCAATCGTTGGACCGTCGGCACGGCCGGCAGCGGGTCTCCCTGCACTGGTTTTCGCAAAGCCTGGGACCGGGACGCGGGCTCGAGCTGCTCTTTGCCGCCCTGCCGCGTGTGCGCACACCGGTTGAGATTCACCTGCGTGGGGAAACCTCACCCGCGACCCACTCCTGGCTCGAGGCCCAGGTTCCGCCCGACTTGAGGCCACATCTGTACACGCACGCGCTGGTGCCAAACCAGGCGCTGCTCTCGCGCATCGCCGAGCATGATATCGGCTTGAGCCTCGATACGCCCACCATCCGCAGCCGCGACTTGACGATCACCAACAAGCTCTTTCAGTATCTCCTCGCCGGTTTGCCGGTGGTCGCCACCGCCACGCGCGGTCAGCGGGAGATCCTCGATGCCGCGCCGACGGCGGGTCGTCTGGTCTCCGCCAACGATCCCAAGGAGCTGGCCCGGGCCATCGACGACCTCGCCCGTGATCCAGCGCGATTGGTCCAACACAAGGCGGCCGCGCTTACCCTGGCCACGACACGTTACTGCTGGGAACAACAAGCGCCGGTGGTCGTCGCGGCAGCCGAGGAGGCATTGCGTCAACCATGAGCCGGGTGTGCCTCTACTTCATCCGACCGCCGGAAACCGACCGCTGGTTGCGCGGCGATCGCCACCTGCGCCCCTTCATCCGCCGCCTGATTCGCGGACGCCGCCGCCCTTCCGGCATCGAGCGGGTGTTTCTCAACCTCTGCCTGGGGCTTGATCGCCTCGGTGTCCCTTATGTCGTCAATCTCCCCTTTCGCGACCTGCAAGCCGGGGATCGCATCGGCATCCTCGGGCAGGGGCGGCACTGCCTCGATGGCTAC
>PEAJ01000223.1 GCA_002753495.1 Magnetococcales bacterium HA3dbin3 | reverse complement strand
GAACAGGGGGGATGCCTCCCGCGGCGGGTCGTCGATCAGGCGGGCATGGCTGACCAACAGGTGCGGTGCCGAAGTCAGAAGACGTTCGGTCAAGCGCGTGGCGAAGGCCCACTCCACCGCCGCCGAGGCGCGCGGCAGACCTTTTTGCCGCTGCCAGGCCAGGGGCAAAAACGGGTTTGGGTCGGGCGTGGTTGGCCAGCTTTCCGCGGTGAAACCCAACAACCACACCGCCGTAAAGGGCTCCCCGGCCGACTCCAACAGACCCATGATTTCCACCCGCGCCTCCGGGCAGTCCGGCTGGAACAACCGACGGCGGGCCAGGGTGCGCAGCGTTGCACGGGCCTGTGCAAGGGTCATCGAGCCGGTGATGCGACTTAAGGATGAAAAGCTCTCCAGCAATGTCCGACCAGCCTCCCAGGTTTGGAACTCCCGGCTGGAGAGCGGGCGCTCGCCTGGCCAACCCCATGTTGCCAGCCAAGTCGAAAAGAGTTTGCTCCATCCCTGGGGGGGCTGTCGTCCAGGGAGGGTGGGGAGCAGCGCGGCAACCTGGCCCAGGATGGCGTGCAACCGCGGGCAATGATTTGTTTCGGATTTGCTTTCGGCCAACTGTTGCCAGTGGTTGAAGGTGAGGCGCAGGTGTCCCTGATCGCGCAACCGACGATCGAGCAGCGCACGCGGCAACCTCTCGCTCTCTCCGCCGGCGATGAAGGGTGAGCGCAGCAGCGCGCCGATATCTGTTAGCGATAACAGACCGTCCATGCCATCCAAAACAAGAAACATCTCCCGGATCAGCGGATAGTCAAGCAGAGGCCAGCCAAGCGACACATTGACAAGCGATGCCCCGGGGTCGATCGGCATCTCAAACAGCTCCGGGTGTAAAACGCCCGAAAAAATGCGCGCCACCAGGCTGCGCAAACGCTGCAGATCCGGGACGATGATGCCGATGCGCGCTTGCGGGTTCTCGATCAAACGTTCCCGCGTCCAGTGTGCCGCGGCGCTGATCTCCTGTTCCGGGTCCGAGAAGGAGAGTCTTTCGGCACGGGTGGGTTGGGTGGATGGTTGCCAAAGCGAAACGGTTGTGTTTCGGGTGGCTAGGGCGGCCCAGAGTCGCTCCTGGGCTGGTGAGAATCGATCGAATCCCGCCAGCAAAATTTGTGGCTCGGGTGGCAACAGGGGAGCCAATCGCGTCAGCCAGGCTGGAATCTGCGCGCTGGAGATCCAGTTTTCTTCCCGGCAGCGTGCCTCGAAACGAGCATTCCAGTTCAGGAAGGCGTGGCTGTCGGCATCGGTGAAGGCCTGTTTCAGGTCGGCCATCTTCTCGCCGTCCCCCCAGGCGTGCCAGAGCGCGTTGGCCTGGGCGACCTTTTCCACCATGGACGCCGTGTCCAACAGTGGCGCGACAACGGCATCCGCGGCCATGATCTGTTCCCAGAGGGCCAGCTCCTGAACCGGGTTGAGCAACGTTGGCCAGGCTTTAAGTCCGTCGAGGGGGTTGAGGTGGTCGGTCAGGGCCTCCCAACGGCGTTCCAGCCAGCCATTATAGGGCAAAATCGCCGGGGTGGGCCAACCAACAAGCCCCTGTGCCAGCTTCCACCGGTCGTGACTCTCCATGCAGAATCGCGCCAGACGCCGGTTGACGGTCACAACCACCCCACCGCCCTCCAGACACGTCATGATCGTCTGCATTTTCACCTCCCACCCATGCCAGCAATAACTTTTCACTGCAACGGTTGCCCCCTATACTCCCACCAGGGTGCCAGAGAGACCGGCATTGACCAAGAGGGGACGGGGACGACTCCCGTTTTTGTCCAGGGGGTCCATTTCCTCCGTGATGCGTCGAAGAGAGGGTCATCCGTCGTGGCACGGATGCCTTTTTTGTCTCGGAGCGTATCGCGGCCGTCACTGGGAGTACCGGCACGGTGTTTTCCGTTGCCTACTGTGCTGAGGTGCTCTTTCGCGTAGGAGTCCGGGGATGATCATCGTCAAGCGGTTGGCCGACGTATCACCCCGTTTGCGGGTACTGTTGGTGGGTTGGCTGGTCATGCTGCCGCTCCCCCTCTTGTGGTTCCCGACGTGGTCGGTAGCCGGCGAGGCGGTGGAACCTCTGCGCCTTGCCATGGAATCCTTAAAAAAATCATCCTCCCTCGACAGGCAGCAAGCCTGGGATCAATCTGCCACGCTTCTCCAGACGGCGCAGGATCGGCTGGAGAAGTCCGGTGCCGGGGCACATCCTCTCTCCCTCGCCATTTTTTCACGTTTGGGAAAGCTTGAGTCGCGGCGTCACCACCCCGAGGTGGCCTGGGCAAGGTATACCCAGGCACGAAGCTGGGTCGAGAAACACCTCCAGCCTGACTCCCTTTTCGCGTCCGAGCTCATGCGGGAGATGGCCACCCTTTCGGCGGTGACAAAATCCCCTCCCGGCACGTCGTCGGCCCGGTTGCGTGGGGAGGCCGCGCTGATCGACGCCGCCAGGGTCGGCTTGACCTCCCCCGGCAAGGGTGAAGCCCTCAAACGCCTGGGCGAGGTTGCCGAGGGGGAAGGGCGAACGGCCGCAGCGATCGAGAATGACACGCAGGCCCTGCGCATCTTGTCGGCTCAACCAGGGCCCTACGGCGCCGCGCGACTTGAACTTGCGCTTAAGTTGGCCAGACTCCACACCGAAAAGGGAGAACCCGAGGCGGCCGTGGAGGCGCTGCGCACTGCCCTGACCGTCGCCGAGTCGATGTGGGGAAACGATCACCCGGTCGTCGTGCCCATATTGACCGCCCTGGCCACCAACCTCCTGGCACAGAAAAAAGGGCAGCAAGGCCAGCCTTACGTCGCCAGGCTCATGACGGTTGCCCGGGCAACCTGGGGTATCGATCACCCCAAGTCCATCCGGGCTTCAATCATCATGGTCGACTATCTGCTGGCTGATGGCGAGCTGGAGCAGGCTTCCCAGATTCTCCATGGTTTGCAGCTGATTCTCGACACGCCTGCGTTTGCGCACGGCCCGGAACTGCCGATGGTCCGGGAACGCCTGGCTCGCGTTGAAAGACCATCGAACCAAACTCAGGGCAGTGGGAATGGTCCGCCAAAACCGCCAACTTCACCGGACAGATCGTCGTCCTCCCCTCCCCCTTCCCCGGTGCCCGCCGTCGCGACGCCAGTGTTGCCCTCCCTTCCGCCCATCGCAAACGACCCCTCCGCCACGCGTCCATCCCCTTCTCAGAAACAAACCCAGTGATTCCAGTTTCAGATCAAAAGCGTATCAATTTTTCCGCATGTTTATTTCCAGGATGAAACACATCGCCAACCTGGTCATGGGAAGGATCCTGGTTGACCTCCACGGTCACATGCACCAGCTCTTCGTGGATGCTCAGCCAGCGCTTGAATACATCCGGCGGGATTGCATTCTGGACGACGAGCGACACAATGCAGGCATACTTGCCGTTGCCGACACGCCAGACGTGCAAGTCGGTGATCTCTGCCTGGATCGGGCTGGCCGCGATGACTTCGCGAATCTCGGCCACGATCGGGACATCCATTTCCGCATCAAGCAACACCCGACCGCTGTCGCGCAACAATCCGTAAACCCACACGGCGACCACCGCGGCACCGACGATACCCATGACCGGGTCGAGCCAACCGGCATTCAAAAACCTGCCGCCAACGAGAGCCAGGATGGCAAACACCGATGTTGCCGCATCGGCCACGACATGCAGGTAAGCGGAACGCAGGTTCAGGTCATGATGCCCGTGTTCATCGTGATCATGTTCGTGCTGACGGGAATGACCACCCTTAAGCAGCCACGCACAAGCGAGGTTGACCATCAACCCGACCACGGCAATCACGATGGCCCGGTCGTAATTGATCGGCGCCGGGGAGACCAGGCGCTCGCACGATTGGTAGAACATCAACCCGGCGACACCGGCGAGAAGGATTGCGCTGGTATACCCCCCCCAGCACCTCAATT
>PEAJ01000222.1 GCA_002753495.1 Magnetococcales bacterium HA3dbin3 | reverse complement strand
CTGGTCGAGGTGGTCAACAAGGGGGGGGGATGCCGACACCACCGGTGCCATCGCCGGCATGATCGCCGGCGCCCATTACGGGGTGAGCGCAATCCCCGAGCGGTGGCTGAAGGCCCTGCAACCGGAGATTGCCAAGCATTGCCGCGATCAGTCGTTGCGGCTTCTGCACGGGCGGAGTGAAGGATAAACGACAGGGCGTTTACGCCTCCTCAACCTTGTCCGGGAATAACCCCGGTAGCCAGTGCGAAGCAAGAGTCGCGGGAAACCCAAGGCGCAAAGGAACACGCATATCGTCGGCAACAAGGACGCCCCAACGACTCAATTCGGAAACGATACGACGCGCCTGTCGCTCTCCCGTGCCAACAATGCCGGCACTTGCGGCACGGGGGATTTCACCCCGATAAAGTATCGCCTCCAAAAGCAGGTTGGACCGGGGAGGTATTCTGTCGCGTTGTATCTCTTCCTCGGCCCAACGCATAATGCGATCGCGTAACAGCTCGGGCTGAAGCAGGCCCGCCATGAATGCGACCTGATCAAGACAGGTCTCCAAGAAAAAGCGTGTAAACGCGACGAGATTTTCCTCGCTCAAGTTTCCCCGACCATCGAGGTCGTTGCGACGGGTCTGATCACAAGCGGCAAGGTGCCGTTTGTAGACCTCGACGTTGCGGGCAAGCCCGCGGGCAATCGACCAGATGGCACCGGTATCGAGGGTTTCAACCAGTGTCGCGTGAGACATCAGGCGCGCCACGCGACCATTGCCATCCAGGAAGGGATGCAACCAGAGGAGACGATGATGCGCGGCGGCAGCGGCCAGAACAGCCTCGGCCTTGCCCAATCCGCCATAGACCTCCTCGAAGCGTTGCAAGAAGCGCGGGACAGCCGCCGCGCTGACGGGAACATGAAGGCCGACGCGCACATCCCGCCGCCGCCACGCCCCAGCTTCGACCCGAAACCTCTCCCCACTGTCCGGATCCGTGACCCACGGCAGCTCCTCGGGCAACGCGGCGTAAAAGCGGCGATGGATCTCGCCGATCGCCGCCACGCTGACGGCCTTTCCCCCCAAACCACCGCCGTCAATCCACTCCTGGACAGTGATGTGGGCCTTGGCTTCAAGTTGCAGGTCACGTTTTTTCGCGTCGGCGCTGTACTCCTGCCGCAACGCCCGTTCGATGTCGATTGGGTGCGTATTGTGTCCCTCGATCAAGTTGCTGTAGTAGCAGTTCATGACACGCAGCAGATCGGCGAGGGCGCTCGCCACACCGCGCGGCAGGGCGTATCTCAAACCGATGCTTTTTTGCCCCAATTCCAGCACCAGATCGCTCAAGGCGGCATGGTGCGATGACTCCCGCCGAATCAGCATTGGTTCCATCATGCTGATGGATTCGCCTCGATCCCGACCTGCCCCGGAGTCCGCCGCCATGTCCGCTGCCATGTCCGCCCTGTTAATTAATCAAGTCACATGATGTTTAAACAGATTACATCATAGTCTGACAAAATAAAGTCCGCATCCATGTCCACTTCGGTGACCGCAGGCCACGACGAAACGCATCCCACGCCCTCTCGCGCCGAGACGGACACGACCGGCTATGAATCGATTGCATTTTCGCGACAAGGCGCCTACGATCGGATGCAAGGTGCCACCTTGTCACAACCGAGGTCCCCATGCCTGCTCCCATATTCGACACCCTGCGCTACTCCAAACGGCTGAAAGAGGCCGGCGTGCCAGAGCCCCAAGCCGAGGTGCAGGCTGAGCTCCTGGCCGAAGCCCTGGTTGACCGGCTGGCGTCAAAGGAGGAGCTGATCAGGGTAGAGGCGGGCCTGCGAGCAGACCTGACCAAACTGGAAACGAGCCTGCGCAAGGAGATCGAGACCAGCAGAGTTGAGCTCCACCGTGAAATCGAGGTCTCACGCGCCGCGACAAAGGAGGACTTCGCCAAGCTGGAAGCGAGCCTGCGCAAGGAGATCGAGACCAACAGAGTTGAGCTCCACCGCGAAATCGAGTCCACGCGCGTTACGGCAAAAGAAGACCTGGCCAAACTGGAAACGAGCCTGCGGAAGGAAATCGAAGCCGCCCGCGTCTCGGCAAGGGAGGACACCGCCAGAGTCAGGGCCGAACTCCATCGCGATATCGAGGCATCCAAGGTGGAGATCATCAAATGGCTGATCGGTGCCTCGGGGGCGATCGTCGCCCTGATCAAGCTCCTCCCCGGCGGACACTGACAAGCCAAGAGCCCACCTTCCCCCGCGTTCGATGTTCCGGCCGCCGTTTCGTCGCTCCCCTACCCCGACCAGGCGGCCAGCAACGCATCCAGAAGATCACCGCCATCGGCGTTGAAGCAACCACTGATCATCGCCGCGCTCCAGGCGCCAGCCTTCGCCACCGCACCGATTCCCGCCTGATCAATCCCACCGATCGCCGCCACCGGCAGGGGGGTCGCACGACATGCCGCGGCCAGGGTTTCCGTGCCACGCGCGTCGAGGGCATCGGCCTTGGTGCGGGTGGCAAACACCGGCCCGAAGCCGATGTAATCAGCGCCGCTTGTTGCCGCCACCACCACCTCGTCCAGGGTGTGCGTCGAGAGCCCGATCAACCGCTCCCGCCCCAACAGCCGCCGACACACCGCCACCGGCAGATCCTCCTGCCCGACATGCACGCCGTCGGCGGCCAAATCCAGGGCAATATCCAGCCGGTCGTTGACAATCACCCGCACCCCGGGCGCCGCGGTGCGCAGGGCCCCCATCCAGCGCGCCATGAAACGATACTGCGCATCGCCGCTTCCCTTGCAGCGCAACTGCACCAGCGCAACACCCACTGCCCGCAGCCGCCGCGCCAGCTGCTCCGGATGATCACCCTGCAACCAGAAAGGGGCATGGCCCTCCAACCAGGCGGCATCAAGGATCGGGTAAAGCCCCCCTGGCAGCGAAAAGGAACTCATAGCGAGGCGAACAACTCCTGATCCACCTTGGCCGCATCGTCGGCGTTGAGCGCGACCAAACGACGCAAGTGGCTGAAGCTTTCAACATCCATCTCTTCAAAACGGATGGCCGCACCGCGCTGCGCGTCGCTCCAAAGCACCACCCCGCGCATGCGCATCTCTTCCTCGCCCAGCGGCAACACGCCTTGCACCACCTCACTGGGTGACGGCAACACCTCGCTCCAAAAGAGCATCCCCTTGAGGCTGATATCGTTAAAGGCCCCCGGGTACTCCTTGCCATCGGTGCCAACGAGCGTAATCTCGTGCTGAAAATGAACCCGGGAGAAGTGCCGCCGCTCCCGACCCGATGCAGGGGAGTTCTGGTCCATACAGGTCAACCTCCTAAAACCTTCCGCCTGCGGCGGGTCATCCGAGAGGGTCCCCCTCCCAACCACGACCTGCCAGGGGACAACACCCAACCGGCCCACGCAATTCCCGGGCCCAACACACACCGTCACGCCCGGGCCAGAGGACACCCTCCAGCCGTCCCGCTCCTTTCGGGACAATGCTCCCCTCCACACTCTGTTACACGACCTACACTTTCTGTCAACCCCCTAGGGTCACACCCGCGCCATGCCGGTGTTGATTGCATGGGAGTAAAAATTAAGGAAAAGGACGCCACTCATCCCCAACTTTGTTTGGGCAATTTGCCCGAGGGCGGTGTCGAACAAATGGCGGTAGCGGGCAAGATAGGTGGCGTAGGTTCCACCGAAATACCCCTCGCCAGCTTGGTGCAGGCGTTCATCGCTACACCCCTCTTCGACCAAATCGAGAACATGGACGAAATAGTCGTGCTGCACGGCGGAAAATTCCCGCTTCAATTCGAGATAGCGCCCCTTCAGCTCGGCAAACCCCTCGCCCACCGCCTGCTTGATGGCGGCATTCATCGGGTTTTCAAGGCGGGTGATGAGGTTTTCAAAGTTGACCTGATTATGGTTGAGCTCCAGCGTCAGCGGATAGCGGCCAAACAGACCATCCCAGTGG
>PEAJ01000221.1 GCA_002753495.1 Magnetococcales bacterium HA3dbin3 | reverse complement strand
AGATGCTGCCGTGCAGGGGGATGGAGATCAGGACCTGATTTTCGTTGATCTTGCTTAAAGGGAGGGTGCAGATTGCCTTGTCGCGGGCGCTCATCGCCTGGGTGCCGAAGAAGGGCCCCATCAGCTGGCGCAAATCGCTCTGGCTGACCACGCGCACGAGGCGGCCGTGGCGTTCGACGCCGATATAGCGGACGCCATCCTGGCGCATGGCGTTGATCGCCTTGATGACGCGATCTTCATCGCGCAGGCTGAAAGGGGGTACGGTGGTGACCAGCTTGACACTGCCGGGTTCGTCGGGGTGGGGCAGACCGTCGGAGGCGCCGTAGTTGAACTGCGGGAAGGGGGCGATGCCCTTCTTCCCGGATGAGGAGGGGAGGATGAGGTCGGGATCGGCGCCATCGCCCGCGCCGCCGCCACCGGTGATGAGGCCGGAGGCGGGGTCGCCGCCGGTGCGACCGGAACCGCTGCCCGCGCCGTCGCCGGCGGTCAGATCCAGCGCATCAACGATGGGGCCGGAAGGGGCACCGGCGCCGGCCTTGCCACCGGCTGTGGCGTCAGCTGTCGGTTTTTTGGCGGCAGCCGGGGTGGCGGCCGATTTGGCTTTGGCGGTGTCGGCGGTCGGTGTTTCTTGGGTCGCGGCGTCGGCCTTGGGCGCGGCGGCGGCCGGCTTCTTTGGCGCCGGTGGAGTCTCTTTAGGCGGCGGTGGTGGCGCCGGGGTTGGTGCCGGCGTCGGGGCTGGGGTGGGTGCCGGGGTTTCGGGTGGTGGTGCGGCGGCGCCGGCGGCCGACTGGCTGGCTTTTTTCTCCTCGGCCGTGCCTTCGATGTCCACCTTGAACAGCAGGTCGCACAACCCCTTGGAGAGAACCCACACCGAGGGTTCGACCGGGAATTTGGAGACCTGGATGTCGACGGTGGCGGCGAGGTAGGTTCGGTGATCCGGGATCGAGTCGGGGATTTCGGCGTACTGGGTGTAGCCCGTGGGCAGGACCAGGAAGAGGTGGGAGCCATCGACCTTTTTTTCCACCAGGTCGTTCATGGCGCCGACCACCTGGTTGGCGATCTCCTGGAACCCTTCGCTTACCTCGTCGTTATAGTTGCGATTTTTGACCTGTTCCTGGATTGCCGCCTCGGGGATCATCATCATCAGGCCGGCGAGGGCAATCGAGGTTGCCACATCGAGGATGATGTGGATATCGCCGGAGTTTCTGCCATCTTCCTGGACGTAGGCGATGGTGCGGTCGGTCTCGAAAAACGGTTCCATCTCCTCGCGGCCGCGCGCCACGACGAGATCCTTCAGCACGCAGGTGATCGGCGCGGCGGTGAGGGTGTTTAAGTCATTGGCCAGTCGCGTGAAAAAATTCAGGAAAAAGGGACGGGCCTTTTTGAGGATCTGCTCTTCGGGTGTGGGCATGCAGCATCACCTCTGGGGTCCGTGGGCGATGTTTTCCCTTGGACCAGGGGACCCCCGGGGGCGGGTGGCCAATTTTATTTGAAGAACTGCCCCAGGGTGGCGCGCAGGGTATCGGGCGTGAACGGTTTTTTGATATGGCCGTTGGCGCCGCTTTTGATGGCCTCGGCCACTTTGGCTTCGCCGCCCTCGGTGGTGACCATGACGATCGGCGTTTTGTCACCGGTTTTGCGCAGCTCTTTGACAAAGGTGAGGCCGTCCATATTGGGCATGTTCCAGTCCGACAGGATCAGGTCGCACTTGTCCTTGCCCTGAGTGGCCAATCCTTGTTGGCCGTCACCGGCTTCGAGGATATCGTCAATTTTGAAGCCGGCCTGGCGCAGGCCGCGGGTGACAATTTTCCGCATGACGCTGGAGTCATCGACGATCAGAACGCGCATAAGGTTGATTTCCTTTCAAGAATGGATCAAGAGCCGGAACGGTAACCCCCGGGGGGCACTCCAGGCTTGCGCAGCCTGGAGTCACCCGCCGCCATTATAATGCAAAAAGTCGCCCAAACAAGTCGTTCAGGTGCGGGGTGATTGCATTTGAAAGACGGGGATGGGTTGCAATCGTTGGAGTTGGGTGCCTTGGCTGGGGTGGTGATCCCGCTACCCTTCGAACACCTCGCGCAGAGATGGCGCGGTCAGGATCCGATCGCCCCAGGTTTCGATTGTTGCCGCGTTGGCGGCACGAACGCGCTCGTCCACCCACCCTGGTAGCGATCCAAAACGTTGCCTGAGCAGGCGCATCAACAACGTTGCCTCGCCCCTGATGAAGATATCGCGCAAAAATTCGTTTTCCATCACATCGACCGTAATGGCCATTTCCTTCACCTCCTCTTTCACGGTGATTTCCAGCCTGCGCAAGCCGGCCAGGATGACCAGTTTCTCCAGTGCGTCTGCCTTGGCTTTTGGTTCCAACACCGCGATACGCGCAAGGAGGACGCGCAACGTCCGCCGGTCATCCTGCAGCCGGCAGAGAACGGCAAGCAGGCTCTCCTCCAGGCAGGGGCTTTCCAGCATCCGCTGGCAGTCAATCTCGCGGATATCCCGGACAGTGTAGCGGAACTTTAGGTCGATTTCCTCAATTTCCGTCAGGAAGGCGGGCGTGCCGGTACCGACGTAGAGCACCTGTTGCACGATGCGGGCAGTGGGGTAGCGGCCACGGATCAGGAGAAAATACTCCAGCATCCGCCACGCCATATCCGGATCGTGGCCGCTTTGGAATTCCAGATGGAAGATGGATTCATCGGCTAAACGCACCACCAGGTCTGGCTGACGCCTTTTCACCGAGGGGAACTCGATTGGCAGCAAAGCCGCCGCCTCCTGCCCGGTCAGCAGCAGAAGCAGTCGTTGGGGCAGCGTCTGGAAGATGCTTTTCAGGGTGGCATCGTATTTCATGGCGGGACTCTAGCCGAGAGGGGGAGGCTACGCCTACCCTGCTCTTTCCCTGTCAGTGAACGATCCCGCATGCGCCGCGACTTTGTGGTGCGTTGTGTTGACGACGGCCATGATTTTTTCAGCACGCCAACCTGGCATTCAAACGCTCGCGAGCACGATCAGGGTGTGGTCGCGGCCGCGGAAGGTCAATTGGTGGACCGGGTGTTCGGTTTTCCACTGGGCGACGAAACTGCCGCCGAGGATGGCCATGGGGGGGGTGAGGGTGATGCCGCCGATGTTGGCGTAGGTTTTCATGTTGCCGCACACCATGTTGGCGAGTTCGGCAATGCCGTCGAGGATATCCTCGTCGATCATTTCCCGGACCTCGCTGCCGGTGACGGCGCTGATGATGGCGGCGGTGGTGCGTCGGCTGGCGGTGACGGCGACGATGCCGCGGCGGACGCCGTGGATCTGGACGATGCCGCACACCTCCTGCGTGAGCTGGAAGGCGGGGAGGCGTTGGATCGGGTCGCAGGTGACCTGTTTCCAGCTTTCGGTTTCGAGGATCCGCAGGATCACCTGGCGCAGGGTTTCGAGCAGGGTTTGTCGGATGTCGCCGCTATTCACGTGTATAAGGCTCCTAGCCGCCCATGCCCAGGGCTTCCATGATGCGGGCGGCCATCTCCTCCTGGGAGAAGGGCTTGGTCTGGTAATGCACCGCCCCGGCCTGGATCGCCCGGATGATGTATTCGCGTTCGCCCTCGGTGGTGACCATCATCACCGGGATGCGTCTGAGGATCGGGTCGGCCTTGATCGCTTGCAGGACCTCGAGGCCGTTCATGCCGGGCATGTTCCAGTCGAGGAGGACGAGGCCGATTTCGTCGCTTAGGTCGTGCAGGATTTCGAGGCCGATGGCGCCGTTTTCCGCTTCCAGGACTTCGAAGCCCAGGACGCCGCCGATGCTCGCGATGACGCGGCGGATCGTTCGGGAGTCGTCGATGGAAAGAAGTTTCATGGCCGCTATCCTATGAACCCGCCTTGGTTGGCACGATCCTGGAGGGCAAGGCGGGGCCGCCGCCTGGCACCGTCGCGCCGCCAGCGGGGGCGGGTTCCCGGGGCGCGGTTGTGCCAGGGGGGGATGCGATGCCCTTGGGGGTGGCGCCCGGGGTG
>PEAJ01000220.1 GCA_002753495.1 Magnetococcales bacterium HA3dbin3 | reverse complement strand
CGAATCCTTGAGTAGGGTGAGGAGCCGAGGGTCAATGGCTTCCACCTCACCGACCCAGCCTAAGTCGATGATCTCCGGCACCTCCATGGCGGCGCCGCGCCGCACGTGCGAGAGCTTGCGCGCCTGGATGGTGCGCGCATCCTTGCCGGAGACGCCGACTGCCCGGCCGCCGTTTTGGTTGATCAGGTTGACAATATCCTTGTTGATCTTGCCGGCGAGCACCATCTCGACAACGTTGACGGTGGCTTCGTCGGTGACGCGCAGGCCGTCGATGAAGTGCGACTTCAGGCCCATCTGATCCATGGTGCGACCAATCTGCGGGCCGCCGCCGTGAACGACGATCGGGTGGATTCCCACCTGCCGCAACAGGATGACATCCTGGGCAAAGGTCGTTTTCAACCCTTCGTCGACCATGGCGTGACCGCCATATTTGATGACGAAGGTGCGATTTTCAAAGCGGCGCATGTAGGCCAGCGCCTCGACGAGAACGCGAGCCTTTCCCACCTGTTCGTGCAGGGACATGAAGTTTCCTCCGGTTTTCGGTGAGCATGGGGGTCGGTTTCCTTGCCGACCGGCATGGATTTCCCATAGACTGCTCGGGGTTTATCGTTTCGTCGCCTGGCATTCAAGGGCTGATTTGCGGGCATGGCGCCGATCTCTGTTTTTAGACGCGGATTGTGATTTTTTTGTTTTCACCTGACCAGGTCGAGGTTTATGAGAACGTTTGCACGGCATCCGCGGTTGTTGCTGGTATCGGTGATCCTTCTTTGGGGGGTGACGCCGCCCTTGTGGGCTGAAACCTGGTACGTGGCCGATGAGTGTACCAGCACCCTGCGGCGCGGCGAGGATATCACCTACAAGATTATCAAATCCCTGAGCACCGGTACACGCCTTGAGCTGCTTCAGGATGGCGCCAAGGGGTGGAGCCTGGTGCGTACCGAAACCGGGCTTGAAGGGTGGATGCTCAAAAACACCCTCTCGACGCAGCCGCCGGCGCGCCTGCGGGTGGCCGAGGCCGAGGAGGCACGCGAGAAGGCGGAGAAGGAGCGCGATGCCCTGCGCCAGGAGCTTGGCCAGGTCAAGGGGCGTCTGCGCGTCCAGGAGAAGTTGGAGGCGGAACTGGCGCATGTCAAAAGCGTCTCCGAAAATGCCCTGAACCTCGAAGAGTCCAACAAACGCCTGACCGAGCAGGCGCGCGCCCTGGAGGTGCAATCCAAGGAGTTGACCGAGGAAAAACAACTTCTTGAAAAGCAATCGGTGACCCAGTCGTTTCTCGCTGGAGCTGGTGTGCTGGCGTTGGGGTTTATCAGCGGTGGCATTCTTGCCAACCGGCGCCGGCGTGGAAGCTACGGTTCGCTCTCCTGAAAGCCTGTGCTTTTTGCCCCGCAGCCATCACGCCTGGCCGCGGATGGGCTGTGCGTGAGTGATGCTCAAGCATTGGGTTTCACGCGGCGCATCTTGCGCTTGTTGGGGTGGCCTGACAAGATTGCGGCCATTGCTGGTTTGAGAGTGGGAGTGGCCCCCGAGGTAAACCCGGAAGAGCACAGCGGCGTGATCCCGGGGCGGGCTCGTTGCAGGCGCGCTCCCGGTCCTGTTCTCGTGCGCATGAGGGGTGGGTGGGCCCATGTCCGTGATCATCGAAACCGTTCTGGAAGCCAACCGGCTGACCATAGCCATCGCCGGTCCGCTCAACTATGAGTCCCGGACGGCGTTTCGTGCGGCTTATCACAAGCAACCACCCGAGCTCGCCTATGTCATCGATGTCAGGCGCGTACCCTCCATGGACAGTTCGGCCTTGGGCATGTTGTTGATCTTGCGGGATCATGCCGGGGGGGAGTTTTCCGACATCTCGATCGTCTACTGTCAGCCGGCCGTGCTTAAGCTGCTCAAGGCGGCAAAGTTTGACAAGCTTTTCAAGATCAGTTGACTCTTTGTCTCCGGGGTTGGCGGGTTTTTCGAGCTTTTAGCCAATTCCGCGGTCGGTACCTGATCCGCTGGAGCACTCAGGGTCCCTCTTCGGGCTTTGAGCGTCTTGACCCCATGCGGAGGCCATGAACGCGATGCCTCGCGAGACCCTGCACTATGATGTTGTCGTCGTTGGTGGTGGTCCGGCCGGCCTTGCCGCGGCCTGGTCGCTGGCGCGTCAGGGGGGGATTCGGGTCTGCCTGCTGGAGAAGGCTGCGCGCATGGGTGGGCACACCCTCTCCGGTGCCCTGATCGATCCAAAGGTCCTGGAGCCATTGCTGGTCGCCCCGCTGCCGGAAGGGCTGCCCCTTCCGCCGCTGGGTACGCGGGTCGAGGCTGAGTCCCTGCTCTACCTGACCGCGCGGCGCGCCTGGCCTTTGCCTTTGCCGGCGGATTGGTGGCATTGGGGTGAGCACGTTCTTTCGCTTGGCAAGCTGGTGCGCTGGTTGGCTGCATGCGCCGAGCAGGCTGGTGCCGACCTCTTCCCCGGCTTTGCCGCCGTCGCCCCTCTTTGGCAGGGCGAACAGATGGTCGGGGTGTTGACTGGCGCCCATGGGCGCGACCGTCACGGCCAGCCCAAGTTGGGGTTTCAACCTGGCGTGGCCATTCGCGCGCCGATCACCATTCTTGCCGAGGGGTGTCGGGGCTCCCTGAGCGAGAGTCTGATCCGCCACCTGCGACTGCGGCGGCAAGGTTCCCCACAGAGCTATGCCTTGGGGTTCAAGGAGTTGTGGGAGATTCCACGCGCCTGGTCCGGGCCGCTCCTGCATACCTTGGGCTGGCCGCTGCCGGCGGCGATACCCGGGGGCGGATTTCTCTATCCGGCGGGAGAGAATCGCGTTGCCGTCGGTTTTGCCGTCGCCCTGAACTACCGCAACCCCTGGTTTGACCCCTTTCATGCCTTTCAGCACTGGAAGCGACACCCCCGGGTGTGTTCCCTTCTGGCGGATGGTCGTTACCTCGCCGGCGGCGCGCGCACCATCAGTCTGGGCGGGTGGCAAAGCTTGCCCGAGCCCGCCTTTGCCGGTGGGTTATTCATCGGCGATGCCCTGGGGTTGTTCGATGCCGCCCGGATGCAGGGGATCGGTTCCGCCATCACCTCGGGGCTGCTCGCGGCGGATGTGGTGCGGACCCTCCATGCCAGCGGCGATTTTTCCCGCCAGGCGCTGCAACTCTGGACCGAAACCCTGCACGCCTCGCCCCTGATGGCGCGCCTGCGGCGGGTGCGCAACATCCAACCCGGTTTTCGCGCCGGGCGGATTCCCGGCATGCTCGGGGCCGCCTGGGAGGGTTTGAGTGGCGGGCGCTCGCCCTGGACCTGGCGTTGGCGGCAACGCGACCGGGAGCGCCTGCTGCTGGCCAATGATTGCCCGGTCTTCCCTTTTCCGGTAGCCGACGGAGCGTTGGTGCTGGATCGTGCCACCGCGCTTGCCGGCAGTGGCATTCGGCATGACCCTGACCAACCGCTCCACCTGTTGCGTCGCCCGCTGCCGGGGGGGGAGGGTGGAGATGATGGGAAGGGGTCGGGGTTGAAAGGGGGAGAGGAGGCGGCAACGTGGGCGTTCGTGGCGGATTCGCCGGTCGTTGCCGGCGGGGTCGGGAATCAAAATGTCGACATTCGGACTGGGTTGCCGGATCCCTTTGCCTACCCGGAAACGCGCTACTGCCCGGCCGGGGTTTATCGGTTGCCGGTGCATTCGGGTCAGCTGGTGCGCGTGCAGGCGGCGGATTGCCTGCATTGCAAGTGCTGTGACATCAAGGACCCGCGCGACACCCTGCGCTGGACTCCGCCCGAAGGGGGCAGTGGCCCGGATTATCGGGACCTGTAATCCTGCCTGACGCTAACGGGCATGACGACGGGTGCGCTACCCCGGACGATGGAAGCTGTCTTTCACGGTGAAACCCTCGGGGCGCTGCCCCGAACCCCGCCAGGGCGCTGCCCCGAACCCCGCCAGGGCTCTGCCCTGGACTAAGCCGGGGGGCAGGCTTAAGCCTCCCCCCGGACCCCCCAACCCCTTTAAAAAATTAAAAACAA
>PEAJ01000219.1 GCA_002753495.1 Magnetococcales bacterium HA3dbin3 | reverse complement strand
CGTCGACTCAGCCGCCGCTGCATCCTCCTTCACCGCGTCGCCCAGCTCCAGTGGTTCCTCGGCACTCGGATCCCCACCCGCCTCCAGGGCCAACAGCTCTTCCTCCGTCGGCTCAGCCGCCGCAACCTCCGAAACCGCCGCACCCAGCTCCAGCGGCTCCTCGGCACTCGGATCCCCACCCGCCTCCAGGGCCAACAGCTCTTCCTCCGTCGACTCAGCCGCCGCTGCATCCTCCTTCACCGCGTCGCCCAGCTCCAGTGGTTCCTCGGCATCCAACTCGGCCACCATCGCCGCCGTGGCCACCGCCGCCGTGGCTACCACCGCGGTCGCCACCCCCACCTTCCCGGGCGTC
The DNA here is from genome assembly GCA_002753495.1 of Magnetococcales bacterium HA3dbin3. Taxonomy (GTDB): domain Bacteria; phylum Pseudomonadota; class Magnetococcia; order Magnetococcales; family DC0425bin3; genus HA3dbin3. Next base: position 3,742 of record PEAJ01000219.1, on the reverse strand, counting down.
GCTGCCCGGGCGGGGGCAACCACCTGCTCCGCATCCGCCGCCGTGGCACCCCCCCCCTCCTGGCGCGCGGCCGCGGCACCATCCTCGGACCCTTCCGCCAGCAGCAGGGAGACATCGGCCTGCTCGGGAGGATCGTCATCCAAAATCTCCTCCAGGGAGGCCAGGATCTCCTCCATGGTCGGCGTGCCATCGGCCGTCAGCGGCAACGGCGCACCGCCTTTGCGATTGGATTCCTGCGCAAGACCCCGATCACCCGGCATGTGCTGTCCCTCTTCAACCTTCTGGCGTTTCCCGGTAAACCGACCCCTTCGACCACCCTCGGGCTGCCCGCCGTCCCGGCCACGCGCACCGTGAAAACAGCCCCTTGACTTGCATCGGTGGCAGGCGGGGACAGGCTTTCCCCATCCACCTCAAAGCCTAGTCCCCTGCCACCTGCCCTCCGCGACCGCAGCCAAACCCCATGCCCGGCCAACCCTTCGCGGCGGCTACCATCCCATTTTCAGGCGGATGGTGTCGATGACGGAGCGAAAAAATCCACCCTTCTCGATCGTCCGATCGGCCACGGCTGGCCGGCTCATCAGCTCCCGTTCCCCGAGGCTGACCACCAGGGTTCCGATCGGGTCCCCTTTCTTGATCGGGGCGCTCAAGGGCTCCTGGAATTTCAGCCCCACCTCCAGCGCCGCCCGATCCTTGCGCGCAACCGTCACCACGAGCGGCTCGGCCACGGTGACCTCAACCGTCTCCTGGGTTCCCTTCCACACGCGCAGCTTGCGCACCGAGGCCCCGACCTCGAACAGACGTACAGTTTCAAACATGCGGTTGCCATAGCGCAACAGGCGCAGAGCCTCCTCCTCGCGAATTTTTGAGCTCTTTGCCCCCATCACCACCGCCCCCAGACGCTGCCCCTCCTTCTCGCTGGTGGCAATCAGACAGTAACCGGCGTCGGCGGTGTGCCCGGTCTTCATGCCGGTGATCGATGGGTCGCGCCAGAGCAGCCGGTTGCGGTTGTACTGCCGAATCCCGTTGAAGGTATACTGTTTCTCCTGAAAAAAATGCAAGAACTGCGGGAATTTCCGCGCGATCGACTGCGCCAGGAGAAACAGATCGCGCGCCGTGCTGTAATGCTCGCTATCCGGCAATCCGGAGGGGTTCTGAAAATGGCTGTTGGTCATTTTCAGCTCCCGGGCCTTGGCGTTCATCATCTCGGCAAACCCCTTCTCCGAGCCGCCGATGTGCTCCGCCACCACCATGCAGGCATCGTTGCCACTCTGGACGGAGATGCCGCGAATCAGATCCTCCAGGGAGACCATCTCCCCCACCTTGACGAAGGTCTTGGAACCCCCGACCCGCCAGGCCTTCTCGCTGACTGGCAGTTTCGTCTCCATGGTTAAATCGCCGTTGACCAGGGCATCAAAAACCAGGTGCAGCGTCATCACCTTGGTCAACGACGCCGGATCGCGCCGCGAGTCGGCATCCTGCTCGTGAAGAATCATCCCGGAATCAAGATCACCCAGGATGCTCGACTCCCCCTGACCCGGCCCCACCTGCTCTCCACCCGTCCCGGGCGCGGCCGCGGCCGGATTGCCACGCCCCGCCGCGCCTTTGCCAGCGTTGGCAGCCGCCGGTTCGTTGCCAGCACCAGCGGCGGCGGCCGGGGCACCACGCGCGGCCCCCCCCTTGACGACATTGGCCGCGAGCAGTGGCCGTGCGGAAAACGCGACGATCATCACGCCCAACATCAACAACCCGACCAGGGTGTGGCTTCTATTCCGGCACATGGTTCAAACCCGCCATTTCGTCCGTGTTTGTGGTTGGTTCCAAGAGTGTGCCCACGCCTTCTTTAAGGCTCTAAAATCCGCTCTCTCTCCTCCAGCCGCCGCGCCTTGAAATCCGACTCGGGGCCGAGGCTACTCCACAACGATGCGCCCCTCCCCATACCCCTGCGCAACCAGGGTCTCCACCAGGGTATCCGCCGCCTCGACACTCGCAAACGGCCCCAAACGTACACGGAAAAAGGTCTCCTGCCCGACCTGGGCCCGACGCACGTTAATCCGCGCCAGCTTCTCCAAGGCACGCGCCAGCTCATCGGCCTTCTGCTGCGAGCGAAAAGCGCCAATCTGGACGAAGACCCCCACCATTTCCGGCCTGGTCCGCGCAGTCCGGCCCAGCATGCCCGCAACCATTCCCGGCGGCGGCTCGATCGCCTCCACCTTGACCAGCGCCGTGCCAACATCGTTGAATCCCAGGGCAGTGGCGGCGCCACGCGACAGATCAATCAGGCGATTCTTGACAAAAGGACCGCGATCGTTGATGCGCAACACCGCCTGCCGACCGTTTTGCAGATTGGTCACGCGCACAACGGTGTGCAGCGGCAACGTCGGGTGGGCGGCGGTCAGCTCATCCTGGTCGTAGGTCTCGCCGGCGGCGGTGGCCCGCCCGTGAAAATAATTGCCGTACCAGGAAGCCACCCCCTTCTCCACATATTCCCTGGCGCTGGGCATCGGAAAGTAGGTGACACCAAATATGGTATAGGGGGACTGCAATCGACGCACATCCCACTCCGGAGTCTCATCCGGCCGCGCGGGCGCCACCACCGGCGACGCGGGTTGGCCGGATACCACCGGCGGCGGCGGCGAGGCACACCCGACGACAAACACCATCACACCCCACAACGCGGACGCCGCCGCAACGCGAAACCTTTCCCTGGCCAAAGCCCACCCCTCCATTGGTTGTTCGTATCGCCCGGACCTACGCCGCCCGCGCAATCCCCAGCGCCAACTCCTGCACCACCATGGCAAACCGTCGCGACCGGTTCCACCGGGTGACAACACGAAAATTGTGAAACACCGCATGATAGCGGGGTCCGCTCTCCTCTTCCAGCATGATCATGGCCGCCTCCTCTTCCGGGTCCGGCTCGCGCTGCCCGGCGGCAACCCGCACCCCCTGCGCCGACCACTCCCGCCATGGTCGCATGTTTTCCACGTCCGGGGAAACGATTTTGTCCAGGTTCTCGCCGCGGCGCAGCGGCAGGGTGTAGAGCCCACCGGTCCGCCAGCCGTTGCCACGCAGAAACGAGGCGATGGAGGCAAGAACATCGTCGATGTCATTAAAAACATCGCGTTTGCCATCCCCGTCAAAGTCGACGGCATAGCGACGCAAGGTACCGGGCATCATCTGCACCTGCCCGAGGGCACCGGCGTAGGAACCCAACGCATCCCTCGGCTCCCACCCCTCCTCGCGACACAAAAGCAGAAACTGGCGCAGTTGGTCCTGATAAAACGCCGCGCGGCGCGGATAGCTGATGGCCAATGTAAACAACACGCGCAAAATCGGATGCTTGCCAGTATTGGTGCCATAGCGGCTCTCGATGCCCCACAGGGCGATCAAAAACTCCCCCGGCACGCCAAAATGACCGGCAATCTGCTGCAACAGCGTGTGATACTCCAGGTAGTGAATGCGCCCCTGGGCGATGACATGCTTGTTGACGAACATGCGCCGATAAACGTGGTACGGCTGCGCCTCCGCCTGGTGTTCCATCAGGGAGATGGCCGGACGATAGGGGGCCAGACCGGTGAAAAGACGGTTCAACCACCCGCGGTCGAGGCCATCCTGCGCCACCCAGGCCTGCATCCACGGGTAGAGCTCAACAACATCATCCGCGCCCCAGCCGCGTTCGATCCACCCGGACGCACAGGCCACGGCGGCCACACCCGCAAGCCAGGCACGACGGGTCAGGCCGTAC
>PEAJ01000218.1 GCA_002753495.1 Magnetococcales bacterium HA3dbin3 | reverse complement strand
GTGTCACGCCCCCCCGGCATCACCCATCCTCCCGTTTTAACGATTCTTTTTTTTCTTTTTCTTCTTTTTTTTCGGCTCCGACGCCACCGCCATCGCCTCCGGACGGGCGTCATCCGTCATCGGCGGGGGCGGATCCTTCAGCACCCGTGACTGCAAGGTGGCAACCAGTTGCTTTTCCCGCTCCAGAGCCCGACTCAGCTGTTGCCCGATCATCGCCGCCTGCACCTCCTTGCGCGCGAGCAGGGCATAACCGGCGCGCAGGAGTTGAAGGATCGAGAGCCCCCTGTCATCGCTCGCAACACCGCTGCCGATCATGAAGCGATCCAACGCCTCCGGGGTGATACCGACAAGCCAAGCTGCCTCCTCGCGGGAGAGGCGGGGCCATTTCTCCAAAGGTGCCAGATCGAACATCCTCTTCTCCCGATCACGTCCGGCATGGGCATCGACACAGCACCCCTTCGGAAATGATGCGACTGGTGCAAAAATTGCTCGAAGCGACCTCTTGGGACAGGGCACCGGCCCCCGGCACTTCAAGCCTCCCTCTTCATGAAAGGTTAACATGCGCCGTGCAATGTGATAATAATCCTGGCTTCGGGTCGTCGTTGCCGACAGGATCGGCCTTCAGGGGGTGATCCAAAAACGCCGGACCGCACCGCCCGCGGCGAGGAGGAACGGCCCAACGGCTGCGCAGTGTACCGCGTTCGCGCGTGGGCAATCGAGCGCCGTTCCCAACAAAGTCGCGGCAGATGGGACGGCATTCCTGAACAGCCTCCGATCCGGCCGCGATTGGAAGTCGTCTCTATAATCTGGGGGTCTCAAGGATGGAAGGCAACGAACAAAAGAAGACCATCGGTCTTGTCGGCGGCGGCGACAACGCCCTTCGGCTGTTGAATCTGTTCTCCGGCAGTCAGCGCGTCGATATCCTCTACATGGTGGATGCCAACACCGGCGCGCCCGGCATGGTCAAAGCCAAGGGGCAGGGCATCAAGACCCTGACCAACGTCGAATCAGCGGTCAAAAACATCCCCGTGGACTTCATCATCGACGCCAGCGGCGACGAGGCCATCCTGGAGACCATCACCGCCCATAAACAACATGGCGAGGTGATCAGCGGTGCCGCCACGCTGCTCTTTTTCGAGATTTTGGAAGATCAACGCGGCACGAGCAACCAGCAGGTGTTTCGTGACCTCTCCGGCGTCCGCCGCGAAATCGACCGCAACACGCGCGATGTCTCGAAAACCCTGCACGGCATCGAAAAAATCTCCAACGAACTTGAAGTGCTGGCCATCAATGCCGGCATTCAGGCCTCGCGTGCCGGGGAGTTCGGCAAGGGGTTCGCGGTGGTGGCCGGCGAGGTGAAGAGCACGGCGCGCGTCGCCCGGGAATTGGCCGGGGATATCGACCGCGTCATCAGCGAAATCTCCTCGATGTCGGAAAAGATCGAGCAGTCGCTGAAAAAGGTACAGTAGGTCGGTTTAAGTCAGGAAGAGCGGTCGGCTCTCTCGCCGGCGGTTGTCGTCTCCGTCACGCGCGGTGCGGGGGCTTTTATCTGTGCCCCAGGTGTGTGATGCGCGGTCAGCCCTGGGCAAGGGAGAACGTGCCCTTGGCTCCCCGCCTACCCGGGTGGATCGACCCAAGCACCGCCGCCGCCTTGGCGCCCGTCGCCCCCGGTAGCGACGACGGCAGCCCCTTCAGGGTGCGCACGGCAAACCAGGCAAATGCCTGCGCCTCCAGGGCGTCGGTGTCTACGCCGAGATCGCGGCTGTTGCGGATGTCGCACGCTGGCAGGAGATCGGCAAGGTGGCGGACGAGTTCCGGATTGTGCGCCCCGCCGCCGCACAGCACGAGGCGTTCGGGAGAGGGTGGCAGCACCGCACGTGTGGCCGCGGCGACGCTGGCGGCGGTAAAGCGGGTGAGCGTGGCAAAACGATCGGCAATCGTCAGTTCCGGAAAGCGCTGCAAGAACTCATCGAGCAGCCCCGGACCAAACGCCTCGCGCCCGGTCGATTTTGGCAACGGACGCGGCAGATAGGGATGCGCCATAAGCCAGGCCAGGGCAGATTCGTCCACCTTGCCCGCCGCCGCGCGTCGACCATTGATGTCACATTGCTCCTGTCCGTCGGAAACACGGGCGGCCAACAGGTCGAGAAGGGTGTTGGCCGGGCCGGTATCGCCGGCAAGAAGCGGTTGATCGGGATCGGCGTGGAGGGCGGTCACGTTGGCAATTCCGCCGAGATTCAACACCGCCACGCGTCGTCCGGGTTGGGCAAAGAGCGCCTGATGCAGCAGCGGGACCAGCGGCGCCCCTTCGCCGCCTTGCGCCAGATCCGCCGGGCGAAAGTCGGCCACCGTGGTGACCCCGGTGGCCGCGCTGATGCGAAAGGGATTGGCGATCTGCAAGGAGAACGCGGGTGGCCGATGGCGCACGGTCTGGCCATGACTGCCAATCACGGCAATCCGCTCCAGGTTCACCCCCGCCGCCGTACTTACGTCAACCGCCGCCTGGGCAAACAGATCGCCCAGCTCCCGATCCAACATGCCAAGTTCATCGATCTCCCCGGGTCCGGGCTGTTGCAAAACCAACACCCGCCGCCGGATCTCTGACGGATAAGGATGACTCTGAAAGGCAATCAGGTGCGGTGGTGCCACGCCGTCGGTCTCCACCAGGGCAGCATCGATGCCGTCGGCGGAAGTTCCGGATATCAAACCAATCGCCAGCCATGAATCCCGCATGACCCTTCCCTTCCCCTCCCCTTTCACCGTGTGCGACAGATCTCGCCTTCCCTGTTTGCCCGGTCCTGTTTTCCCGCCGCCATCGGAGTGTCCATGGCCTCGGGCGCATCCCGCAACCGACTGCCCCGATGCGAGCCCCCCATCCCGGCGAAAAGGCCGCCGGCGGAGAAAAGCGTCGCGACAAAAGGGCCCCGGCAACGCGCGCGCCCACACCCGTCAACGCCAGATGATCCCGACCCCACCCGCCAGCAGGACGATCCCAAATCCGCGCAGAAACTGACAGCGCACCAAAGTGGCACCGTGCCGGACGCCGAACGCCACCGTCGCCACGGCTCCGACCACCAGGGCCAACACCATGCGCGGCAGGATGATCCCCAGCGCCTCGGTTGGCAACACCTCCTGATGCCAACCCGCATCCACCACACCCACTGCCCCGGCAACGGAGAACAAAGCAGTGGCAACGGCGGTGGTCGCCACCCCCTGTCGGACGGGCAGACCAGCAACGAGCAAAAGCGCCGGGAAAAGCAGGATCGTCCCCCCAACCCCGGCAAGGCCACCAAACAACCCCGAACCAAACCCCAAAACTGCAAGGCGATAGCCGTTCATCGGCACCCCCTGTTCGTCGCCGAAAGAGAGACCCGACACAGGCGGTGACGTGGTGGGGGGTGTGGCAACGACAGGCAAGGCCGGCGACTCCGCGCAAGGTTTGCCCCGTTCCCCCGTTGTCGCCTCCGGGGACAAGGCGGCAATCGCTCCCCCCATCAGCGGCGGCGTGGCGTGCGCGGCGGCTGCATTTTCGCTATCCTCCCCCTTGAGCGACTCCCACAGCAAACGCAAGCCGATGGCCATGACGAGAGAGCCGAGACAAGCCTCGGGGATTCCCCCAACCACCAGAGGCGAAAAGACACTACCGCACCACAGCCCGAACAAAATACCCGGCAACAAATGGCGCAGCGCACGCCAAGGCACCACGTGGTGCCGGCAATAGAGAGCGGCGACCAGCACATCGATGACCACCGCGGCCACGATCGAACTGCTGACGGCAACCTGCCAGGCAAAAAAGGGCATCAAGCCATCCAGATGCAGCAGAAGGAGCAGCGCCGGCACCACGAGCATGCCACCGCCGACACCGAACAAACCGGCGAAATATCCGCCGGCAAGGCCCACGAGCACACTGCCAGGAATAAGGAGGGACATGATCGCTGTTTGTCTCGCTGGTGCCGTTTTTACCGAAGATCACTGTCCTCAATGATCATCCATGGCGACCCATCGCCGAGCACGCCACCCCCAACCACCCCGCCAGACAACTGTAACCCGAAACCATGGCAAAAAACAAAACCCCGCACACCACCCTCACCCCGGCCGCGGCACGCGTCGCCCCCATCCTGCGCCGCGGCGGCCCCGCCCCC
>PEAJ01000217.1 GCA_002753495.1 Magnetococcales bacterium HA3dbin3 | reverse complement strand
AGGGCGTCATTTCCGCCGCGATCCTTACCAAGGCGATGCGTCCGTTTGTTGTTTATGTCCGCCGTGGCCACGAGCAGGCACAGGAGAATTGGTCAAATTGGATGACACAGCCCTCTCCCCTTTTTGTGAATGACAGCCTGGTTCTCCACGAGCCGATCCTCTTCGAGAAGGAGGTGGTTGGTCACATCGTCGTGCGCACCGGGCTTGAGGATCTCCATAAGGATACCATTGAGGATATAACTTATATTTTTCTAGTCGTGGTGCCGACCATATTGATTGTCTTTATGCTCTCTTCGCGACTTTACCGCGTGATCACGCGGCCGATCGATGTGTTGCGCAAGGCAGCCATCGACATCGGCGAATCGAAGTTTGCGGGCCCCATTGCGGTCCATTCGCGCGATGAAATTGGTGAGTTGACCACGGCCTTCAACAAAATGTCCGCTGATCTTGACGAACAAAGGCGCGCCCTGGAGTGGGCGACGCGGGCGAAGTCTGAATTTCTCGCCAACATGAGCCATGAGATTCGTACCCCCATGAATGCCGTGATCGGTCTTACCGATCTGGCCATGCAGGGGGATCATGCACCAAAAACCCAGGATTATCTGCGCAAGATTGGGAGAGCGGCGCGCTCTCTTTTGCGGCTTATCAATGATATCCTCGACTTCTCCAAGATCGAGGCCGGCAAGCTTGATCTGGAGGAGAGCCGCTTCATGCTGCGGGATGTTTTTGCCCGCGTTGCCGACCTTTTTCGGAGTCGTGCCAGCGAACAGGGGCTTGAGCTGATCCTGTGTGTCGCCGAAGAGTGTCGTTACGAGTTGACGGGAGACTCCCTGCGCCTGGAGCAGATCCTTGTCAATCTGGTGAGTAATGCCATCAAGTTTACCAAGGTCGGTGAGGTTGAGATCCAGGCGAGGACGCTTGAGGAGTCACCGAGCGAAACGCTTTTGCAGTTTTCCGTGCGCGATACGGGCATTGGCATGACCGATGAAGAGGCGGCGAAGGTGTTTGCTCCCTTCACCCAGGCCGACAGTTCGACCACGCGCAAACATGGGGGTACCGGTCTTGGACTCTCCATATGCCAGAGGCTGGTGGCGATGATGGGGGGGCGCATTTGGCTGACGAGTGCCCCCGGACAGGGCAGCACCTTCTTCTTCAGTGCCCGTTTCAAGCGTCGGCCGGGGGTGGAGGCGGAGGAGATCCCGATTCCGGAAGCGGTGGAACAGCTGCGAGTTCTCGTCGTCGACGATCATTCGGCAGCGCGCAATGCCGTGCTTAAGAGCCTTGAGGCGTTTGGTTTCCAGGCTACTGGGGTGGCAAGCGCACCGGAGGCCCTTGCCACCATCAACGGAGCCACGGCGGCGGGGACGCCCTTTCAGTTGGTCATGGTCGATTGGTCGCTGCCAGCGTCGGGCGGCATGACCACCGCCCAGGGCATCCGCGCCCAATCTGGTCAGGAATCAATCAAGATGATCCTGATGGTGCCAGCCAACCGTGAAAGTGAAGCGCGGGCCGCGGCGGCGGCCGACGTGGCTGCGTTTCTGGTCAAACCGGCGAATTGTTCACTGCTGTTCGATACCATCATGGAGGTTTTCGGACACAACGCCGTCAGACTCCTTAGGGAGGAGAGGCGCGCGCTTGACCTGGCCGGAATTGGCGGAAGGATAGGGGGGGCACGGGTGCTGCTGGTCGAGGACAACGCCGTCAATCGGCAGGTGGCCGAGGAGGTGCTGGTTGCCGTGGGGATCGTCGTGGACAAGGCCGAAACCGGTCTGGAGGCAATCATCAAGGTGGGATCGACGCCCTACGATGCTGTCCTGATGGATATCCAAATGCCGGAGATGGATGGGTTTCAGGCAACACAGGTCATGCGCCGTGACCCGGGGTTGCAAGGATTGCCGATCATCGCCATGACGGCCCATGCCATGGCCGGTGATCGCGAACGTTGCCTCCAAGCCGGCATGAATGATCACCTGGCCAAACCGATCGACCGCCACCTGCTTTATACGACCCTGGTCCGTTGGATCCGACCGCGCCCGGGGTTGGGGCGCGATCTTTCCCCTGCTGCCGAGTCGGTTGAAACGGATGATGCGGGCGATTTGCCCGAAATTTTGCCCGGAATCGATTTGACCGCGGCGCTTGCCCAGGTTGGTGGCAAGAAAAAGTTGCTGGAGAGCCTGCTGCGGGAGTTTTGTGCCGACTGTGCGCGAGCGGCGACAACAGTTGGGCCGCTGCTCCAGGAACGAAGCGAGACCAGTTTGATTGATGCCGGCCGCATCGTTCACACCATCAGGGGGATGGCTGGCAATCTGGCGGCCGTGGAGGTATCTGCCGCGGCTTGTGCCCTGGAGGAGGGGCTGCGGGCGGCTGCGCCGGAGCAGTGGCCGCCTCTGCTGACGACGTTTAACGATGCCTTGGCGAAGGTGATGGCCGGCATTGCCGCGTTGCCATCACCGCCGTCGGCAACATCGACCGAGGGCAATCAGGTCAATGTGACACTGGATCCCGGGCAGGTGTCGACAATGATCCTGCCGGTGCTGCGCACACTGGACCAGTGTCTGGCGAAGAGAGACATCAAGGCATTAACGGTGTTTGAGCCTTTGCAGGCGCTCTCTGCTGGTTTGCCCGTCACGGTTCGTGATAGGGTTGCCGAACTTGAGAGACACCTGGATCGATTGGAGTTCAAGAAGGGGAGGGAAGTCCTGCACGGGGTGGCCGATCTGCTGCAATTGAACCTGAAAGAGTGATCTGCATGGATGACAACGACGAAAAACCCAGGATCCTGATCGTCGATGATGCCCCGGTCAACATCAAGGTTCTGGCTGCCGCGTTGGGTTCGGACCCCTACGAGATTATGGTTGCCACGAGCGGTTCCGAGGCTCTGGAGACGGTGGCGTCGACGCCAGTGGACCTGATTCTGCTCGATGTCGTCATGCCGGAAATGGATGGTTTTGCCGTTTGCCGGACCCTCAAGTCCAACGCCGCGACCCGCAACATTCCCGTCATTTTTGTCACCTCGCGGAGTGAAGCCACCGACGAAAGCTCTGCCCTGGCGCTTGGCGCGGTTGATTTCATCTCCAAGCCGATTGTTCCGGCGGTGGTGCAGGCGCGGGTCAAGACCCACCTCGGGTTGGCGCGGGCACTCAAGACCCTGGAGACCCAGAACCAGGAGCTGCGCCAGGCCGAGCGGTTGCGCGAGGATGTTGATCGTATCATGCGCCATGACCTGAAATCGCCGCTCAATGCCATCATCGGCTTCCTTGACATTCTCCACGATCGGTTGCGGCTGGATCATGAAGAGGAAAGAATGTTCCAGATTCTGCAGGATTCGAGCTACAAGCTCCTGGCCATGGTCAATCTCTCCCTCGACTTGTTCAAAATGGAGAGAGGGACGTACACCTTCGCCGCCAGGCCGGTTGATCTGGTTGGCCTGGTGCGGCGGATCTGCGTTGTTGGGGGCGATTTGATGCGTCGTCGGCGCCTGGCGTTCCGCTTGCTGTTTGACGAAAGGCCCCTGCGCGCGGAAGAGAAGCTCCTGATTCTTGGTGAAGAGACCCTTTGCTACTCCATGCTCAGCAACCTGATCCAGAACGCCGTGGAGGCTTCACCACCCGATCAGACGATCACCGTGCGTTTGGAACAATCCGGCCCGATGCACAAGGTTCACATCCACAATCAAGGGAGCATTCCCCCGGAGATAAGGGAACGTTTTGCCAGTAAATACGCCACCTTCGGCAAGGCTGGTGGCACTGGCCTCGGGGTCTACTCGGCCCGCCTGATGGCGGTGACACAGGGGGGGACGGTTGATTTCGCCACCTCCGAGGAGTTTGGGACGACTGTCAGCGTCTCCCTTCCTCCGGCGTCCGAAGGGTAGGTCACCGCGATCCTCGCTGCCGCTGGGTGAGGGAACGTTCCGGTTCCCCTCGCGGTTGCCACTCAAGGGAGCCGGGTTTGAGTCCCCGGTGGGGTTGTACAAGGGGGCAGAGACTTATTCCAATTCCATCTATGGTCTGCCCCGTTTGGCAAGGAAAAAATCAGCTGTGGCGACATGGGACGGTGGAGTTGCAGTCATCTATCCGGTCTCTTGGTGAGAGGATGTCGCTCCTCTCGGACCCTGATGGATATCCGCGCATTCCCGTCCTCAGCAGAATCGCGGTCTTCTCGA
>PEAJ01000216.1 GCA_002753495.1 Magnetococcales bacterium HA3dbin3 | reverse complement strand
TCTGGAACTCCAACTCGCGCAAGGCAGCGGCGGCGGCCTCCTCGGAGGCACGCCGAACCACCACAAAGAGCGTGACAATCCAGGAGATGACAAAGCTCAAAACGACAAAGCAGGAAAAAATAACCAATGATATCGGATGATCGCGCAACTGCGACCAGGAGAGTCCCTCGGGCTCGACGCGCAGAACCACCTTCCACTCCCGATGATTTCTGCCAAACTCGGACTTGATGTCATCCCGGAGCAGCGCGGTAAGGGATTGAAAGAAAAACTGCGCGTGCCCGGTCGATATCAGACCGATCCCCCCGCTCTCCAGGTATCCCCATACCTTCGGGAAATCGCGCGCGAAGGTTGCGTGTCTGTTGGCCTCCCCCTCCCAGGCCTTTTCCATCCACGGGGAGAGGAGATAGTGGCCATCCTGATCAATCAGGTAGAGGGTCTGGTTCGGTTCCCGCGCCAACGCGCGCACGCGGTCGAAAATCACCGAACCCAAAACATGCAGGACAACCACCCCACGCCTGCGATCCGCACCATCAAATACCGGCGCGGCAAAATGGATGATCGGCCTGGGCGGCCCTGCGTTCCCTCCCTGGTCGCCGCGCCACTCAAAGCGGGAAACGTAAAACTCACCCCTGGAAAGGGCAAAGGACCTCCTGACCAGTTCACCTTCCGGCGCATGCGGTGGCTGTGATTGGATACCCTGAAGGCCGGGATCTACCCCTGTCCGTATGATCTCTTGGCTGTGTTCGTCGATGAAGCGGATCTGATCGTAGACACGACGTTCGCGGGCAATGAACCGGAAGAGGTGAACGAGACGCTCCCGGGACTCCCCCCCCTCCCGTTCCAGGAACCGCGCCATGCGGCCACTGTCAACCAGAAGGTTTAAGTCGAAGACGACCGTTTCAAACTCGTGGACAATATCCTTGGCCACGCGATCCAGGGCCAGCTCTTTGGTCAGTTTGTGGGAGATCTGTTCGGTAACACCATGAATGTAGATGGCGATCCAGGCCGTTCCCAGGACCATCCCGAGGGCGATGACAAGCACCTTGAAAAAGAACAAGCGGTGCTCGCGTTGGAAGACACGGCGCAGCAGTCGCACCCTCTCGGCCAATTCACCCTGATTATCCCCAAGATAGGCAATGAAGATGGCCGACATGACGAGGAGGAAAAAAATGATCACCACACCGACGCCGACAACGACCGGATCGATGATCACCTCGGATTGGGTTCGGCACGCAACTCCCGGGAAAAATTCCGTCGCCGCCATCGCCGTATAGTGCATGCCGGAGATGGCCATGGCCATGATCAACGGGGCAATCTGATGGCCAATCCTGGAGTCGGGATTGAGCCCAAACACGGGGAAAAGATGTCGGGCATGGATCGCCAACGCCGCCAGAACAACGGCCACGACAATCGAGACGGCAAACAACACCGGCTCGAACAACATCTGGGCATCCAGACGCATGGCCATCATGCCCGAATAGTGCATGGCGCCAATGCCCATGCCGCCGATCATCCCCCCAACCCACAACCGCGATGGAGTTGCCTCGCGGCGGGAGGCCATCTGCAGCATCCAGGCAGCGGAAACAATGGCCGGCACCGCCGAGTAGAGCGTCAGTCGCAGGTCGAAGCGAACCGCCACCGGCAGCTTGAACGCAAGCATGCCGATGAAATGCATGGCAAACACGCCGCCACCCAGGATCAGGGCACCCAGCGCGAGCCAGCCGATGCGATGCAGGGTCTCGCACGCCTCCCCCTGCTGCAAACGCCGCACGACCGCCAGACCAGAAAAAGCCCCCAGATAGGCGGCGATCAGGGACAAAACCACCAACGCCGGATCGTAGCTGCCGGAGAAGGCAATCGAGCTGTTTGTTTCGGTCCCAATGAATCCCAACATCGTGACCCTCCTCCGAAGCCCACCCCTTAACGCTTGCCCAAACATGCCCCATGCTCGTGGTCGATGGCGTGGGACACCACACACGCATCATCGCAAGAAGAGGCCGCCGTGCCCACGACCCCGGACCACACCCCTGCCCTTGATCAATGGTGGATCGCCGTCGACCCGGGCGTGTATACTGCGCAAACGGGGCCCGTTTCAAGAATCGGGAGCAATGCGTGGGTGGGGCTGGTTTTCAGGAATCGGGAGCAACAGGAGCCAATATGGTCGAGGCATCACCCCCGGATTGGGACCACCCAATCCTGCTCGGGGAGAAGGTCTGGTGGGTCGGCACCCCCCTGCAACAGGACCCCTTCCAGTGTCACACCTACCTCATCGATAACGGTGACGACTCCATCCTGATCGACCCGGGTTCGATGATCACCGTCGATGACATGCTGCGCAAGGTACAGGAGGTCATGCCCATCTCCCGGATCCGCTGGATCATCTGCCAGCACCAGGATCCCGATATCACCGCCAGTCTGCCGGTCCTCGACCGCCTGATCACCCGCCCCGATGCCGCCATCCTCACTCACTGGCGCGCCATCGCTCTGCTCAAGCACTACAACGTCAAACTCCCCTTTCAGTGTGTGGAAAAAATGGGCTGGTGCCTGGAAAACAGCGGCCGGCGCATCACCTTCGTCTTCACCCCGTACCTGCACTTTCCCGGAGCCTTCTGCACCTTCGACACCCAGAGCGGCATTCTCTTCTCCAGCGACCTGTTTGGCGGCTTCACCGAGGGGTGGCAGCTCTTCGCGCAGGATGAATCCTACTTCCATGCCATGCGGCCGTTCCACGAACACTACATGCCCTCGCAGACCATCCTCTTCGACGGCCTGACCAAGCTGTCCCCGCTACCGATCCGCATGATCGCCCCCCAACATGGATCGATCATCCCGGAACACCTCGTGCGTTTCATGATCGAACGCCTGAAGGAGCTTGATTGCGGCCTTTTCTCCCTGGCCCAGAGTAACACCGACATCATACGTCTCTCCAAGCTGAATCTCCTGTTGCGTCAGTTTTTCAAGGACCTTGTCTTTGCACGCGAGTTTCGCGCGATCCTTGAAGCACTCGCCCACCTGGCCGGGCAAATGCTCCCCCTGGAGCGGCTGGATATCCACTGGCTCCTCGACAATGGCAGGTTTCTGCTGTGGTCGCCGGAACACCACTACCGGCGCCGTGTCGAATCCCCGCCACGGGAGGTGCTGGCCCTTTTCGCCGAGGGGCATAACGCCATCGACTGGTCGGTGCGCGGATTTTACCTTTGCATCCTGGAGCAGGGCGGGCAACCCGCCCTTGTCCTCCATCTACGCGACGCGGAAAGCGGCAAGGTGCGCGGACTGGCCGTCTTTCGCCTGAGCGGGGCGGTGGTGCTCTCGCCGGAGGAGGGACAGATCGTCAACCGCATGGGCGAGGCGCTCAGTGTCGCCAGTATGCGCGAGATCATGCACTACGAGCTGGAAGAGGAGCGCCAGCGCTATTACGAGAAGTCGATCCGCGATCCCCTGACCCATCTCTACACGCGCTTCTATCTGCGCGAAGCGGCGCATCGACTGTTCGAGGTGCAGGATCGCGACCCCAACACCGCGCTGGCCGTCGCCATCTTTGACCTCGACCACTTCAAAAGCGTGAATGACACCTACGGCCATGGCGCCGGCGACGAGGTGCTGCGGGCCATGGGCGACATCCTGCTCAAGGAGACACGCACCGCCGATATCCCGGTGCGGCTGGGGGGCGAGGAGTTCGTCCTGCTGCTGGTCGGGGCACGCATGCAAGAGGCCTTCGAGGTGACCGAACGCATTCGCGTCGTCGTCGCGGAGCTTGCCCTCCCCGGAACCTTGGCCGGGAGAAAATTCACCGTCAGCGCCGGAGTTGCCGCGCGTGCCCCGCGTGAAAGCCTGGAGTCGGTCCTGGAACGGGCCGACACCGCCCTCTATCGCGCCAAACATGCCGGCCGCAACCGCGTCCTCACCGACGATCCGGGGTCGCATCCCCCCTGACATCACACCCACGCAACCCAAGGATCCTTATTCCAATTCCAGATCAAGATGGCAACTTCGTTGGCTACCTTGTTCGCTCCTCACCGTACCAAAACGTATCCGTCTCGTCGCTCACCAAGTTGCAAGCCTCGTTGCCATCTTGATCTAATGGTATGGTCTGCCCCGTTCCCGAACGGCTTCGAAGAGCCCAGAATGGAAGTAGTAGCAACCATCAGCGGAATACGGAGCGGACCATGGAC
>PEAJ01000215.1 GCA_002753495.1 Magnetococcales bacterium HA3dbin3 | reverse complement strand
CCAGAAGCCCAAGAGTCTCTCCCCGACGATGACCTTGACCGGCAACAGACAGCCCAAAATGTCGCACGCCTCAAGCGTGCGAGAACGACGGAACGCCCCGAGGGAAACCACCCCCCCCCCTCTCCCCATCGACAAAAGGGGTACGCATCCCGACATGGACCCGGGTATTATAAGAGGGTGCTCATAGTCACACCATACCGCTTGTAGTATCTTTCGTGTAAAAAATTGGTAACCACAGCCCTACGGACGCTCCTGTTGGCGATAAGGATATCCTGTTCATGATCAAATATTTGAGTTCTGTCGTCTTCGTTGCCCTTTTTCTCCTGACCGGCTGTGGCACCACGCCGGAAAAGGAGCGCACCGAGCCGCCCGAGGTGTTGTATCGGGAGGCGATCGCCGATTTGCAGTCTGGACGTTACACGGCGGCAACCAAGCTGTTTCAGGAGATCGACCAGAAGCACCCCTTCTCGCCCTGGGCGTTGCGTTCCCAGCTCGTGGTCATCTACACCCAGTTCAAGAAGGAGGAGTATGACGAGGCAGCGGCGGCGGCGGAACGTTTCATCCGCCTGCATCCGCGACACGCGAGCGTCGCCTATGCCTACTATATGCGTGGGCTCGCCGACTTCATGCGCATCTCCGACCCCTTGCGCGATCAGAATCGCACCCGGCAGGCCGCTGTTGCCCTGCGCGAGGTGATCGCCCGCTTTCCCGACAGCGACTACGCCCAGGAAGCGCAGAGAATGCTCAAGCTGTGCAACGATCGCATGGCCGCCCAGGAGGTGGTTATTGGCCGGTTCTATCTCGATCGGGATGAGTTCATCGCCGCCGCCAATCGCTTTCGTCGCGTGGTGGAGCACCCCGATTTCAGCCGTACCCCATACGCCGAGGAGGCCCTCTTCAGCCTGGTGCTCACCTCCCTGCACCTGGGGATGAGCGAGGATGCACGCCACTACGCGGCGGTTCTCGGTCACAATTTCCCCCAAAGCATGTTCTACCGGCAGACCAGGCTGATGGTCGACAATCAGGGAACCTTGAGCAAGGATGACCTCCTGGCCTTGCGCAGCTCCCTGGATGAAAAGTCGATCCTGAAAGGATTTTTCGAGGGGATCGGCCCTGGCGTGCCCGGCTTGACCGACCAGGTGATGTCACCGCAGCGGAAGTGAGCCGATACCCCCGCTGGCATCACCCCTCGCCAAGGTTGGGTCGGTCCAGCAGGGGGGATGCCTGTTCCTGGCTGGCCAGGGGGAGTTGTCGGGTCCGGGTGGTGTTTGACAGCGTCTGCCGGCGCAACAGGGCGTCGGCCTCGCCAGGTTGGTGAAAACGGGCACTTGGCACCAATCGTGGCGAGACCGGGGGGGCGACGACACAGCGATCATCGGGCGCCAGGCCCTGGATGTCGTCCTCGACGGTCAGGAGGGCGTCTTGCAATGTCAGGGTAAGGCGTCGGCGTAAACGCGGGCCGGCAAGGGGTCGTGCCTGCTTGATCAACCTTTTTTTGAAATAGCCGTTCAGCCACGGCCCCAGAAACCCAAGCAGGCGCAGCAGGACAACCTTCCACGGCGACATGACCAGGTTGCGGTAGGCCAGGAACCGGCTGATGACGCTCACCGTCACCTGTTCGGGGGTCATCGTGATTTCGGGGTGACATGCCGGATCGATCACGCACGTGGCGTAGGTCTGGTTTCGGCGTTGAATACGATAGCCGCAGTCGATCGTCGTGACCCCCGCATGTTCCAGCTGCCAGGTCAATCCCTTGCGCAGCCCGAGATAGAGCGCGCTTTCGCCGCGGACCATCGCGAGGAGGCCGCTTGCCCGGTGATCGTGGATCCGCCAACCCGATTCCGCCGTGGTCCGCGTCTCGTTCACCCAGGGAGACCGCCGCAGATGGCGCAGGGTGTCGACCAGGGATCCCAGAGAGTAGTGCAACAGGTAACGATCATCCAACCGATTGAAAGAACTTGAAATATCTAAACGCCCGAAGATCTTGGCCAGGCGTGGTTGCCGGTATGCGGCGAGCAGGAAGCCGTAGGGGAGGAAATAGGTCGTGCTGCGTGCGGCATACTCGCCACCCAGCATGCCGGAAGGGGAGACAAAATCGGCGAGAAAGCTGGCCAGATGATCCAGTTGCGTTTCGCATGGATGCGAGGCATCCGCGACCATGCAAGCCAGGTAGTGCAAAGTCACACTGGCATAGCCCAAATCCCCCCCGCCATATTCGTCAAACCGCCCCTGGTCGGCGGATCGTTGCAAAAGCAGGGCGATCGTATCGGCCACCTCCGCCTGATGCCACCGCCGGTGGGTGGCATAAAGACCAAGAAAGGCCGCCGCCGCAACATCCTGATTGGCTGCCGGGGTTGGTCGATGCCGCAGGAGCAGGGTGGCGGTTCTCTCCAGACCCGGGGCATGCAGGATGGCATCCTGGCGCAGGAGTAGCGCACTCTTCAGGGTGGCATAGGCGGAAAACACGGTGCCGGGAAGGGATCGCTCCCCCGGATAGTATTCGTCGAGCAAGCCGCCGTGGCGTTTCAGCGCAATCGTTGTTCGTTGCATGATCGCCGTCGCCAGCGTGCGCGCGTAGGCCGCGGAAAAACCAAACGCCACGCCCTCCTCGATCAGCTCGGCGCACACGGCCAGGGGCCATGCGGCCTGATGCAGCACGCCCGACTCAAAATCCTGCAGGCGATAGAGCCAATGGTGACGGTCACAGGAGCCATGCGTGGGCGAATCGGGGTCACGATCGATCTGGCCGAGGACGCGTGGCCACAACCTTCGCAACAGTGCGACTTGAACCCCCGCATCGAACAGGGCGGGGCGAATTTCCGACGCATTGTGCTCAGTCGTATGATTCATAATAAAATTTTTTCTCGTATGGCGTGGCCAGGGCACGCAAACGCCGACGCAGGAAGGCCGGTACCTTGTAGTAGCACCAGCGGGCGATGATGCGAAACCAACCGCCGCGTTTGGTCTTGAACGGCACCTCCTCGGCCCGGAACCGGTTCTCCATCAGCAGGTGTGCCACGTCATGTTTGCGCGGCATGATCTTGACCCGTTGGCGATAGTAGCCGTAGGCGACCAGGGCGACGGGATCGTAGGCCCGGGGAATCTGGAAAAGGCGTCTGACCTCCGACTTGTTGGGCAGGTGGCCGATCCAGCAGCTGCCGATGCCTATGGTGTGGGCAACCAGTTGAAACAGGGTTACGAAGGCGGCACCGCTTTGAATATGATCCTGCCATGGCCGGTTGTCGTTCTGGCGGTTGTAGCAGAGCAGAAAGCAGTGCCGGGTTTTTGTCAGAAACGAGGCCGATCCGCGTTCGTGGAGATCGCGAATCAAGGCTGGATCGTCAAGGTGGATGATTTTCCACTGCTGTTCATTGCAAGCCGTCGGTGCGTTCATGGCTTGTCTGACCAGCCAGGCAAACACCGCGCGCGGAACCGGACGCTCGCTGTAGGAGCGGGTTGAGCGTCGTGTCCAGATGGCTTCCAGAAGCGGCATGTGTGGTTGTGGATGGTCGGCCAGTTCACCCGGGAACAGGAAGTGCCCGTCGTAGCGCACGACGGTGCCTGTTTCAAACCGAAATTCGGGCAGGGCTTCCGGGTTGGATGTGTCGGTGGGCGGGGTCTCTGACACCCGAGGTTGCGTTGGCGTGGTCAGCAGCCGTGGCTGGTTTGTCATGCCAATTCCGTATCGAGCGACGCCTTTATCGGGTTGCCTTATCGGATCCCAGGTTGTTTGTGGCGAGTGAGATGGGGTCCAGGGGGCCGCGCCCCCTGGCTTAGTCCAGGGCAGAGCCCTGGCTTAGTCCAGGGCAGAGCCCTGGCTTAGTCCTAGTCCAGGGCAGAGCCCTGGTCGGGTTCGGGGCGAAGCACCGATCCGCCCCCCTACCCACGGGCGCATGTCGCATGTTTTTCGCGACATGCGCCCTTAAGGGGCGGCCATTGCCGTGTTGCTTTGCACTGTTTGCAAAGCAACACGGCGGATTGCAGGTTTTCAAAGGCCTGATGGGGCTGAAAGAAGCGCGCCGCCCGACCCGCGACAGTCACCCGCGAACGCAGGCGATACACGGGGCGGACGGCGCGGTGGATGACTACTCCTTGTCCTCTTCCTCCAGTACCCGCTGGAAGAGGGCGTGAAAATCGGCACCATCATCATCCGGGCTCCGACTGCGACCACGCGGATGCTGCGCCC
>PEAJ01000214.1 GCA_002753495.1 Magnetococcales bacterium HA3dbin3 | reverse complement strand
AAAACCCCGGCCTGTCGCAGGCCGCCGATCAACGCCGCTGCCATGTTGCCGCCGCCGAGAAAGGCGATGGTTGCCTCAAGGGTCATGGGTTCTCCTCCTTATCGTTCGCCAAAGAGCGCGGTGCCAATACGCACCAGGGTCGCCCCTTCCTCGATTGCCACCGTGTAATCCTGGCTCATGCCCATGGAGAGTTCGGCCATGGTCACGCCGGGGATGGCTTGTTGTGCCAGATGCCGGGCGAGGGTGGCAAGTGCCCGAAAGTGGGGTCGGGAGGCTTCCGGATCTTCATTCCAGGGCGGGATGGTCATCAACCCGCGCACCTGGATCCCGGGCAGTTGGGCCATGGCGCGGATGACATGTTCCGCTTCTGCTGGCGCTAGGCCATGTTTTTGCGCCTCGCCGCCGATGTTGATTTGTACCAGGATCGGCAGCGGTGTTGATACCCGACGCTGGATCTCTTCT
The DNA here is from genome assembly GCA_002753495.1 of Magnetococcales bacterium HA3dbin3. Lineage (GTDB taxonomy): Bacteria > Pseudomonadota > Magnetococcia > Magnetococcales > DC0425bin3 > HA3dbin3. Next base: position 3,767 of record PEAJ01000214.1, on the reverse strand, counting down.
GCCAGTGCCAGCGAATCGACGCTCTCGATCAGGTCGAACAGGGTCACCGCCATCTTGACCTTGTTGCGTTGCAGGGGGCCGATCAGGTGCCATTGCAGGGGGAGTTCCTGGAGGGCATCCCGTTTCTGCCGCGCCTCCTGGACGCGGCTTTCGCCAAAGAGCAACTGTCCGGTGGTGTGTGCGGTGCGGATGGCTGTTGCTGGCTGGGTTTTGGAGACGGCCACCAGTCGCACTGTTGCCGGGTCGCGCCCGACCCGCAACGCGGCTTCGTGCATGCGCGTCCGGATTGTGGCCAGGTTGGTAGCGATCCCCGGCATTGGTGAGCCTTCGTCACGCTTCATATCGAACGCGGATTGGTTCGAGATGATAACGAACGGATACAGATCCCAGGCTGCTTGTGGCGTTTAAAATGGGGTCCAGGGGGCTGGCTCCCTGGCTTAGTCCAGGGCAGAGCCCTGGCTTAGTCCAGGGCAGAGCCTGGCTTAGTCCAGGGCAGAGCCCTGGCGGGTCCAGGGCAGAGCCTGGCTTAGTCCAGGGCAGAGCCTGGCTTAGTCCAGGGCGAAGCCCTGGCGGGTCCGGGGCAAAGCCTCCACCCGGACCCCTCAACCACTTTAAAACAGGGAGAAAATCACGCATCAGGGCGTTTGATCACTGCCGCGTCGTGGTCGGCAGATTAGCCGGTGGTGGCTCCGTGCCCTTGGACACCCCCCCCGGCTTGCCATAGCTCTCACAAAGGGCGCGCACCGCCTCCTGCGACAAAGTCTTGCCCGGCCCGACGATGCTGCCCAACTTTGTCTGCACCTCCTGGGTGAACTGCACGCTCTTCTGGTGACGCAAACCCAGATCCACCGCCGAGGTGCCGACGATCACCAGGAAGATCCAGATCAAAAGCGGAATACCATTGCCGATGATCTTCAGGATGCCAACGACGGTCAAAAAAGCCCCGAAGAGAAGAAGAAGCCAAGCCACCGATTCCGGCTGGCCGGCCACGAGGTTGTCAAACATGGGTCCTGACCTTTCGCACTGAAACTCTAGAGGATAAACCGGGAAAGATCCTCATCACCGGCGAGATCCCGCAACTGGCCGTTGACATAAGCGGCATCGATGATCACCTGCTCCCCGCGCCGATCCGGAGCCGTGAAAGAGACCTCGTCCAGCAGCTTCTCCATCACCGTGTGCAGGCGACGCGCGCCAATGTTTTCGGTCTTTTCGTTGACGCGGGCGGAAATCTCGGCGAGCGCCTGAATGCCATCCGGGCGAAATTCCAAAGTCACCCCCTCGACCGCAAGCAGGGCGGCATACTGGCGCGTCATCGCATTCTCGGGTTCGGTGAGGATGCGGACAAAATCCCCCACCGTCAGGTTGCCAAGCTCAACCCGAATCGGCAGCCGCCCCTGCAACTCCGGCAGCAGATCGGAAGGCTTGGCCATCTGAAACGCCCCGGAGGCGATGAAAAGGATGTGATCGGTCTTGACCATGCCATATTTGGTCGACACCGTCGTCCCCTCGACCAGGGGCAGCAAGTCACGTTGCACCCCCTCGCGCGAGACATCAGCCCCACGCATCTCCGAGCCGCGACCACACACCTTGTCGAGCTCGTCGAGAAAGACAATCCCTGACTGTTCAACCCGCTCCACCGCGCGCCGCTGCGCCAGGTCGCGATCGACCAGCTTGCCGGCCTCCTCGTCGGCCAGGAGCTTGCGCGCCTCGCCGATCGGCATCCGCCGCTTGCGCGTGCGCCCGCCCATCAGGCCGCCGAGCATCTCCTGCAGGTTGATCCCCTCCATCCCCTGTGGCGTAAACACCTCCAGCGTCGGGCCGCTGCGCGCCTCGCGCATCTCGACCTCGATCTCCTGCGCGTCAAGCTTGCCCTCGCGCAACATCTTGCGAAACTTCTGCCGCGTGCCGGAGTCGGTCGGGGTGGGGGTCGGCGGCGGCGGGGACTCCTCCTGACCGAAAAGGGCACTCAAAGGGTTTCCCGCCTGCTGCCGACTCGGCGGCGGGGGAAGCAGAATGTCAAGGATGCGATCCTCGGCCAGATCTTCGGCCCGGCTGTGCATCTCTCTCTTCGCGGTCTCCAGGGACATCTTCACCGCCATGTCGGTAAGGTCGCGGATGATCGACTCGACATCGCGCCCGACATAGCCAACCTCGGTAAACTTGGTCGCCTCGACCTTGATGAACGGGGCGTTGGCCAGTTTGGCCAGGCGGCGGGCGATTTCGGTCTTGCCAACGCCGGTCGGACCGATCATAAGGATGTTCTTGGGGTAGACCTCCTCGCGCAGGGCCGGGGGGAGTTGATGACGACGCCAGCGGTTGCGCAGGGCAACGGCCACCGCCCGCTTGGCGGCATCCTGGCCGATGATGTAGCGATCGAGCTCGGAAACGATCTCGCGCGGGGTGAATTCGGACATTTACAACTCTTCGATGGTCAGATTACGGTTGGTGTAGATGCAGATGTCGGCGGCGATCATCAGGGCTTGTTCGGTGACCTGGCGTGGCGTCAGCGTGGTGTTGCCGAGCAGGGCGCGCGCCGCCGCCAGGGCGTAAGGACCGCCGGAACCGATGGCGATCAACCCCTCCTCGGGTTCCAAAACATCGCCGGTGCCGGAGATGAGCAGGCTGGTGGTGGTGTCGGCGACGACAAGCATCGCCTCCAGACGACGCAAGGTACGGTCGGTGCGCCAATCCTTGGCCAGCTCGACCGCCGCCCGAATGAGGATGCCACCATGCATGGACAGCTGTCCCTCAAAACGATCGAACAAGGTGAAGGCATCGGCGGTGGCGCCGGCAAACCCGGCCAGCACCTTCCCCTCGTGCAGCGGGCGCACCTTGCGGGCGTTGGCCTTGACCACGGTGCTGCCCAGGGTCACCTGGCCATCGCCGCCCATGGCAACGTTGCCACCGCGCCGAACCGAAAGGATTGTGGTACCCTTGAACACAAAAACACCCCTTTCATTTCCCACGCGCGCGGGCAGACACCGCGCCCGAGCCCGAGCATGACCCCATTGCCACCGGGATGGCAAGGAGAGATCGTCGGCCGACACGCGGCGGCGGTCGAGGCTGCGCCCGCGATCGCGGTGGGCTGCGCGATTGTCACCTGGAATAACGCGGCTGGGCCTCTTGGGGCGATTCTGGCTCGCAAAAACCTGCAATTTGCCGCATCATTTTTGCTGGAAAACGCAAAAATGATGCGGCAAGGGCCCGCCCCTTTAGGGCGCACGTCGCAAACAACGCGCAATGCGCCCGTGGGTAGGGGGGCGGGGAAAAAAGGCAAAACCTCGGGGCTTCGCCCCGAACCCCACCGGGGGGCAGGCAGAGCCTCCCCCCGGACCCCCCAACCCCTTTTAAAAATTAAAAACAATTTTGTTGGGGCTTAAGCCCCAAACCCCACCAGGGCTTTGCTCCGGACCCCATTTTATATGACCGCCCCCCGTTCCCCCGGCGCCCTCGCCGCGCGCCTCAACCTGTTCCTGACCCCCCCGCACGCCTGCGGCTATCTCCCCGATCAGCGCGCCTCCACCCTGTTCGTCGACCCGAGCGACACCATGCATCCGGCACTCTACGAACAACTCCTGGAACGCGGATTCCGCCGCAGCGGCAAACATGTCTACCGCCCCTTCTGCTCCGCCTGCCGCGCCTGCGTGCCGGTGCGCATCCCGGTGGCGGAATTCCACATGCAACGCTCCCTGCGTCGCGTCTGGAAACGCAACGCCGACCTCACCCATCGCGACCTCGCCGGTCCCGGGGATGATGCGCCTGTTGGC
>PEAJ01000213.1 GCA_002753495.1 Magnetococcales bacterium HA3dbin3 | reverse complement strand
TTCCTGAAGAACATCCTGACCAGTCATGGTAACTGGATGGTGTTCCCCCCCAATCCCCACAGCTATGCCTCGATCAACACGCAACTGACCGGCCCCGCTCCCTCCCACCCCGATGCGGTCGGTCGTGACGATACCGCCGCCGCGGACAAAGAGCCGCGGCGGGTGCTGATTGTCGATGATGAACGGTTTTTGATCGACACCCTGGTGGCGGCCATCAAACCGCTCTACCGGGTGATGGTGGCTGGCAATGGTCAACAGGCCTTGAAGGCGGCGCGTGCTTCTCCCCCGCCTGACCTCATTTTACTGGATATCATCATGCCGGATATGGATGGTTACGCCGTGTGTCGCGAACTGAAGGCGGATGAAAAGACCCGATCGATCCCGATCATCTTCATCACCGCCCGCAACGAAGAGATCGACGAAACCCTGGGGTTTGAACTGGGTGCCGTCGACTACATCGCCAAGCCGGTTTCGGTGCCGGTGGTGCGGGCGCGGGTGAAAACGCACCTGGCCTTGAGTCGGGCGCTCAAAGTTCAGGAGCAGCAAAACCTCGATCGTCGGCGCTGGCTGGCCGACATCTCGCACGAGTTGCGCACGCCGCTCGCGGTGTTGCAGGCCCAGGTCGAGGCGTTGCAGGATGGCATTCACACCGCCGATGCCGCCACCCTTGGCGTGTTGCATAACGAGGTGATGGGGTTGTCGCGTCTGGTCGACGATCTTTACCTCCTGGCGCGCGCCGATCTCGGTGCCCTGCCGTTGACGATGACGCCGTTGGAGCCGGTGACCATCCTCGAAGAGGTTCTGGAGAGCTTTGCGCCACGGCTTATGCAGGCGGGCATTGCCCTGGAGACGATCGTTCCCGGGGGTAAACCATGGGTCACTCTCGGGGACACGCGGCGCTTGCGGCATTTGTTTACCAATCTTGTAGAAAATTCGGCGCGCTACACCGATCGTGGTGGCCGATTACGGGTCGTTGTCTCCGCAACCACCGACGACCTGTATCTCTGCTTCGACGATACCCCGCCGACGGTGCCATCCGATCAACTGCCGCGTCTGTTCGAGCGGTTCTATCGTGCGGAAAGTTCACGCAATCGCGATCACGGTGGTTCCGGGTTGGGGCTTGCCATCTGCGCGGGAATTGTCGCGGCACACGACGGTGCGATTGTCGCCAGCACCTCATCCTTGGGCGGCTTAAGAATTGAAGTAGCGTTGCCCAGACAGGTGGCATGATCATAAGAACCTGGTGATGCCTGGCACGGGCCACGGTTGCGAGGGAGAGAAAAAATGTCCGATCACGCACAGCGTATTCTGGTCGTGGAAGATGAGCGCAGTATTGCCGGGATCTTGCGCGATTATTTATTGCGGGCCGGTTTCAGGGTGACCCAGGTTGGCGATGGCCAGGCCGCCTTGCGCGCCGTGGCCGAGGAGGAACCTGACCTGATCCTGCTTGATCTCATGCTGCCGGGAGTGGATGGTTTGACCGTGTGTCGGGAGGTACGGCAGAGATCGGCGGTGCCGATCATTATGGCCACCGCCCGTGTCGAGGAGATCGACCGGCTGCTTGGGATGGAGCTTGGCGCCGATGATTACGTCTGCAAGCCTTTCAGTCCGCGCGAGGTGGTGGCGCGGGTGAAGGCGGTGTTGCGGCGTGTGCAGCCGGTGGCGAGAGAGAGTCGCGAGGGGGGGGGAGGGGCGACGATCGAGATCGACAAGGGGGCGCAGCGGGCAAGTGTCGGCGGGCAGCGTCTCGATCTCACACCGACCGAGTTTCGTTTGTTGCGTCTGCTTGTCTCCCATCCCGGTCGGATCTACTCCCGGGCGCAGATTCTCGAACTGGCTTATGACGACGACCAGGATGTCTCCGATCGCGTGGTGGATTCGCACATCAAGAATCTGCGGCGCAAGATTGCGCGTCTTGCCCCTGACCAGGAGGTGATTCACTCGGTTTATGGTATGGGGTATCGTTACGAGGTGGAGGGGCGGTAGGGGTTTGGGGCGAAGCCCCAACAAAGTTGTTTCTAATTTTCAAAAGGGGTTGGGGGGTCCGGGGGGAGGCTCTGCCTGCCCCCCGGCGGGGTCTGGGGCAGCGCCCCAGTGGGGTGCGGGGCGAAGCCCCGAGGCTTTTTTGTCTTTCCCGCCCCCAGGGGGCTTGGTTTGGTCACTGCCTTGGGATTTTTGCGTTCTTCTAAGCAAAAACCCCAAGGCTGGATGACAGGGTGGCCCTTAATCGTCGCCACTGGTGGCGTGGTAGAAGCCCTGCTGATTGGTGGTGCTGGAGGTGTTTTCGGTGATGCCGATCAGGCACCGGGGCACCATCGGGAAGTTGGGCGTCAGGTAGTAGGCGTAGGCCGCCGTGGCGCCGGCGATGGTTTTGACCGAGGTATCGGTGTTGGCGGCCTCATTGCACAGGCCAAGCTTGGAGGTCGTGCCATAGCCGCTGGTCGGACCGGTGTAGGTGAAATCGCCGAAGCTCTTGCTGCTGGGCATGGTGAAGGTGGTGGCGCCCGAGGCGACCAGCGTCGACATGTCCATGGCGAAGTTGCCGAGCGTTGAATAGGCAGTCAGCGACGGCCGACCCGAGCTTGCGCTGGTGACGACGGAGTAGCTGGCATAAACGCCGGATTTGACGACGATCGGGTAACCGTCGCGGGCATAGCCGACGGTCACCGGCGATGTGGACAGATTACCCCAACCACTGGAAGTGGTTGGCTGGCAGCTCAGCAGTTTCGTCGTGGTGCTGCCGGAACTGACGACAATGCCGCACGGGATGCCGTGATAGTGGTAGGCACCGCTCGACATCACATGCCCGTCGTGGGAGTCGAAGCCCAGCCGGCCGGTGGTGTATTGGCTGGTCGTGGTGCCCGGGGAGCTTTGCAGCAGCCCTTCGACGCGCCAGGTGCAGGTGGTGCTGGTCGACCCGGCGACGCCATTGCAGCGGCTGGTGAGTGGATCGAAGGGAACGCCGTCGCTGGCGACGCCAAAATCACCTGCCAGAGATACCGGTGTGTAGGTTCCGGCCGTGGCGCTGCCGGCAAGCGCGGGCGACGAGGGAATTTTGTAGGTGTAGCTCTGCTTTGATGCAGTGTGCAGGTAACTGGCGCTCTCGAAACCGGCGGCACCGTTGGTCCCGTAGTACGGCACACCGTCCGCGGTGATCACGACCACCGCCACGGATTTGCCGTTGATCGTGACCGTACCGGTGCTTGACAATGTTGCGGCGCCCCAGGATTGACTTGCTGCAATCATAAGCACAACGCCGGAAACAACACTCCTGATTGCCATCTTTTTAGACATATGAATCCCCTTGCAAAGGTTAAACCCCGACTGGGTGTGGTATCATGCGTCCATTGCGACGCTGAATGATTTGCCACACGCAACCGAAACAGAATACCATGAAATAAATGGAATGAGAAGCTTTTCATGATATTTCCATCTCATCCATGATTGATTCGCGATGTCTTCACAATTTCTCCATAATTTCTCCATAATCTGTCCGTAATCCACGCACCTTACGCAATTATTTTACCTTGATTTTTTTCCTGATTTCCGTGCACGAGGCGATGGGATGGCTACGGGCTGGCGGGGTTGCCCTGCTTCCAGTGTTGTCTCTTGCGTTGTTGAGCCCTGGGGGCGATGTCGCCTATCGTTTGCGAACATCGCCCCCAGGGCAGGTTGGTGTTGCCCGGCTGCCTTGCCTGATCCAGCAAAGCAGCCGGGGGAATGGCAGGGGCGCGGCTTGTGGATTTCCGCCTGGAGGATCGCGCGTGGCGATCAGTCGTCGCCGCTGCCGGCGTGGAAAAAGCCCTGCTGATTGGCGGTGCTGGAGGTGTTTTCGGTGACACCAATCAAACAGCGGGGGATCATCGGGAAGTTGGGCGTCAGGTAATAGGCGTAGGCGGCCGTGGCGCCGGTGATCGTCTTGATCGCGGTGTCGGTGTTGGCGGCTTCGTTGCACAGGCCAAGTTTCGCGGTCGTGCCATAACCGGAGGTCGGGCCGGTGTAGGTGAAGTCGCCGAAGCTCTTGCTGCTGGGCATGGTAAACGTGGTGGCGCCCGAGGCAACCAGCGTCGACATGTCCTTGGCAAAGTTGCCAAGTGTCGCGTAGGCGGTGTTGGATGGCCGGCCGGTGCCCGCGGCGGTGGCTACGGAATAGCTGGCGTAAACACCGGATTTGACGACAACGGGGTAGCCATCGCGGGCATAACCCACGGTCACCGCCGATGCTGGCAGATTGCCCCAGCCATTGG
>PEAJ01000212.1 GCA_002753495.1 Magnetococcales bacterium HA3dbin3 | reverse complement strand
GGGATAAATCGTCGCACGTTCGCCCTCGATGCGCACCTCACTTCCCACCCCTTGCAATTCCGACAATGCCAACGCCGCCCGCCGTCATGTCAACGACAACGTCGCTCTTCTGCATAAGATCATGTTTGATTTTGTTGGAAGATACCGGGACAGTGACCGGCTGCTCCGCGCCGCCGCGAAAAAAGGCAACCGGCAAGAACTCAAACGGCTGTCCCACACCGTCAAGGGGGTGGCGGCAACGATCGGCGCGGTGAAGCTCTCCGACCTGGCGGCACGAATCGAACAGATTGCCAGCCAAACCGATGCCGCCGACGGCAACATGATTGGCTCGCTGCCTCCCCTTCTCGACCAGTATGTCATCACCCTGGGGGAGGTGGTGACCGGGATCGACAAGCTTGCAAACGCCGCCGCCATGCCCGCTCCCCTCCACTCTCCCGGGGCAGCTCACCCTCTCGCGGACCCTTCATCCACGACGGAAGGGACAACCCGGCTTGATTCCTCCCTGATCGCGCAAGCGCTGGTTCAAACCAAGCGCCTCTCTCCCCTCCTGGCCACCGATGACCCCAAAGCCGAGGAGGTTGCACAGGAGCTGTTCGCCCTCCTGGCCCAGACAGCGCTGGCGCACACCGCCGAAAAACTCCTTAAACATGCCGGTAACTACGATTTCACCGATGCCAGAACCGCGCTGGAAAATCTGCACCAGGCGCTGACCCACCACCAGGAGAACGACCGTGATTGAACCACGGAAAACCGACCATCGTGCCATTCCCTTCCGCCTGAACACCCTGCCGCGCCACTGGCATCTCCAAATCTTTGCGATGGCCCTTTGTCTTTTCGCCATCCAGGCTCGTGCCGACATCATCACCCTGCGTGCCGATGCCTGGTGTCCGTATAATTGTGACCCCGGCTCGGACAAGCCTGGGCTGATCATTGACATCGCCCGCGCCATCTTTGGTCCGGCCGGCCACACCATCGACTATCAGCTTATGCCCTGGAGTCGCGCCCTTGACGAGGTCCGCAAGGGAAAGGTCATCGGCGCGGTCGGTGCCCTGCCGTCGGAGGCACCGGATTTGATCTATGGCACCAATCCGGTCACCCTCGACGAGCCTGGTTTCGCCTTCAAGAAGGGGATGATTTTCAAATACACCGGAGCAACGGCACTTGATCCGTATCGCATCGCCACCATCAAGGATTACAACTACGACGATGGGGAGATCGACGCCTACCTGAAGGCACACGAACAGGAGACCAACCGCATTCAGGCCAATACCGGCGATCATGCCGGTGTGGCCAACCTGAAAAAGCTGCTCGCCGGTCGGGTCGAACTTGCCCTGGACAGTCACGCGGTGCTCACCCACCTCGTGCGTCAGGAGGGGGTGGAAAACAAGGTTGCGTTGGCGACCTCGGGCCATTTCACCGGGGTGCACATCGGCTTTTCCCCGGTCCATCCCCGCGCCAAGGAGTGGGCAGAGCTCCTCTCCTCTGGTGTCGATGCCCTGCGCAAGCGCGGCGAAATGGCCGCGATTTTCGCGCGCTACGGTCTGACCGAACGACAGAAACCCTGAGGTTCGATCCAGAAACGCCATTCTTGCTTCGCCGCCTGTGCGGTGGTGCCCGATGAACGATCACCCGTTTCCACCCGTGCGACGCTCCCTGATCGTCAAATTCACCTTCTGGATGCTGCTCTGCGCCCTGTTTCTCATCCCCTTGCTGGCGGGATTCCAGATGTGGCAGATCTATCTGCGCGAGATTACGGAACAAAAGCAAAATCTTACCGCAGTAGCGCAGGCCTTCAAGCATCCGCTCGAAGTTGCGGTCTGGAATGAAGATGCAGTCAGTATCGAGGCCCAACTCGGCAGCATCGTGTTGTTTCCGGGGGTTGCCTTTGCCCGGTTGTCGACCGACATCGGCCACGATACGGAAGGGAGACGCTTCGTGGCCGGCCTGCCAGCCACGGCCGGCGAGACTCTGACCATCGGCTTGCAAGAACCCGGCACCAGTGGTCCTGGCCGTGAATTGGGCAAGCTGGAGCTGAAGGCCGATGAAGCGGCCCTGCATGCCAACATGATGCGTCAGGCCATCGAAATCGTTTCAACCGCCACTCTTGAGGTGCTGTGTCTCAGTTTGTTGCTGACCATGGCCGTGCGTCATCTGGTATCGAACCGCATCACCACCTTTGTCCGCCAGGTGCAAAGGCTCGGGGATGATCTTGACTTTCAACCCCTCGTCGAGGCCAAGAGCCCGGATGAATTGGGACTGCTCGCCCATGGCATCAACCACATGCAGTTGCAACTGCGGAAGCACTTCGCAGAGGTACGCAAGCTGCGCGACGAACTCCTCATGCACCACGACCACCTCGAAGCGCTGGTGGAAGAGCGCACCCGGGCCCTGACCACCACCAACCAAGCGTTGCAAACGGCCAAGCTGAGTGCCGACATGGCCAATCGGCTCAAAAGTGACTTTCTGGCCAATGTCAGCCACGAGATTCGTACCCCCATGAATGCGGTCGTTGGCTTTGGCCACATGCTAATGAAGACCGACCTGACACCCGAGCAGCGGGATCATGCATGCAAGATTGAGGAGGCCACCCGCGATCTGCTGCGCATCGTCAATGACCTCCTCGACTTCTCCCAAATCGAATCCGGCACGTTGACCCTTGAAGAGAGACCTTTCGACTGTCTCGAACTCCTTGACGATCTGCGGCGTACCGCCCAGGCAAAAGGGGAAAAGAAGGGGCTGTGCATAACCCTGGAGGTGATGAGCCGGTTGCCGCGCCAACTGCAAGGCGACCCCGTGCGCCTGCTGCAGGTGCTCTCCAATCTGGTCGACAACGCCATCAAGTTCACCCGTCACGGGGCAGTGACCATAACCGCAAGCGGCAAGACCGGAGAGGATGGCCGGTTCCTGCTCGATATCGCGATCAAGGATAGCGGCATCGGCATGAGTGATGATCAGATTACCGGGCTGTTTCAACCCTTTGTCCAGGTCGACGGATCGTTCACCCGACGATTTGGCGGAACCGGTCTGGGGTTGGCGATCTGCCGACATCTTCTTGACCTGATGCAGGGAGACATTCGCGTCGAGAGCGCCATCGGCGTTGGCAGCACTTTTTATGTGCATGTACCCTGTCACCTGTGCGATCCTGCCGCCGACGCTGGATCGGAACGAGCGGCAATCCCTGTCGAGACTGCCGTTTCATCGCCTATTGCGCCGGCAGGGGGCGTGCAGCTTGACGCGGGGGTTTGGCATCGCGCCCAGGAGATGCTGGGGCGGTTGGAACAGTTGATGGCCGCCGCCGACCCGGAGGCCGGGGAGCTGGCCAAGGCCCTGTTCCGGTTGCTGGAACACTCCCCGGCGGCAGCGACGGCGCAGCGCGTCTCCCACCTGGCCGATGCCTTCGATTTTGAGGAGGCAACCCTCGCCCTCGGCCCCTTGCGTCAATCCCTGACCGCATTCCTGGAGGAGGTTTGATGAGCACGACAAAAAATCACATCCTGGTCGTGGATGACGAGCCGATCAATCTCAAGGTACTCTCAAACATCCTGCGCGACCACTACACCATCAGCGTCGCCAAGGATGGGTCGCACGCCCTGGCACGGGTTGCCGCCGGCCCTCAGCCCGATTTGATCCTGCTCGATGTCATGATGCCGGACATGGACGGGCTGGAGGTGTGCAAACGTCTGAAACAGGACGCGGCGACCGCACATATTCCGGTCATCTTCGTCACCGCCCTCGGCCATCCGCACAATGAAACGCAAGGGTTCGAGGCTGGGGCGGTCGACTACATCACCAAGCCGATCTCGCCGCCGGTGGTGCTTGCCCGGGTGCAGACCCACATCGCCCTGGTGCAGACACAACGCGCCCTGCGCCAACACAACCTTGAACTTGAACGCCTCGTCGCCCAGCGTACGCAGGAGGTGGTCAACACCCAGGATGTGACCATCCGCGCCATGGCCTCCCTGGCTGAAACGCGCGACAATGAAACCGGCAACCACATCAAGCGTACCCAGCACTACGTCCGCGTCCTCGCCGAACGTCTTCGCCAACATCCGGATTATGCCCCACTTCTGGACGATCGTACCATTGACCTGTTGTTCAAGTCGGCGCCGCTGCATGACATCGGCAAGGTTGGCATTCCCGACGCCATCCTCCTCAAACCTGGGAAATTGACCGATGAGGAGTTCCAGGTCATGAAGCGCCACCCCGATCTCGGCCGCAACGCCATCCTTGCCGCCGAGGAGGGACCCGATCACCACA
>PEAJ01000211.1 GCA_002753495.1 Magnetococcales bacterium HA3dbin3 | reverse complement strand
GGGCCGCTTCGGACATCGGTAGACCGCGCGGCAGCGTCACCAGGGCGTGGATCAGGCGGCTCACCAATGTTGCCAGCACACCGGCGAGCACAACGAGCAGCAGCAGCGCCGGCGACACGGCGAAAAATCGCCCGATCATCAGGCCAAGCAGCACGCCGTTGACACAATCGAGATTGGCCACCTGATTGGGCAGGGCGAGCAGCCGCCGACTGGCAAGGGCCGCTACTCCCCCCAGCAGCCCCGACATCCCTACCAGCGGATCGAGCAGCGTCGCCACCACCAGCAACCAGTGGGCATGATAAGACTTGAAATAGAGGAACGAACCATAAGCCCCGAGCAGCTCACGCAAGAAGGCGAGCGATGGCCTTTTGTCCGGCAATCGGGCCAAAAGGCGCGCGAATGCATCACACAGGCGTGGTTCCAATGGCACCCAGCCGGCGCGCACCCCGGCCAGGACGGTACGCAGGAAAGGAAACATGGTCACACCTCGATGGGTTGCGGCTGTGCGTTCCAGGGACCGGTGTTGCGGCTTAAGTGAACCGGCATCCGCTCCAATTCGCACAGGGTGGCGAGGGTTTCGGCCTGCCGGATCACCTCGTGGCCACCGCTTTCGCTGACCAGGATGATCGCCGGCCGCAGCTCGATGAACTGCAACCACTGGGTGTTGTTGTAGGCACCGACGGGGGCAAAGACCAGGCGATCGCCGACGGTCAAGGGTGGCAGCGAAACCGTCTGGCGCATGACATCGATGTTCATGCAGAGCGGGCCGTAGAGCACGGTCTCCTCGGGTGTACCGCTCTTCGGGCGCACAAGCTTGACCGGGTGGTGATACCAGAGGCTCGTGAGCATCAGGTTGATGCCGGCATCCAGGATCGCCGCGCGCCGACCGTCGGCCAGGCGTTTTGTCCCGACCACCGTCGCCACCAGGGATTGGGCGTCGTCGACAACGGCGCGACCGCTCTCGAAGATCAGGGTCGGCAGTGGTCCCGGACGACCGGAGAGGGCCTTGGCCAGGGTCGATCCCACCACCTCGGCATATTCGGCGATGCTGGGCACCGCCTGTTCCGGCGGGGCGTAGATTCCCTGCAAGGCATTCTGCGAAGGGAGCCCGCCGCCGATGTCGAAAAACTGAATGCGGGTGGTGCCATCGCTTTCGACATCGCGCATGAAGTCGGCCATCAGCCGCACCTGTTCGCCGTAGGCGCGCGGGTCGAGGATGAAGGTTCCCAGGTGGCTGTGCAGGCCGTTCAAGGTCAGGTGCGGGCTGCAACGCACGCGCACCGCCGCCTCGTGTCCCTGGCCGTTTTCCAGGTTGAAACCAAAGCGGCTCCAGGGTTCGGTGTAACCGGTGTTGAAGTTGAGGCGCAGGGCGATGGGAACGACCCGGTTTTGTTCCTTGGCGATCGCCTCGATCAGCATGAGTTCGTCGAGGTGGTCGACGTGGATGTGCGCCCCTTCGGCGATCGCCCGTTCCAGAATCGGGCGCGGCTTGTACGGGCCGTTGAACAGGATGTGATCACCGGGCACGCCGAGCAGGCGCGCCTTGTCGTACTCGGAACCTGACACCACTTCCGCCCACGACCCCTCCTGATGCAGGATGCGACAGATGGCGCTGACGGTATTGGTCTTGTACGACCAGCCATGCACGACGAACGGATGATGCCGCTCGAACGCCTGGCGGATGCGGCGCACGTTCTGCCGCAGGCGCTGCTCGGAGGTGATGAAGAGCGGCGAACCGTAGAGGGCAACGAGATCATCGATCGGGATGCCGTCGATCTCGGCGCGCGTGGCGTCGTGCCGGCGGTGACCAAACTTGTTGATCGCCCCCAGCTGGTGCGGCTGGATCATCGGCGGTTCCCAGGAGATGTTGGCGATGGTGGGGTGCAGCATGGAGCGTCTCCTCGAATCAGGCGGCCAGGGATTTTTGTGTGCCGGTGGTCAACATCGCGGCGAGGCTCTCCAGGCCGACGATCACCTCCTGCGCGTGACGGATGAACAGGGTGCCCGGACGCGCGGCGGGCAGTTCGGGCGGCGTCTCGCCGGCGAGCAGGGCGAGAAGCAGCGCCGGCAGGTTGCGCCCGACGCCGTGCGTCAGATAGACCCAGGCCGGAAAACGCGGGTTGATTTCAACCAGATAGAGCTTGCCATCCTCGCCTTTGAGCGCCTCCACCTCCAGCGGGCCGTGCCAGCCGAGGTGGCGGGTGAGGGTTTGTGCCATGGTGAGGAGTTCATCATCGACGATGGTGATGCCGGCCCAGGCCTTGCCTTTGTCGGTGACGGCGCGCTTGCGCATCATCACCGTGCCGCGCAGGGTGCTTTCGGTGTCGCAGACGGCGGTAAGATTCACCTCGTGACCGGGAATGAAGCGCTGCACAAGCACCGGATATCCCCACTGCCGGGCAATGCGCTGGCAGGCAGCGCGCGCCTCGGCCTCGCCATGCACAACCTGCGCGTCGTAGAAAATCCCCTTGACCACGAGCGGATAGGGCCAGCCGTTTTCCTGGTTGTCGGCAAAAAAATGCGGGTCGGTCACCAGGCGTGTCTCCGGCGTGGCAACGCCAGCCTCGGCGCACAGCGCGGCGAGACGATCCTTGCCGCGGGCGGCGAAGCTCTGCCGGTCCGGCAGCAGGGCACGCACGCCCCAGCTCCGCAGGGTTGGAAGCAGCTGCTGGAAGTTGGTCAGTTCGGCATCGAGGCAGGGGATGAGGACATCGATCGGCTCATCCTGCTGGATCTCCCACAGCCGCTCCTCAAGCGCTGCCGCACCTGTCGACGGATAGGGGAGCAGGTGGGCGGCATCACAAATTTCGCCGTGATAGAGGCCGGCATCGAGGGCATCGTAGCCGAGGCCGATCAGGCGACCGCGAAACTCGGGGTGCTCGCGCAGGCAGCGGGCGACCGCCATCCCCGGGCCGGGGTTGTCCGGGCGGGCGTTCATG
The DNA here is from genome assembly GCA_002753495.1 of Magnetococcales bacterium HA3dbin3. Classification (GTDB taxonomy): domain Bacteria; phylum Pseudomonadota; class Magnetococcia; order Magnetococcales; family DC0425bin3; genus HA3dbin3. The sequence continues at coordinate 1,339 of PEAJ01000211.1, read as the reverse complement.
CCGGTGATGGCGATGGTCCAGGTACGCCACTCCGGGGTGGGGTTGGTGGTGTTCATGGCAGGCTCCGCGCAAGTTGGTGGACAAACCCTTCCGTCGCCCCAAGGGCAATCTCGGTCGCCACGCCGCACATTTCGGCGAGCTGCCCGGCTGCCTCCTCGATCGAGGCACCGTTTTGCAGCAGCTCCAGGGCGATGCGGCCGGTGGTGTTGAGGGTAAAGCTTTGCCCGCTGCGGGCATCAAAGGCAAAGCCGCTGGGGCTGACGGCGAGATCGCGCAGGCGATTGGGCTCCATCCGTCGCGGCAGGGTCGGTGCTGTTGAATGTGACATCGGTTCTCTCCGTGACAATTGAGTTGCAACGTGCCGCGAGCATGCAAAACAATGTTGGAGGGAAAATGGACAGTGTGGAGAGATTGTGGAGCGAGACGATTTTTTTTCGTCGACCCTGAAAAAACACCGCGACCACGCCCTCCCCTCTTGCCTGGTCATCGAGCGAAAATGGCCCGGGAGTGTGTGCCGCCCTTGGCTTTTGGCGGAAAATGGATTATGGTCCGCGTTGGTGGTTGGTTCGGCCTTGGCAGGTGGCCGGGCACGGCCGCTTCCGCCTGGTGGCGGGAAGGGACGGAGGCGCCGCGCGCGGGGTTTTCGCGCGGGCACCCGGGGGCAGGCGCCCGATCAGGTCGGGCCTAAGCCTCTCGCCGGGGGTGAGGTCGGCTGTTGCCGGCTTTTTTTTTATGCATGATGCGCAAGGGTGGCGGCACTGTTTTCAATGTCGTTTGGCCCAAACGCCAAGGAAGGGGCAGGCTCGCAACCATGTCCAGTGTGGTGGAACAGGTTTCTCCTCTGGCAACCGCGGTTGCGGCGGAGGCCGGGTGCGAGCTGGTCGATGTCGCCTACCTGAAGGAGGGGCGGGAATGGATCTTGCGCCTGGCCATCGACCATCCGGCCGGGGTTGGTCTTGACCTCTGTGCGACGGTCAGTTCCGGGCTTGCCGCGGTGCTTGATCGACAGGAAGTCATGCCCGGCCCTTATCGGCTGGAGGTCTCCTCGCCGGGTTTGACGCGGCCGTTGCGCAAACGGGAGGAGTTTGAGCAGTTTCGCGGGCGGCTGGCGGTGGTCAAAACCTTTCGTCCCCTGGTCGACGATCCGGCCAGGCGGAAGTCGTTTCGCGGGGTGTTGCAGGGCGTGGACGGGGATGACATCCTCCTGAACACGGGGGGAGAGACCCAACCGGAATCGGTCATGCGCATCCCCTTTGATCTGATCAGCAAGGCCCATTTGGACGTGGATTTCTAAGGAAGAGACGAGCGGATATCAGACCATGGCAGGAGAAATCATGCA
>PEAJ01000210.1 GCA_002753495.1 Magnetococcales bacterium HA3dbin3 | reverse complement strand
GGGCGATTTGCGCGAAAAGCATGCAAAAAGCGCCCGTGGGTAGGGGGGCGGGAAAAGCAAAAAACCGCGGGGCTCCGCCCCGAACCCCGCCAGGGCTCTGCCCTGGACCCGCCGGGGGGCAGGCGGAGCCTCCCCCCGGACCCCCCAACCACTTTTAATAGTTTAAGCTTCGGGGCTTCGCCCCGAAGCCTTTTAACAACATCACAACCCCGGCATCTCCTACCCCTCCTCCTCAATCCGCTCAACAACAAACCCCGCCTCCTCAATCAACCGCACCGTCTTCGCCGTCGTGTCCCCCCCGGTGTTGAGATATCCCTCACTGAACACCGCATTCGCCGGATACAAAGCCAACGTCTCCAACGTGCGCAAATTGCTCTCACGCCCCCCCGCCGCCCGAATCTCGGCATCCGGATTGACCAACCGAAACAAGGCCAACACGCGCAGACAGTAGTTCGGCGTCAAGGCGTTGATTGCCCCCAAACGCGCCCCCTCGATGTGGACATAAAAGTTCACCGGAATCGATCGCGCCTGCAACCGACGCAACGTCAGCGCCACGTCGAGAACTTCAGCCGGCGTCTCGCCCATGCCGACAATGATGCCGCTGCACACCTCCAGCCCCGCCGTCCGCGCCGACTCCAATGTGCGCAGACGATCGGCATAGTCATGGCTCGTGCAAATTGCCCCATAATGGCTTTCGGCGGTGTTGAGGTTGTGGTTGTAACGATCAAGCCCGGCTGCCTTCAGGGTTACCGCCATCTCCGGGTCGATGAACCCGGCCGAAAGACACACCTCCACCGGCCAACGCTCCTTGATGCGCCGCACCAAATCGGCCATGTGCGTCACCCGCCCCGCCGTCGGCCCCCGCCCGGAAAGGACAATACAGTAGCGATAAGCCCCCGCCCGCCAGCTCTTTTCCGCCCCGGCGATGATCTCTTCGTCGGATTTGAGATGAAACTTGGTAATTTCTGCTGCACTGCCGGCCGCCTGCGCGCAATAGTTGCAATCCTCCGGACAATAGCCGTTTTGGACGTTGTTGAGGATCTGCACCCGCACCTTGCGCCCGAAATAACGCGACCGCACCTGATACGCCGCATACATAAGCGGCAGCAGCTCGACCTCCGGGTCGGTGAGAACACGCAAGGCGTCCTCTTCGGGAATCACCGCGCCATCAAGGGCAAGACGCGCCAAACGGTCATAAAATGGATCATGCATGCCTTGTCAGCTCCTCCGCTGAAAAAATCCATAAAGGATGTGATAGGTGACAAAAAACGCAGGGTCACCGGAACCGGTCCGCAACAAACGTCGCATCTGCCCCGCTGTCACCGGGCGATGCCCCTCGACCGCACGTTGCGCACCAAGCGCTTTCAGATTGCGCAGGAAGGCAAGCGGCTCCGGGTAGTCGGCGCGCAGATGCGCCTCGACGACCGTGCCGTCGCCGGATTCGGGCCACATGGCTTGCAGCTGGTCGGCGGTCGGGTAAAGCGGGGTGCCACAAGCAAGACCAGCGCGATCACAAACCTGTCGCCACTCGTGGAAGGTTTCACGCCCAAGCGTCGCACAGGCAAGCCAGCCGCCAGGGTTGAGAAGCCCAGCCAAACGAGAAAGCGCGGCGGGCAGATCATCAAACCACTGCACGGCCATGCTCGCGGTGATCAAATCCCAGCCAGCGGCGACCGCCGGCCGTTCGCCATCCATGACCAGAAACCGGCAACGATTCGCCTGTCCCGCCAACCCCGAGCGATTGCGCGCAACCATCGCCTGGGCAATGTCGGTCAGCAGGAGTTGTCCTTGCGGCCAATCATCGCACAAATGCCGGCTGAGAAACCCCGATCCGCATCCCAACTCCAAGATGCGCGGCGTCGGCGATAACGGCAGGGTCCGCAGGCGTGCCGCAAGATGATCGGCCACCTGGCGCTGCACCATCGCCCGCGCATGATACCCATCGGCGGCGGCAAAGGCGGCGGTGACACGCCGCTTGTGCGCAGACGATTCCATCACCCCGCCCCCGCTTCCATCCCAGACGACGCCAGGCCGCGTTCGAGAAAGACGCGCAGGTGCTCGCCGCACCAGGCGGGATGGGTGAGTGGCAGCATATGCCCACCCGCTGCCAGCCAGTGCCGATCGGCGACCGGATGATCGGCAAAGAGCGCGCGCGTGTGGTCGGCGCTGACGATGGCATCGGCACCACCAGCGAGCACGAGCAGGGGTCGATCCCAGCGTGCAAGCCAGGCGCGCCGATCCCACCCCTCCAGCCACCGTAATCCTTCGAGCAGCCGTTCGCGATCGAGGCCGACAAGCGGAACCGGACCGAGATCGGCGGGCATGCCGGCTTTTTGCCGAAAATCCTGCAACAACGCCTCCGGCTCGTCGCGGCAGCGCGCCGCCATCGCACGCAAAATGCGCGGGTGCACCGCCGACGCCAAATCCGGCGCGCGACTGAAACGGGCAAAACCATTGATGCTCACCAACCCCAGGCAGCGCTCCATCGGCAACGTCCCACGCTGGCATTGCTCGAGCAACCAGAGAAACCCCAGCGAATGGCCGATTCCCACCCAGGGGGTCGTCGGGGCAACGAGTGGCGTGCCGCGGGAGAAAAATCCCAGATCGACCAATTGATTGTTAAACCCGGGCAGAAGGCGGAGCACTCTGCGCCACAGCCCCGGTCCCAGAGCCCAGCCGTGGACCCATATCAATTCCGGTTTCACGTGAAACCCCGGCGCAGGGCATCGGCGATGGTCCCGGCCATCCCCTGTAATGCCAGCAACGCCGCCTCCGAATGGGCGGCGCTCAAGGTGAAGCGGATGCGACTCGCCCCGACCGGGACGGTCGGCGGTCGGATCGCCACCGCCAGCAGGCCGGAGGATTCGAGCAGGCGGGAGAGTTCAAGTGCTTGTGCCTCGGGACCGACGATGAGCGGAACGATCTGCGTTGTCGACAATCCGGTATCGAGGCCGACCGACTGAAAGCTCGCGCGCAGACGCGTGGCGGCGGCGTGCAGGGCCTCGCGTGCCGGTTCGAGGGTCGGCAGCAGGTCGAGCGCGGCGTCGATCGCCCCGAGCACCGCCGGTGGCAAGGCGGTGGCGTAGATCAAACCGCCGGCGTTGTTGATCAGGTAGTCGATCATCTCGCGCGCGCCGGCGGCGTAGGCGCCGAAGCTGCCCAACCCCTTGCTGAAGGTCCCCATCGCCAGTTCAACCTGTCCGGGGAAGGCGGCCGACAGACCAAAACCATCAGGACCCAAGACGCCGGTTGCGTGTGCTTCGTCGAGGTAGAGAAAGGCGCCGTAACGTTCCTTCAGGGCGATGAGGCCGGCGACATCGGCGCTATCGCCATCCATGCTGAAGACCGTCTCCGAGAGGATGAAGCGCGGACCGGGTTCGCTGCGATGTTTGAGCAGCAGTGTTTCCAGGTGATTCAGATCGCCGTGTTGGTAGCGAAGCTGGCGCACACCGGCGGCGTGGCAGCCGTGGTGGATGCTTGCATGGTTGAGGCGATCGGAAAAAACCAGCGGGCGTTTGCCGATCACCTGGGCATCGAGCAGCGCCGAGAGAATGGCGACGTTGGCCTGATAGCCGGAGTTGAAGATCAGAGCCGCCGCCGACCCCTTGCCGCGCGCCAGTTTTTCCTCGATGCCGGCGAAGGGTTCCAGGTTGCCACACACCAGGCGCGAGGCGCGGGAACCGGCACCGTATTGTCTGGTCCAGGCCTGGGCGCGGGCGATCAGCTCCGGGTGTTCGGCGAGCCCGAGGTAGTCGTTGCTGGAGAAATTGACAAGCTCCCGCCCGTCGATGCGCACCCGTCCCCCGGGCAGCGGGAGCGCGGCACGCAGGGCGCGCAGGCGTTCGTTGTCACGGCGTTGCTGAATGAATTGGCGGTAGGCCGCGTGCGGCATGCGTCGTCAACCATCGGGGATGTCCAGGTTGACAACTATGCCTTCGGCGACCCTTCGCGGTCAATGTTTGTCGGATCGAGGTGTTTCCAGCGGGTATCGTCGAAGGCTTCCAGGGGTCGGAACCGACCCTTGTAGCGCATTTTGCGGCAAGCGGCGATCCAGTAGCCGAGGTAGAGCGCGCTTTTGCCCAGCTGCTGGGCGTGGGCTGCCTCCCAGAGGATGGCGTAGGTGCCGAGGCTGCGTGCTTCCAGTTCCGGGTCGAAGAAGGTGTAGGTGGCGGAGAGGCTTTCTGGTTGATTGTCGACGACGGCGACCATGACGAGTCGCCCGTGCAGGCGAAACTCGTGGAAGCGGGTGTGTGGCCACTCGCCAACGAGAAATTCGATGAAGGTTTCCGGTGCTGCGGATGG
>PEAJ01000209.1 GCA_002753495.1 Magnetococcales bacterium HA3dbin3 | reverse complement strand
CGCTGAATCTCCAGGACAATGGCGTCAACCACGGGTGAGGCGGCCAACTCCTCCTCCGTGGCATTGGCCCGCCCCGCAACCGATTCGAGCAGCTGATCCACCCCAAGATCAATGGGACGCGCCAAGTACAACACGCCCTCCCGCGTCACCTGAACCACACCGTCGGAACGACCAAGGTAGAGCAGGCCGACACCCTCGGTATCATCCGGTATCAGCGCCGTCAGGTTGCGCAATACCAGCTCCAGAACATCAATGGCCACGAGCGGGAGGTCGTACTGATGAAACAGACTGAAGCAGCTCTTGACCGTTGCCTCGCGGGCGGCGACCACATAGACCGATTCCGGTTGCCCCGGATTTTTTTTCTGCGGCAAGTCGAATACATCCACGATCGCTTCCTGGACTGGAAACTCAAGCCGGTCCTTGATGCGCCAGCGAATGGTCGTGGCCAGTTCGGATCTTGCGACTTGTGGTGCCTCGGCCGGGAACAAACTGTATTGACCGGGAAACAACAACCCGACAAACCTGCCGTGTTGCATCTCGCGCGCCCGTAACGTCTGATTCAAGGCTACCCTCTCGGCACTATCCACACCAACCGAGGCCGACACGAAAAAACACTCCTTCAGGATCGGCTTTCTCTCCTCCCCCTCCCCTCGCCACACCACGCGGGCAACCCCGTACCCATCCGGTGAGACCGTCAGTCCGATCAGCCCCTCAAGCGTTCGCTTCCTGAACAGCTCCAAGAGTCGCCGCAGATTGCGAGGGTCAAACAGGGTGGCCCGACGCTGGGCACCTTTTCGTCTCTCCTCCTCTCCGGAACGACGCCGGGCAAGCCAGGCAACGATTCCAGCTGTCCTGCGATCCCCAGCCTTCTTGCGGCGGTCGGAGCCACCCGCCTTTTTCATGATCGATTTCAACACGGCGGCAATATCCTGGAGCCAAGGCCTCCCATCAACCGGACGTCACGCGCACCCACTCGACCACCGACCCGTGGACCACGGTCGTCTCTCCCCCATCAACCCCGCATGCCGCATGCATACCGCATGCCGTACACATCATGCCCCGAATGCCGGCGGGGAGACGCACACCAGCCCCTCTACGGCCCGTGAGAACACACCCCGTGTTCAGGTGACAGGGTCAGGAGATTCACGCCCGCTGCCCTCAAAGGATTCCCGCAAAATAGTCGATCGTCGGTCGCAGACCCTGTTCGAGGGGGATCCGCGCCTCCCAACCCAACGTCTCCCTGGCAAGTGTGATATCGGGTCGGCGTTGCCGCGGGTCGTCGGACGGGAGGGGCTTAAACTCCAGCTTTGATCGGGAACCGGTCATACGCAGCACCTGCTCGGCCAGCTCGCGGATGGTAAACTCCCCAGGGTTACCCAGATTGACCGGACCGGTCAGCTCCGTCGGTGCGGCCATCAAACGCAAAATGCCGTCGACCAGATCATCGACATAACAAAACGAGCGCGTTTGACTGCCATCGCCGTAAATGGTGATCGGCTCGCCCCGCAACGCCTGCACGATGAAGTTGGAGACCACCCGACCATCGTTGGGATGCATGCGCGGACCATAGGTGTTGAAAATCCGCGCAACCTTGACCTCAAGACCATGCTGACGATGGTAGTCGAAGAAAAGGGTCTCGGCGCAACGCTTGCCCTCGTCGTAGCAGGCGCGCAGACCGATGGGGTTGACGTTCCCCCAATAATCCTCGCGTTGCGGATGCATGGCCGGATCGCCGTAAACCTCGCTCGTCGAGGCCTGAAAGATCCGCGCCCGCAACCGCTTGGCCAGCCCAAGCATGTTGATGGCACCATGAACGCTCGTCTTGGTGGTCTGCACGGGATCATGCTGGTAGTGGATGGGCGAGGCCGGGCAGGCCAGATTGAAAATTTCATCCACCTCCAGATAGATGGGAAAAGTGACATCGTGGCGGATGAACTCGAAACGCCTGTTGTCCAAAAGGTGCAGGATATTGTCCCGGCTGCCAGTGAAAAAATTGTCCAGACACATGACATCATGGCCCTGCGCCAAAAGCCTCTCGCACAGGTGCGAACCCAGGAATCCGGCGCCACCGGTGACCAATATCTGTTTGCGTTGGCTGGTTTTCATGATCCAATCCACGTTGGCGAAACCGGGGCTGGCGGGTCTTGGTTCCCCGGCGGGGGTGATGGTTGCGCAAACCGCTCGCCCGCGAGGGTACGGCAAGCCCATGCCCAACGGCAAGCATCCACTTGGCGTGTCCCCTCTCCCTGGGCCGACACCTCCCCCTCCCCACGTCCACCACCGGACCGGAATGGCGTACCGGGGATCCGCCGTTGACCCCGCCGACCTGCCGCGCTTCCGCAGGATCTTCCTGGACCCAAAAGGGTAACTGGCCCTATATAGGGTGCCGGTGGGTCATGCCTGAAACCACGCGCCGGCCGCGTGGGCTTCGTTCGCGTCCGGTGTGGAGGGACCATGTTGATCGATCAAGCAAAGGTTTGTGTTTTGGGTCTGGGGTATGTTGGCCTCCCGCTTGCCGTCGAATTCGGCAAGGTGTTTCCAACCGTCGGCTTTGACCTCCGACGGGAGCGGGTCAAGGAGTTGCAACAAAAACGGGACAGCACTCTGGAAGTCGAGACAGCAGAGCTGGAGGCGGCGATCCACCTGACCTGTTCCGACGATCTTGATGCCATCCGAGCGTGCAACGTCTACATCGTTGCCGTGCCCACGCCGGTTGATCGCCAGAAACGGCCGGATTTGCAACCCCTGCTGCGGGCAAGCGCGTTGGTGGGAGAGGTCCTGCAACCCGGCAATCTCGTAATCTACGAATCCACCGTCTACCCCGGTGCCACGGAAGAAGATTGCGTGCCCATCCTCGAACGTGTCTCCGGTCTTACGTGCAATCGGGATTTTTTCGTCGGTTACAGCCCGGAGCGTATCAATCCGGGGGATAAGACGCATCGTCTGACCAACATCGTCAAGGTCACCTCCGGTTCCACACCGGAAGCTGCGGAGTGGGTTGATCAACTCTATCGGCATATTATCCACGCCGGCACGCATCGGGCGAGCAGCATTCGTGTCGCCGAAGCGGCCAAGGTAATCGAGAACACCCAGCGCGACGTCAACATCGCCCTGATCAACGAGCTGGCCATGATCTTCAACCGCCTCGGCATCGATACCCAGGAGGTTCTGGAGGCGGCCGGCTCCAAATGGAATTTTCTCCCGTTTCGTCCGGGTCTGGTCGGGGGCCACTGCATCGGCGTCGACCCCTACTATCTCACCCACAAAGCCCAAGAGATCGGCTACCACCCGGAGATGATTCTGGCCGGCCGCCGCATCAACGATAACATGGGGCTCTATATTGCCGGCCAGGTGGTCAAACTCATGACCATCCGTCATGTGGTCGTTTCCACAGCCCACATCCTGGTCCTAGGGTTGACCTTCAAGGAGAATTGCCCGGACCTGCGCAACACCAAGGTCGTGAGTATGATTGAGGAGTTCCGCAGCTATGGGTCGCAGGTGGATGTTTTCGACCCCTGGGCCAATCCGGAGGAGGCGAGAGAGGAGTACGGCATCGAGCTTTGCGCCAAACCCGACACCGGATCCTACGATGCCGTCGTTATCGCTGTTGCCCATCGCCAGTTCCGGGAGATGGGAGCGACGGCCATCCGGGCTTTTGGCAAACCCCATGCCCTCCTCTATGACCTCAAGTATGTTCTCCCAACCAGTGCCGTGGACGGTCGCCTGTGACCTCGTTCCAATTCTTCCAAATCAAGATGGCGGTGAGGCTTACAACGCGTGAGCGACAAGACAGTACGTGTCTGGTACGGCGAGGAGCGAACAAGGCAGCCAACGAAGGCGCCGCTTGATATGGAATTGGAATAACCCAATGCCAGGGGGGCCTGACCTGTGAAACTTCTCGTGACTGGAGCGGCTGGATTCATCGGTTTTCACCTTTCCCGAGTTCTGCTTGGTCGCGGTGATTTCGTCATCGGTCTGGATAGCTTAAACGATTACTACGATGTCGGCATCAAGGAGCGCCGCCTGGCCATTCTGGGTGAGTATCCAGGTTTCCGCTTTGTCCGTATGGATCTCGCCGACCGCCAGAGGATGGCGGAACTTTTCCGACGCGAACATTTTGATCGGGTCGTCAATCTCGCTGCCCAGGCTGGGGTCCGCTACTCCCTGACCAACCCCCATGCTTACGTGGACGCCAACCTGGTGGGATTCGTCAACGTTTTGGAGGGGTGCCGGCAAAACGACGTCGAACACCTGGTCTATGCCTCCTCCAGCTCGGTCTACGGCCTCAACGCCACGATGCCGTTCTCCATTCACCACAACGTCG
>PEAJ01000208.1 GCA_002753495.1 Magnetococcales bacterium HA3dbin3 | reverse complement strand
TGCCCACCTTCATGATGATGACCGGCTTGATCGCCGCTGCCTCCTCGGCTGCCTTGAGAAACTTGGGCCCGTCGCTGATCGTCTCCAGGAAGCAGACGATGACGCGTGTCTCCGGGTCGCGCGCGAGCAGTTCGATGAAGTTGGCCTCATCGAGGTCGGCCTTGTTGCCGATGCCGGCGAGCTTGGAGAGACCAATCCTCATGAAGGCCATCCAGCCGAGCAGTGCCCCGCACACCGCTCCTGATTGTGAAATCACCGACACCCCGCCGGGGGGAGGAAGCGGCCCGTCGTAGACGGTGGCGTTGAATTGGCGCACGCGGTTGATCAACCCCAGGCAATTGGGCCCGAGGAGCAAGACGCCTGCGTGACGGCAGAGGTCGGCGATGCGACTTTGGGCGGCCGCTCCTTCCGGGCCGGCTTCGCGAAAGCCGGCGGTGACCAGGATGATCCCCTTCACCCTGGCCTGGATTGCCTGGCGCGCTGCCGCTTCCGCCTCCGCCTGAGGTGCGACGATGATGGCGAGGTCGACGGTGTCGATGCCGTCGAGGGTGCGTCGGCAAGGGATGCCACGAATGGCCGTCGCTTCCGCATGCACCGGGTAGACCTGGCCACCGTAGCCACCGCGCAGGAGGTTGTCGAGGATCTGGTCCCCCACCTGGCCAGGGGTGGTTGAGAGCCCGAGCAGGGCAACGCCACGGGGGTCGAACAGGGTCTTGAGCATCTGAGGTTTCCGAGATTTCCGTCGTGATGCCGGGGGTTGAAATCGGCCTGGTCGGGGGTGAACCTGGTCCGCGCCCGGACCAGGTTCCTGTCATCGAGCATTCTGCCCGCAAATTTTGGATCAGGACCCACCCGACAGGTCAAATCGCTCATGGTAGATGGCGTAGGAGAGTGGTGTGGTGTTTTCGTAGCCGATGCGTTTGCGGCGCTTTTCGTCGAGCAGATGGTAGCGGATGGTCACCTCGAGGAAGGCGGGCCGTGGCAGAACATCGCCCTTGGGCAGCTCGTAGACGAATGCGCGTGGCTCCCTGGCGGCAAGACGGCGGTCCCAGAAATCGAGAACGAAGGATCGCCCCAGTACGGTTCGTTGAATCCGGTGGATTTTTTCGTGTGTGACGATGTTTTGATCGTCGCGCAGGCGGAACTCCAGGGTCAGGTGGCGGTCGAGAGTTCCGGTTGGCATGGGGTGATCGGTACCCACGTTGGTCAGGGTAAAGACAAACGACGACCGGCCATCCACCTCTTCGCGTCGGTGGTCCACTTTCAAGGCGCGCGCCACCTGTGGCGGGTGATGGCCGCCCTGAAACAGGTGGCGCCCACCCTGACGCGTTGGGACGTTATTGGCCATGGCGCGGGTGACATTGGGCAGGTGACAACCAACGCAATCTGCCTCTTTTCCTTCGCGCCCGGTCGTTTCCACCGTGCCGCAGGGGGGGAGTCGGCGCAGCGCCTCCCAGCGACCTTGCGTGACCATGTGGCAGTCGCGACAGGGGTTGGCCCCGGAGAGGGCAGCGGGGGCGACTTTGACCGGATGCGGGGCCTGTGTCGTCGGATAGGGGCCGATGATCTCCCCGTTGCGGACGTGACAGGCGGCGCAGGTGACCCCCTCGTCGCGCAGGAGGGAATCAAAGCCCGGATTGGCAACCCGGGCCGATGCCGGGGCTCCGGTGGCGGCGGTGCCTCCGGCCAACGACTCCCTCTGGGGTTTCAACGGGGTGTGGCACCCCAGGCAGAGGGGGTTGTGTTTCTCGTAGGCCAGTTCCGCCTGGTAGTGCGCGTCGCTCCAGGCGCGGGCGTGCATGCTCTCCGACCACTCCTGGTAAATTTCGCCATGGCACGTGCCGCACTCGCGGGCGCTCAGCGAGGCGATACCCTTTGGGAGAACCGGATCGATTGGCTGCGACAAAATATCCGCGGCCGGAGAGCGCAGCAGCGGCACCGCTCCCCATAGCAGAAGGGCGCAAACCGCGGCCAGAAAAAAGCCCAAAAGGAAATGCGCGCGATGCACGACCATGCCCAACCCAAATACGGTGACTTCCGACCGGATCCCTCCCAGGCTCGCCCCATGAGTGGAAATGTAACAGGTTGACCATGATCTCTCCAAGACAAATATGTTCTTTGCCCTTGACGGGCGTTGACCTTGGACAGGGTGGGGGCGTATGTGTGGCCGCTTTACAGGATCAATCCGGTCTTCTGACTTGCCTGGACTTCGATATGTGGCGGGAGATGTCAATGCCCCTTCGGTCGATGCCAGTTCCAGGCAATCCGCGGGTCCCGGCTGGCAGTGGCGGGATGATGCGTCATCCCGCCACGATGCCTTCAATCCGAGCTGTTGACGGCTGCCGATGGCAATGATTTCACGTCTGGTTTTTATCCTTGCATCCTGCCTGGTTTGGACCGGGGCGGGCGGGGCGGTCGCGGTTTGGGCCGCGGGCGCGCGGGAGGTCGAGCAGGGGGTGGCCGCGCAAAAGAGGGGGGAGTTCGAGGCGGCCGAGGGACACTATGCGGCCGCCCTGACGGCCAGGGATCTCCCCCGGGCCACTGAGGCGGAGGTTTGGGCCAACCTCTGTCTGGTCCGTCTCGAACTCGGGCAGCGTCACCGCAACCGGGAACAGTTTGCCGCTGGCCTCGAGGCCTGCAATCGGGCGGTGTTGATGAAGCCGGATCTGGCCAACGCCTATCTTTTTCGTGGCAACGGTCGTCTGGCCGCCGATCAGGTGGATCTGGCGGCCGACGATTTCAAGGTCGCGGCGTTGCTTGCCCCGAAGGATCCGCTGCCGGCCTTTTTTCGCGCGCGTGCCTTGAGCCGGCTGGGAAAGGTGGGGGAGGCGATCCAGAGCCTTGATGCCGTCCTGAAGCTGCGTCCGGACTATGCGCCCGCCCTTCTCGAACGTGGCCTGTTGTACGATCAACGCGGGGAGTTGCCGCGCGCGCTGCGGGATCTCGATCAAGCCATTCGCCACGACGCGGCCTTTCACGATGCCTTTTACTTCCGTTCCGGATTGCTCGGGCGTTTGGGGCGGGTCAAGGAGGCGCTGGCCGACATCGACCGGGCATTGCAACTGCGTCCGGATAACCCCCCGGCCCTGTTCCGGCGTGGTTTATTTCAGATTGCAATCGGGGAGATTGCCGCCGGAGTGGCGACTTTCGAACAGGCGCGCGGGATGGCGCCGACCGATCCCAATGTCCCCGTCGGCCTGGGTTTTGCCCGTTTCATTCAGGGGGACTATGAGGCGGCGGCGACGGCGTTTCGGCAGGGGCTCGAATTGACGCCGGAGGATCCGTTCGTGCATCTCTGGTTGACCCTTACCCGGCTGCGGCAGGACCCAGCCGCTCTTGCCTCCGCCGGCACCCAGGACGAAGTCAAGGAGGAGGAGCTGACACGTTGGCCGAACCCCCTACGCGCCCTGTTGATCGGCCGTCTCACCCCGGCCGATGTTCTCGCCCACGCCGCGAAGGCAGAAAAAACCGGCAAGGCGATGGTGATGGCCGAGGCCTCCTTTTTTATCGGTGCCGATCACCTGGTACATGGTCGCACGGCCGAGGCGGCGACATGGTTTCGCAAAAATCTCGCCCTCGATGCCAAGGATCCCATCCTTGCCGCGATCATCCATCGGGAGTTGAACCGTCTTTCGGTGGTGGTGTCGGTGGCGCACGACGAGAACACTCCTGCCGCAAGCGAAGTCGGCACCTCTGGGTCAGCTGCATCCGGGGTGGAGGGACAAACGGCCGGGAATGGTGTAGGGTCCGGTGGTGCCGGTGTTGGATCGGCGGTTGCTACGGCGACGACAGCCTTTCCGTTGTCGACTTCTCCCGTCGGAGGTGCGGAAGGGGTCGCTGCGACAGCCGAAACCAACGGGAAGGGAAGCAACCGGGAGGGGCAACTTGCGGTGGCCGTGCCCACCCCGCGCCCGCTGATGATAGAGCCACGAACGGCAACGACGCCGATAAACACCCTGCCTTCGTCCCGGAACCCTGCCGCCGGCAGCTGGCCGCGGGGTGAATCCCCAACGGCGGTGAGCATTCTTCTGACCGACACTCCCAACACGGATGTTTCAGCGATCGTACGCTATTTTCGCTCAAACGGCTTGGGAGACGAGGTTGCCCGTCTGCACATCTTCCGCACCGGGGGCGATCGCACCCTGGTCTATTTTGGCACCTTCCCCGACATCGCCACGGCCCAGGCCCGTATCGATGCCCTGCCAGCCATTTTGCGAAAAAATGCGCCGATCATCCAGTCAATGGCGCGAATCGAACGGCGACTGTCACAGCTGATCGCGACGCCGGTCGCCCTCGATTCCGAGTGAGGGATGTTCTTTTTACTTGCATCATCACGCAAGAGTCACCACGATCATCCCCGGTCTGGCGACAGGGCCT
>PEAJ01000207.1 GCA_002753495.1 Magnetococcales bacterium HA3dbin3 | reverse complement strand
GTGATGGCGGTGGGCGTCCATGGCAATGGCGGCGTGGTGGTCGGTTCGGAGTCGACTGCCGGTCTGCATCAATCCAGCGTTGCTGCCCCCTACGCCATGGGCCGCTGATCCGCGTACCCCTCGGCTGCCAGTTGCAGGATGCGCCTGGCCAGGGCATCGTAGGTGTAGGCCCTGGCGATGACGGTGGGGTCGCTTTTGGGTTCCCGGCTCAGGCAGGCGCGCAGGTCAGCCTTGGTTTTGAAGAAGAGAATCTCATCCTCCCACAGAGGGCCTTCGGCATGCCGCCGGTCGTCGAACAGGACCGGCAGGCAGCCGCAGGCGGAAACCTCGGCCAGGCGTTGGGATTTGACCATCTGCGGGTGTGCCGCCAGGGCGTAGCGCGCCTCGTTGTAGAGGGCGGCCACCGCCGCACCGTGCGGAAGTTCGCCGCGAAAGTAGGGCGCGACAATGGGAAGTTCATCCCAGTGTCGGCCGTAAATTTCCACCTCCCACTCAAGTTCCGGCGCCAGTTCGCACAGCCACTCGACCGCGCGGTTGCGCACGACGCCGGCGTGAATGTAGAGGCTGACGTAGGTGGGATCGAGCCCGTGTTCGCAAGCAAGCTGGCGGCTGTCGGCGAGGCTGATGTCGGCGCCCGCCTCGATGTGTGCCCGCAGCGTCTCGATCACCTCGCGTTCGCCGGGCAGGCCATGGAAAAAGTGGTGATGGGCACTGCCGACGAACACCACCTTGCGGCGTTGGTGGCGCGGCCGCACGTTGCGGAAGGTGGCGGTATCGACGCACAGATCCTGACGCCGCACCTGGGATGCACCCGTCGCGCGGATGAGATCGTCAAACTCCGGATAGGCGGACAGGACGATATCCCGCGGCCGCCAGGGCAGGGGCTTGCCTTCCCGGATCTCGGCCATGGGGTCTTGATACCAGACGATATTGACGACATCCGGGTGTAGAAATTGATTGTTGATTCGATTGATATTGAACGTGATACCCGGATTGAAGGCCAGCATCTCGCGCAGGAAGTGGTATCCGTCGAGCATCTCCAGGTCGTTTGTTTCCGTGACCAGGCGGACCTCGCAACCCAGTCGTCGCAGGGCGTCGGCGGTGTTGTGCGCGGCATACTGCATGACCGTGGTCCAGCGCGAGGCGATCATGTACACGCGCCAGGCACCTCCGGCCATGGGGTCTGGCTTCCGGCCCTGGCTTTGGTTGGCCAACCGCCACCCGACTTGTCCGCGCAACCGGGGCACGAGGCTGATGGCCTCGGCCACCACCAGGGCCTGTTCTCTTTGCCGGTCATCGCCCGGATCGAAGTCGATCGCCGTTGGCAACCGCAGCCGGGTGTCGAGCAGAAAGTCGACCAGGCGATTGGCGGGGCAGTAGACCAGGGTCTCCGGTCCGGCGTTGGCGAGGTCGGCGTGGCTGTGGTAGCAGAGCTGGCGCGCGGGAAAATGCTGGTGCACCTTGGTTGTCAGGGCCGCCTGTGCCGTTGCCAGGGCCTTTTGCCGGTCCAGGAAGTAGGTATCCTCGATGGCACCGTCGACCTGGTACGCCGGGGTGCCCGGCTGACGATGGTGATCGCACAGGCGCACGTAGAAGCTGGCCAGGGGCTTCCACCCCGCCTTGGCGCAGACATGCGCCAGGGACTGATACGCCTCGATCATCCCCGGCTTGAGTACGACCGCCCGACGAAAGGCCGCAACCGCCTCGGTCGGGCGATCGCACGCCGCCAGAACGGCACCGCACTGGTAATGCCCCTCGACGTGGTCGGGGTCCAGACGCACCACCTCCTGAAAATGGGAGAGGGCCGTCGTCAGGTCATTTTCCGCCTTGGCGATATCACCCATGCAGTAGTGCAGCGGGGCATGGTCGGGGTGGTGACGCAAACCCCGGATGGTCAACTCCCTGGCGCGATCGTGGGCGCCATCAAGCTGATGGATCCCCACCAGGCCGGTCAGGATGCCCGGGTTGTCCGGCCACACAAGCAGCGCACGTTCGCAGATGGCGGCGGCGGCGGCGAGCGCACCCGCTTGCATCAGGTCGGGAACCTGTCGCAGCTCCTCGGCCATCCGCGCCGGATCCGGGGTGGATTCAGCATGTCGCGCGGCAGCGGCGATCGGCGCGCCCATCATGGCCGTGCTCCCGATGTTTCAGCATCGGGGGGGGTCGTCCATGCCAGGATGCGCCGGGCGAGGGTATCATAGGAGAAAGCGTGAGCCATGGCAGCCGGATCGCCGCATGGTTCCTGACTTAAGGCAGCGATCAGGTCATTCCGGGTGCGAAAACAGAGCGCGGTTGTGTCCCAGGGTGAGGGGGTTGGCAGCGGTCGGCTGTCGTAGAGGATCGGTGTGCAACCACAGGCGACCAGCGTCACCAGCCGGCGGGTGTGCAACGTATACGGATCGGCAGCCAGGGCGCAGCGCGCCTGGCCGTAGAGGGTGGCAAGCGTCGCGTCGTCGGTCGCCTCACCGCGGTGAAAGGGGGCCACCGCCGGAACCTCATCCCAGAAGCGACCATGCACCTCCAGCTCCAGATTCAACTCCCGGGCGGCCGCGCACAACCAGGTCACCGTGACGTGGCGCACGACAAAGGGATAGACGAGCTCGACGACCGCGGCTGTCGGCAAGCCGGCCTCCGTGGCCAGCGCCCGCAGCTGCGTCTCGTTTACCACCATGCCCCTTTCAAGGGCCTCTTCCAGGAGCTCTGCCACCGGGGCGACCTTCTCCCGCGGCAAAAAGTGCAGGTAGCGATGATGGGCATCGCCCGCGAACACCACCTTGCGACGTTCGGGGAGTGGTGTCACGTTGGCGAAGGGGGTGAGGTCGAAGCAGGGCTCCTGCCGGTGCACCGTCCGCGCACCGCGATCGTGCAGGAGGGCATCGATCGCCGGCGTGGTGGAAAGAAGAATATCCCGTTCACGCCAGGTCGGTGCCGTTCCTTCGCGCAGCTCCCGTGCGGGTTCCCGGTACCAGATGATGTTGAAGACATCGGGGTGCAGGTGTCGGTTGTTGGCATGATCCAGGGAGATGGTCACCTGCGGATTGCAAGTGTAGTGGGCCTTGAGGAGGTGGTAGGCGTCGAGTGTTTCCAGGCCATTTTTTTCAGTTTCGAGGTGGACAGCGCACCCCTGGCGGCGCAGGGCGGCGGTGATCTGTTCGGCCACTGCCGACCCGGCGCGATTGCTGCGGCTGACAAACAGAAAAACCCGCGGTTTTTGCGCGGGTCCGAGGGGGGGTGGTCCGTGGTGTTTGTTTGTCACCACCGTCGTCTGGATGGCCTGGGTGCGCAGGGTGGCGGAGCGGTCGAGCACCCGGGCCACCGCCAGTGCCATATGCGCCTGTTGTGGATCGGCCGGATCGAAGGCCACCGTTGCCGGTGGCCGCAGGCTGGTGTCGAAGAAAAAAGCCGGGATGCGGTTCATCGGCAGATGGATGAGCGTCTCTGGTCCCTCTGCCGGCAGCGGGTCGTGATGGTAGCAGATTTGCTGTCCCGTCACCCCGTGACCCAGCCGGACCAGCTGTCCTTGCCGGGCCGCGGTCAGGGCCTCGGTGGTGTCGAGAAAATAGGTATCGAGGGTCTCTCCTTGCGGGTATTGGCGCGCCCCTTCCGGCTGGAGGTGATCGTGCAGGCGGGCGTGGACGTTGGCCAGAACCAACCTTCCTTCGTGCCGAAAGATGCTGGCAAGCAACAGATGCGCCTCGAACATCTCCGGCTGGATGGTCAGGGCACGTTGCAGGATTGCGGCCGCCTCGGTGAAATGTTCCCGTCGCATCAGGAGGAGGCCGTACTGGAAGTAACCGTCGAGGTTGGTCGGATCCAGGCGCACCGCCTCCCGGTAATGCAGCAGGGCGGCATCGATCCTTTTGTAAAAACGGGCGATGTCGCCCATGCGCTGGTGGAGCGCGGCGTCGTCCGGGGCGATCTCCAGTCCGCGGGCAACAAGCTGTTCGGCCTGTTCGTGGTTGGATTTTTGCCAGTGCAGATCGGCCATGATGGTCAACAGGGGCACATTTTTCGGCAAACGGGCAAGAATTGCCGTCCCGACGTCAAGGGCCTGGTCGATCGACCCCTCCCGGACGAGGTCGTCCAACCTTTTGATCTCCCCGATGAGTCGTGCCATTTCCGGTGCACCCGGTTCGGGGGGTTCGCGCTTTCTTTGCCGTGTCATCGAGGGTGTTTCCGCTGCACCTTTGCGTGGTGTTTGCATGGCCAGGCTCCGTGCGCGCTGCGCAATTGTGGACTTTCCGCGGAAAGCCGATTGGGGATTGAGCGCAAGAAGTGTGCCGAATTATTAAAAGTGGTTGGGGGGTCCGGGGGGAGGCTCTGCCTGCCCCCCGGTGGGGTTCGGGGCGAAGCCCCGAGGTTTTTTTGCCTTTTCTTTCTCGCCCCCCTACCCCCGGGCGCATTTCGCATGCTTTTC
>PEAJ01000206.1 GCA_002753495.1 Magnetococcales bacterium HA3dbin3 | reverse complement strand
TTTTTTAAATTTCCTCCGAAAGACGGCGCCGAAAGAAGGCCGAGGCCGTGCGGCGACTCCGCAAAAAGTTGCGTCGAGCCATTGTAGCTGGCATGAGTTGATTGTTCCTTCCGGGGTTCCGCCGGGGTGTGTCCCGGCGCGCGATCCTGGCTTCGGGTTCTCCAGGGGCTGGGGGGGGTGTGTCTTCCTGGCTCCGGGGTTTCCCGCGTTGGTGATTTGCCGGTTGGCGCCTGTTTGGCCGGTGCCCTACCCGCTGGTTGGTGTTCCGGGGTCTTGGGCGTGATGGCTGTTTCGGGCGGGCCTGCGGTTGCGGTGCTTCCGGTTGTGAGGGCGGGCGATTTTTGTCCGGTTGCGCCTTTTGCGCGTGGCCTCACTCACTGCCCCCGGGCGGCGGATCGGCAGCAGACAGGCAGCGGCGGCGGCGGATGGATGGGCCGCTGACCGGTTTGCCGGTTTTTTGGGGTTATTCCAATTCCGGATCAAGACAGCAACGGGGCTTAACAACGCGCGCGCGACGAGACGGTACGTGTTTGGTACGGCGAGGAGCGCGCAAGGCAGCCGACGAAGCTGCCGTCTTGATATGGAGTTGGAATTATGCCTCGTCGGGGGGGTGAGCGTTGGCAAGCTGTAGCCGCTCCAGGAGGTTTTGCAGCTCCTGTCCCAGGGGCGCCGCCAGCGCGAGCGGTTGCCCGGTGCGGGGGTGTGCCAATCGGACCTGAGCAGCGTGGAGAAACATGCGGCGCAAACCCAGCGCTCGCATGCGCCGGTTGAACTCCCGATCACCGTATTTGGGGTCCCCGGCGATCGGGTGCCCCCGCAGCTGGGCATGCACGCGCAGCTGATGCGTGCGTCCGGTATCCGGTTTTGCTTCCACGAGCGAAACGCCGTTGCCGTGGGCGAGGGTTCGGTATCGGGTCCGGGCAGGCTTGCCGGCATCACTGGCGGCCACCATGCGTTCGCCGGATCGGGTCTGACCGCGAACCAGGGGGGCGATGATCTCCCCGGCCATGGGCGACAGGGTTTTGTGCACAAGGAGCAGATAGCGTTTTTCCACCGTTCCGTCACGAAAGGCCGTGGCCATCGTCCGGACGGTCAGCGGATCCAGACCAAAAATCAGACAACCGGAGGTATCCTTATCCAGGCGGTGACACAGCTCCGGGACCAAACCGTTGCGCAGCTCCTGCATGCGCCGCACGCCGTCGATCAATCCCCAAGGCTGACCGCTGCCGCCATGCACCGGCACGCCTGCTGGTTTGTCAAGCACCAGCAGGTGGGCATCCTGGTAGCAAATGCGATCGGCGAGGGCGAGAGACCAGGCATCAGAAGGGGTTTGTCGGGTCTCGGCGCGGTCGGCGTGTGTGTCGGTTGCCAGGCGCAGGGGCGGGATACGCACTTCCTGTCCGGGCACCAACCGTTCCCCCCCCTTGACCCGACGCCCATCAACCCGTACCTGGCCACTGCGCAGCAGACGCTGCAACGCCGATATAGGCAGGTCAGGGAGCTCCCGGTGCAAAAGGCGATCGAGGCGCATGCCAGCCTCATCCTCTGTTACCCGCCGATGGCGAACCGGGGATCGCGCGTGTCCATCCGGGTCGGTCAAGTTTGCGTCTCCGGGCAAAAGGTCGTAAGATGGGCCGCACGCGCGGGGTCGACAGGCGGGCGGACACACCCTAAAATGGCCGCGCCCGCCGGGTTGAATTTTGATATGTTGGTTTTTTTTGTCATGAGAATCAGTCGCATGTATTTCAGTCTCGCCGTCCTGGGGAACCGGAAGGGACCCAGGTGGGCGGCGGGGATGTCAAGCAGATTGCCCCTAGGAGCGCCGTACATCAATGAGCAAGCGTATGCTGGTGGATGCAACCCACCCGGAGGAGATCCGCGTGGGCATCGTCCAGGATCAGCGCCTCGTCGACCTGGATATCGAAACGTCAACCAAGGAACAAATCAAGGGAAATATCTACCTCGGCCGTGTCACCCGCGTTGAACCGGCCTTGCAGGCCGCCTTCGTCGACTTCAATGGCGGAAGGCAGGGGTTTCTGTCGGTCAACGACATTCACCCCAAGTACTACCCGGCGCCCGAGGGAAAAGAGAAGTCTGAAAAGGGCAAGGAGAAGGAACACGAGCCGCCGGATGCGGCCGATGACGACGCCGATGCCGACAGCGCCGACGATGCCGACGAGGAGGTGCCGGCGCGCGTGCGCCGCGCCGCCAATCGCCGGCGCCTCCTGCCGATCCAGAAAATCCTCACCCGTGGCCAGCCGCTGCTGTTGCAGGTGGTCAAGGAGGCACGAGGCAACAAGGGGGCCTCGCTCACCACCAATCTCTCCCTGGCTGGGCGTTACACCGTGCTTTTGCCGGACAACTCCGGCGGCGGCGGCGGGATTTCACGCAAGATCGTCGACCCGCAGGAGCGCAAGCATCTCAAGGAACTCATGGGCAGCCTGGAGGTGCCGGCGGATGTCAGCCTGATCATCCGCACCGCCGGCCTGGGGCGCACCAAGCGGGAAATCACCCGCGACATGAACTACCTGCTCAGGCTCTGGAAACGCATCCAGGACAAGGCCGCGCAAATGACCCCACCCTGCCTCATTCATGAGGAGGGAGATCTGATTTTGCGCACCATCCGCGACCTCTACACCACCGATATGAGCGAGATCCTGATCCATGGTCAGGAGGCCTATCGCCGCGGCAAGGATTTCATGCGCTTGCTCATGCCGCGCTACGTCAAGGTGGTGCAACCCTATCGGGAGAGCAAACCGATCTTCTCCCAGTTTCACATTGAAGACCAGATCGAGATGATGCATGAGCGCGTCATCCCGCTCAAGGCCGGTGGCTACCTGGTAATCGAGGCGACCGAGGCCCTGGTCTCCATCGATATCAACTCCGGCCGTGCCACGCGCGAAAAGGATGTTGAGTCGACTGCCTTCAAAACCAATCTCCAGGCGGTCGACGAGATCGCCCGGCAGCTGCGCCTGCGCGACCTGGGCGGGCTGATCGTCATCGATTTCATCGATATGGAGGACAAGAAACACAACTCCGAGGTGGAAAAGCGGATCAAGGATGCCTTCAAGCTGGATCGGGCCAAGAGTCAGATCGGGCGCATCTCCCAGTTCGGCCTGCTTGAACTTTCCCGCCAGCGCCTCAAACCCACCTTCAGCGAGTCGAATCGCACCCCCTGCCCACGTTGTCAGGGGTCGGGGACCATCCGCTCGGTGGAGTCGATGGCGATCCACATCATTCGCCTCATCGTCGAGGATGCCGCCACCAACCGGTTTGGCAGACTCACCTATCACGTTCCGCCGGACGTGGCCAACTATCTGTTCAACCACAAACGGGCGCAGATCATCTCCCTGGAGGAGGATCACCGCCTGACCCTCCTGATTCTCTCCGACCAGGGGTTGCAGACCCCCAATTTTCGCCGCGAGGTCGTCGAACGTCAGGGTGGTGAGCTGGAGCCGGTTCCCGCGGTCGCCAAGGGGAAGGCCATCGAGTACGACGAACCTGAGTTTCCGGACGATGCCGTCGACGACGATGATGACGACTTTGCAGACGACGATGATGACGAAGCCGAAACCGGCGGGGCCAAATCCGGGGAGGAGGGACAGCCGGGTGGCCGGTCGGCATCCCGCCGCGGGGCGCCACGTGCTTCCGGCGGAGGGGCGCCAGACCCTTCTTCCGGCGAAAAGTCCGGGGACAAAAAGCGACGCCGGCGCCGGCGTCGGCGCAAGACCGGAGGGGTGACCGGTGAGGGTGCGCATCCTGGCAGCCAGGGAGAGTTTGCGGATTCGGCCATTGCCGTGCCCTTGACCGAGGGGAGCGAGGAGACGGAAGTACCGGGGGTCTATCGTCTGACAGCTGACCACACGGCAAAAGCGGATGCCCAGGCCTCTGTCGAGACCACCGGTGACGCTACCGCCCCTGGACAGCAAAAACCGAGGCGTCGGCGTCGGCGTCGGCGCTCCGGCAATGGCAGTCGCGGTCTCGGTGAGAAGCTTTTCCCGCGCCACGAAACGGAAGAACCCCAGGAGGAGGGGGCGAACGAGCCCCGTTCCGAGACATCGGTGGCGCGTGCGCCGGATGGTCGCCGCCGCCGGCGGGGCGTCAGGACCGGTGGCAGGTCCAGGACCCGTACGGCGGATGCCGCCGCGGAGACCGATGGTGGGCCCACGGAATCCTCGGCGTCGGCCTCTGTCCCTTCCCCATCACTTCCCGACTCCGGGCAGGGAAATACCTGACGAGCAAACAACCTTTTTGTCCCCATGGTCGGCCCTTGGGGGTGACATGGATGCTTGCCGCCGCGGCGCATGGATGTGTCCGGCACCGGAGTGAGAAAAACGAAAGCGCGTGGCATGGAACTGACCGAACTCGAACAAGATGCCCTGAAGGAGTTTCTCAACATTGGGCTCGGCATGGCCGCCGACTCGCTGAGCCAGATGGTGCGCAAGGAGATTCTAGATCGGAAGAG
>PEAJ01000205.1 GCA_002753495.1 Magnetococcales bacterium HA3dbin3 | reverse complement strand
TCCCTCTTTGCCCGATCGCTGCCATCGGTGATTGAGAAGAACCAGGCGGTCACGAAGGCCAGGGTCATGGAGAAGATCGCCGGATCCTTGTAGGGGAAGAGCGGCGCGGGATTTTTGAACACGTCAACCCAGACGGTCTTCGAGAGCACCACCATCGTCACCGTGCAGATCAGCCCCAGGCTGCCACCGATGACCGCACCGCGCGTCGTCAGCCCCTTCCAGTGAATGGAAAGGAACAGGATGGGGAAGTTGGTGCTGGCAGCGATGGCGAAGGCCAACCCGACCATGAAGGCGACGTTCTGCTTCTCGAACTGAATGCCGAGATAGACGGCAATACAGCCGATGATCAGGGCAGCGATCTTGGAGATGGCCATCTCCTTTTTCTCGTCGGCCTGACCACCGCAGATGGCGTTGGCATAGAGGTCATGCGAAACCGCCGACGCCCCCGACAGGGTCAAGCCAGAGACCACCGCCAGGATGGTGGCGAAAGCCACCGCCGAGATAAACCCGAGGAAAAGGTCTCCCCCCGTGGCGTGGGCAAGATGAATGGCGGCCATGTTGTTGCCACCCATCAGGGTCCCTTTTGCCATGTCCATGTAGTGCGGGCTCGGGGCCACGAGCAGCACGGCACCGAAACCGAAGATGAAGGTGAGGATGTAGAAGTAGCCGATGAAGCCGGTGGCATAGAAGACCGACTTCCTGGCCTCCTTGGCATTACCGACCGTGAAGAAGCGCATCAGGATGTGCGGCAAACCGGCAGTGCCAAACATCAGCGCCAACCCAAGCGAAATGGCCGAAATGGGGTCGGTGACCAGCCCTCCAGGGGCAAGGAAGTTCTTACCCTCGCTCACCACCTTTTTATGATCGGCCAGTGGGCTGCTCTTGATGGCATCGACCGCGGAGCGGAAAAAGTGCTCCAGGTCAAAGTTGGCGTAGGAGAGGGCGGCAAAGGCGATGAAGGAGGCACCGGAAAGCAGCAAAACCGCCTTGATGATCTGCACCCAGGTGGTGGCCAACATGCCGCCGAACGCCACGTAGAGGATCATCAAGGTGCCGACGCAGATCACGGCATACTCGTAGGGAAGGCCGAAGAGCGTCCGGATCAACTGGCCCGCTCCCACCATTTGCGCAATCAGGTAGAGGGTGATCGTGCTTAAGGTACCGAAGGCCGAGAGCGTGCGCAGAGGAACGCGCTGCAAACGAAACGATACGATGTCGGCAAAGGTGTAGCGCCCGAGGTTGCGCAGCTGCTCGGCGATCAAAAAGAGGATGATCGGCCAACCGACCAGCCAGCCGATCGAGTAGATCAGGCCGTCATACCCCTTGGCGAACACCATGCTGGAGATACCCAGAAACGACGCCGCCGACATGTAGTCGCCAGCGATGGCCAGACCATTCTGGAAACCGGTAATGCCACCACCAGCAGCGTAGAAGTCCTTGGTGGTCTTGGTCCGGTGGGCCGCCCAGTAGGTGATGCCGAGCGTGACGCCAACGAAGATGAAAAACATGATGATGGCGGTCATGTTCAGGGCCTGCTGCGGACCGGCCGGGGGCATTTCCGCCGCCCAGGCCGTCCCGGAAACCCCGGCGAGAACCCCCACCGACAGTGCCGAAAGAACCCGCCTCATCATTTGGTCATCTCCTTGATTTCGTTGGTCAGCCTGTCGTAGGCACCATTGGCGCGCAGGACAAAGATCCAGGTCAGGAGGAACGCCGACACAATCACCCCCGCCCCCAAAGGCATGCCAACGGTGACAATGCTCGCACCGATGGGTGTAGCCAAAAACGATGGCTTGAACGCAACCAACAAGATGAAGGTGTAGTACAAAATCAACATGATAGTGGAGAGGAACCAGGCAAAGCGCCTCCGTTTGGTCACCAGCTCGTGGTACTTCGGGTTCTGAAGAATTCGGTTGAGCCGGGCTGTCTCAAGACCACTCTCTTCCGCCATTCTCGCCTCCTCTTTTGGATTATTGGTTATGCCGGCGGGCACCACAAAACGCATCCTGCTTCCTGACCGCAGGCGACGACCCCCACCTTCTTCACGTCCTGTTCGGAGGTGCTACTGGACTTTCTCGACTTGCACCGACCCGCGCGATACGCCCCCCCCCCTGCGGTTCGTGACAAACAGACACAGACCGGCAACCCTTCCGGCCCGCCGCTGGCAACCACCAGACGCCGAGGAGGGGACAAAACCCGACCGGGCGTTTTTACAGGATCGCTGGTGGACTTTCAAGTGTTTTTTTATTCAACACCAGTGTCTAAATAATAAGCAATTCGCAACCCCAGGCACGAGCGATCCGCGTGACTCTTTGTTGCAAACTTACACCGGCGGACGATCGATTCAGGGAGCCTCCCCACTGGCAACGATTCGGCGTGCCATCTCCTGCAACCCCACACGGTTGATCTTGCCGTTCGCCAGCAACGGCAATGTCTCCAGCCGACGCAGGTGCTGGGGGTGCTTGAAACGGACCAGACGCTGATCCAGATGCGCACGCAGCGCCGTCAGCGACACCTCGGCCCGGGCGACAATGAAGGCGAAGCCAACCTCAGTCCACTTGGCATCGGGCACCGCCACGACAACGGCCTGGGTGATTTCCGGGTGGGTGAGAATCTGTTTTTCCACCTCGCCGGGGTAGACGTTTTCGCCACCGGAGATGTACATCTCCTTTTTGCGCCCGACAACGAAGAAGAAGCCTTCGTCGTCGAAGCGCACCAAGTCTCCCGTGCGAAAGTAGCCTTCATGCAGGGAGCTGCGGAAAAGCTCCGCGTTGCGCCAATATCCTTGGCACAGGTGCGGTCCGCCGATCAGCATCTCGCCGGGCTGGTTGGGGCCAACCGGATTGTCAGCCTCGTCGACCACCCGCACGCGCGAGTGGCGCATGGGTTTGCCGATCGAGTCCGGCCGTTGCCAACAAGCGTCGGTGTCCAGAAGAAAGCAGTTGGGTCCGACCTCGGTCAGGCCAAACCCCTGCTTGAAGGGAACCCCGCGCGCATGATAGGCCTTCATCAGGGCAACATTGAGCGGGGCACCGCCCGACAACAGGCAACGGATGCGCGAAAAATCGGTGGTGGCGAAGTCGGCATGGTCGCGAATGGCCTGGAACATGGTCGGCACCGCCCAGAAGATGGTGATATCATCCTCGCGGATCGCCTGCAACACCCCGCCGGGATCAAAGCGATCAAACAGCAACAGCGTCCCCCCCATGGAGAGCAGGGGCAATAGAAAGACGTGGTAAGCCCCGGTGTGAAAAAAGGGGGTATTGACGATGCTGACATCATCGGCCCTTAAAACGTCCGCCTCGACGGTCGCGCGGATGTTGGCCATGATCATCGCCGCGTGGAACAGGACCCCCTTTGGGGTTCCGGTTGAACCGGAGGTGAACAGCATCAGCATGACATCGTCGTCGGCCACGACATGCGCGGGAGCGGGCGTCCGATTGCCCTGGAGGTCGATGGCATCCCGATGCACGTAGGGAAACGCCTGCCCGGTCGGCGGATCGATCGCCCCCAAAAACAGCCGCGGCGCGACCAACTCCAGAATCCCGGCCAACTCCGCCGGCGGCAACCGGTGATTGAGCGGTACCAAAATCGCCCCCACCCGGGCACAGGCAAAAAAGAGCAGGATATGCTCCATGCAGGCCGGCGCCAGCCACACCACCCGGTCTCCCTTTCCGATCCCCTGTGCGTGCAGGTACTCTCCCCAACGTTGGATCAGCTCCGCCATGCCCCGGTAGGTGTGCGTGATGCGGGTCGTTTTGTCGATGATCGCCGGATAATCAGGCTTTCTCTCGGCAAATTCACCAATAAAATCATGCCACATACTGGCCTCTCAAGCGGTTTCTGAAGTGGTGCGCGGACGCCGCCGCGCGAAAAAACCCGGAGACTCGCGGGTTTTATCTGACGTTGATCAAACGACGGAAACGGTGTTATAAAACCCGCACGGCGGATGCGTGGCAAGTCTTTTTCGTGCGTCACGTCTCCATCGCTCCGATCGTCGGCCGCGGGTTTTTTCCACCGCGCCAGTCGATTTCGTCGAGGGGAGAGTTATCGTGCCAGCCTCCTGTGTCACCCTGGACCTTGGAGTCCTCGCGGATCTGCGAAGCGATCTGGAAGAGGAGTTTCCCACGATCGTCAACATCTCCCTGCAAGCCATCTCGGAGCGGGCAAGCGCCATCCAGGAGGCTCTCGCCCGGCGGGACATGGGCGCCGTGCGAAGTGCGGCCCACCAGATCAAATCCAGCAGCCGGCAGCTGGGCGCCATGCGCGTCGGTCAGATTGCCGAGCAGCTGGAAAGACTCGCGGCGGCCGAACCTCCACCGAACCTCCAGGCGTGGGGGGAGACCCTGCTCGTCGAGGTCGGATCGGCCAAAAAAGCGATCCTGGAATGCAAGGGGATGATGATAAGCATATGAGAAACAATACTGTCTTGGTGGTGGATGACAGCAGCCTCGCCCGCATGATGATGCGCAACATTTTCTCGCAGTCGTTTCC
>PEAJ01000204.1 GCA_002753495.1 Magnetococcales bacterium HA3dbin3 | reverse complement strand
CTGGCGGCAGGAGATAGGTGAGGGATTTCAGATCGAGAGAAAACGGCTTGAAGCCCGAGCGCACCTCGCCTTGTGGCACGACGAGGATGCGCGGGATATCAATCGTCTTTTGTACTACAAGTTCGGCGGTTCTGTTTACCACGGCGGCGAGGTCGGGTGTTGCCAGACCTTCGAGTTCGAGGGCCAACTGGGCGGGACGATACTGGGCGGCAACTTCCTTCAAGACCTCGGCGCGCACTTCGGGTTTTTGAAGATAGGATACACTGGGCAGTTGATCGGGGCGATCTTCAAGTCGCCGGATGACTTCGTAGGTGAGCTGCGCGATTTTGCGTTCTTCGGGCGATTGAAATACCGGTTCCCCGGCAGACGCGGGCAGCTGGGTGCTGGGGGTCTCATGGGTTGGGCGCTGGCCAAGGGCATGGGCCAGGTTGGACTGGGACACCACCGTGCCCATGGGCCGTTCGAGTTGTTCCGGAGCCAGGATCACCTCTTTCAGGCGGATGGTCGAGTCGGGCCGGTTGGCCTCGTTCACGATCTCCTGGAATTTGTCATGGGCGATGATGTTGAGCCGATCCACGGCGACAACACCGGTGCGGCGACCATAAGGAAGGCGCAACCCCCTGCCGATGGATTGCTCGATGAGGATGCGGGCGTTGGCTGCGCGCAAGGGAACGATGGTATAGAGATTGGTGACGTCCCACCCTTCCTTGAGCATGTTGACGTGGATGACGATCTCGGTCGGCTCGTCGGCATGTTCAACCTTGAGCAGCCGTTCCACCATCTCATCCTCTTCCGCGCCGGTGCGGCTGGAGTCTACCTGAATGACCTTTTCCCGATAGCGTCCAGCAAAGAATTCCTCCGACTGGAGGAGGCGCAAGAGTTGACCGGCGTGGGTGGTGTCGCGGGCAATAACCAGAAGGAATGGTTTGACGATGGTGTTGTCGGTCTCGCGGGCATAGGTCTCCAGTTCCACCTTGACGCTTTCATGCAGGCGAACGCCATCCTCGAGTTTCAACCGCTCCAACTCTTCCTGGGACATGCCAGAGGGATTGAAATCCTTGCGGGTGACCACGGCTGGCTCCTTGACGAAACCATCCTCCATGGCCCGGCCCAGGGGATAATCCAGGATGACGTTCTTGAAGGGTTGCGGTCCCTTGCTGGTTTCCACGAAGGGGGTTGCGGTCAACTCCAATCCCAACACCGGCTTCAGCTCGTTGATGGCCCGCACCCCGGCGGAAGCCCGGTAGCGATGGGATTCGTCCATAATCAGCACGAGATCGTCGAGACCGGCCAGATAATCGAAATAGCTCTCGCCGATGTATTCCGAAAGCCGTTTTATGCGGGGGGACTTTCCGCCCCGCACCTCGGAGTTGATCTTGGCAATATTGAAAATATTGATCACCACATATTGCTCGAAGCCGGGCAGCCTGCGGCTGCGTCCGCCACGGGTCACCCCGCTGCCTTTTTCGTAATTCTCTCCGGTGACGATAACCGGAGCTTCCAGGGCGAACTCGGCAATGCCCTTGAAGACATATTTTGGCGTGTTGGGCGTGAAATCGGTGATCAGCTTGTTGTAGATGGTCAGGTTGGGGGCCATGACGAAGAAATGGTTCAGGCCGTGCGCCAGGTGCAGATAGCTGATGAAGGCGCCCATCAGCCGCGTCTTGCCTACGCCGGTGGCCAAGGCGAAACAGAGGGAGGGACACTCCCGCTCGAAATCGGTGACCGTGGGATACTCGCTACGGATGGCCGCCAGGGTGGCGGAAAGATCCGCCTGCTTGCGCGGTGGGGCGATTTCCGTGATCCGGTCGAGAATTTCCAGGGAACGGCGCTGGGGAGGGCGCAAGCTGAGACGCCCGGCGATGGCGTTGACGTGGCGGTTCATGGCTTGTCCTCTCCCAGGTCATCGAACAGGCTTCGCATGGCGCCGGGTTTGACGGCGGGAGGTGGCGCCTCGGGCGGGGCCTTGGGCAGGTTTTCCACCTTGAGGCTGTAGTCGTCGTGGCCCCATTCGCATTTGGCGAGCACCGCCTTGGGAATCTTCTTCACCGTCAGGTTGAGCCAACGGTCGGAGACCCCCCGGAAGGCGGAACAGAGCACCAGCAAAGAGCGTTCCGGCCCCACCTCGTCGCTCAAGGCGGCGAGTTGCTCCGCGCTCAAGGTCTGGGTGGTGACATAGAGGAAGTCCCGTTCGGTGGAGCGACCCTGTTGCCAATAGACGCTGTCGCTGGGGGCATAGGTAAACCCTTCCAGCTTGCACAACGCCTCGGCGAGCATGGCGGCGTTATACTCTTTACTGATGACCCACTGCCCGTGCTTGTCCTTTTCCAACAGGGACGGCGCCAGGCGGAAGTAGCGGAATCCCCCGCCCCCCTTCCATCCCACCTCTTCAGTGATGCCGCCTTTGTCCTCGCCATCGATGACTTTCTTGAGGCGGGGGATGACGTGGGTATGGCAATGCTCGCCCAGTTCCACCATGATCCAGCGGCGACCCATTTTGTGGGCCACGGCGCCTGTGGTGCCGGAACCGGCGAAGGAGTCGAGGACGAGGTCGCCGGGATTAGATGATATATGGAGTACAAGGCGAACTAGCTCTTCGGGCTTTGGAGTCGAGAACGGTTCAATATCTGGGAGTAATTTTCGCAGGTGGTCTCTTTTTGCCGATTGGTTTGATCCCGCATCATCCGCAGACCACCACGTTCTTGGAACGACACCATCCTGCACTTCAGAAAGATATCGTTTAATCAAAGGCATTCCATCTCCATTTGCCCCAAAATAAACTCGCCCTTCTTTTTGCGCATTTTCAAAATTTTCTTTAGAAAAACGCCAATAGTTACCTTTTGGTGGCAGCACCACCCTTCCTGACGGGAGACGGATTGGATACAATAAGGAATTGCCTCCGCTTTTTGCCGTTCCATTGTCCCCTTGCAGCCAAGGCCCTCTTGGGTCGTTGTCAGGATTACGATATCTTGCTTTCTGTGAGTCTGATCTCGGTAGTGGATTTCGTACTTTCTTCCATATATCACGGCTTTTAACAAAAAGCAGAATATGGTCATGCGCACTAGATATATCAGTGTCATTTCTGCGGCCTTTATCTTTCTCCCACGCAAATGAACTGACAAAATTTCCTCTTCCAAACATCTCATCGCATATAACTTTTAGATAGTGAACTTCATTATCATCAATCACAATCCATAGAGACCCATCATCTGACAGTAGCTTCCACAAAATATCCAACCGATCCCGCATCAAAGATAGCCAGAGAGAGTGTTCTATCCCATCATCATAATGGGTAAAGGCAGATCCAGTATTATACGGCGGGTCAATAAACACACACTTCACCTTCCCCGCAAACTCCTGCTCCAAGGCCTTGAGCGCCAGCAGGTTATCGCCAAAGATCAACCGATTATCGAAAATGTCACCATCGCTCACCCGATGCGGGGCGTGGTGGGAGAGCGTGGCATCCTCCAGCAGAATGCGCGGCTCCAGGCGGGGGCGGTTTTCCTTGCCGATCCAGGTGAGTTCGAGTTTCTGTTTGTTGCTCATGTCTTCTCGCCTTTGCCTCCCAACAACCCGGTCGCATGCCGATCCGCCAACTCCAGTTTCGGCGTGGCCTGTTTGACCCGTTTTTCAACCTCCTTGATATGCTCGGCGGGAGGAATCAGCTCCGGAGGATCGCCGCCGATGCGGCGAATCGCCTCCCGAACCTCCCGCCCAACCTGCTCATGGGTTCGGATGGCTTGTTGTTGATCCCGAACGGCTTCCCGTGCGAGCTTGTCTCGCGTCTGGGTCATGCGGAACTGATTGGCGGCCAGTTCGGTGGCATTCATCCGGTCCATCAGATTATCCTTTTCCGGGATGCCCTTCCTCTCCTTGATGGCGTCCCGCCCCAGACCGCCGTAAAGCCCCTTGTAGCCCGCGTCATGGAAGACGCCGAACATCCGGTTCTGCACTCCGGCGTGTTGCGCGGCGTGGGAGAGCGCCTTGAACTCTTCCGCAGTCTGTTTGCGCAACTCCAGCCGTTCCACGTCGGCGGCCAGTCGGTCGGACAGCTCCTGGCGGCGCGTCTGCACGGCAAAATATTTTTGCGCCTGGGCAATTTCCGGTTTGCGCGGGTCGCCATTCTGGGCGATGAGATAGCAGGCAAAACGGGAGAGGTGAAAATCAGGCACCTCCCGCGTGCTCCCCGATCCCAATTCGACCATTTTGCCGGCGCCGGCAAAATGGTGGTCCGGCTCGTTCCCCGATTCCTGGCAGGAAAGGATGGCGCGCTCGATGGCCTGCTCGAAACGCCTCCACTGGGAATACCCGAGCAGAGGCTGCAAGTCACGGGCACTCCAATATTCGGCGCCGTATTCGTTGAGCCGCTTGAGCCCTTCGAAGGAGTTGCCGCCGATGACGGGAACCTGTTTGTCGATCATTTTCCTCCCCCTTCACCGGTTGACGTTTTGGACGGCTGAACAGCTCTCGATGTGTTGAGAGCAAGATGGGCCAACAGGGCCTTCCGCAATCGTGCGCAATCCGGGGCACTACAAAATACGG
>PEAJ01000203.1 GCA_002753495.1 Magnetococcales bacterium HA3dbin3 | reverse complement strand
CCTCGATCATGAGCACCCGACCCTCCCGCACGGCATCGAGCACGCGTTCGGCCATGCGCTGCTGCACCGCCCGCACCTCGTAACCGGGAATCTCCGCCGCCAGGCGGCTGGTCGGGCCGAACAGGTCGGTGACGGAGATGGCGATTGCCGCCGTATCGGTGAGGGCTGGCGGGTGGGTGGCCGCATCGGCGATGGTTGCTGGCGCGCTCGTGATCGTCACGGCCCTTGGCCCGATTTTGTTGGTTGTTCCTCGCCTCGAACCGGGGAAGGTACGGGCAGAGCTGCCTCGCCCGCAAGCGTTGACGCGCACCGAAGGGCGTGGCAGCATGCGCGGCATGAGGATCGCCCGCCGCTTTCATTTCGATGCCGCCCATTTGCTCGGGTATCACGACGGCAAGTGCCGGCGCCTGCATGGCCACGCCTACCGCCTGGAGCTGGTACTCACGGGCGAGCCGCGCCCGCCGCGCCCGACCGATCCACAGTCGGGTTTTGTCGCCGATTTTGGTTTGCTCGGTGCCATCGTTCAGGGTGAATTGATCGATCCCCTGCTCGATCATCGCCACTTGAACGAGAGCCTGCCCAGCATCCCCTACACCTCGACCGAATACCTTGCCGCCTGGATCATGGGGTGGTGTTTGCGCCACCTGGAAGGGCGGCCGGAGCTGGGGGGGGCGCGGATGGAGTCGGTGCGGGTGTGGGAGTCGGCCAACGCCTGGGCCGAGGCCCTGCGCGCCGATGCCCTGACGGTCGACCCGGCATGAACGCGCACGCCGGGCCGTCTCCATCTCCGGGATGACCGGGATCGTTGCCTCGAGGCCAATCCGGCACGTCCTCTGTGACCTCTTTGCCTCGGTGCAGGGGGAGGGTGCGTGGAGTGGGCGGGCGATGTTTTTTGTGCGTTTCTCCGGTTGTCCGCTGCGCTGCTCCTGGTGTGACGAGCCGCGGCATCGCGACCCGGCGGCCGTGCGCTCGTTGACCACGGCCGAAATCCTCGCCGCGTGGCAGGCGATTGCCCCGACGATCCCCTGCATCCTGCTGACCGGCGGCGAACCGCTGGCGGCACCGGGTCTTGCGGAACTGGTCGCCGCGTTCAAGATGGCTGGGGCGTGGGTGGCGATGGAGACGAGCGGCATCGGGGGAGAAGCACCCGATGGGGTGGACTGGATCACCCTGTCGCCCAAGACCGCGCTGCCGGAATCCTGCTATGCCCGCGCCGATGAGATCAAGTATGTCCTGCCCGCCGACCCCGATCCAATCCTGCTTGCGGAGATTGACGAGCGGAGCAGGCGCCACCCGCGTGTCTGGGTGCAGCCGCGTGCGCTGGAGGCAATTCCCGACCCGGCGGCGGTGGCTTTCTGTTATCGGCTCGTACTGGCTTCCGGGGGACGGTTGCGGCTCTCCCTGCAGACGCACAAGTGGATCGGTGTGCCATGATCGTCTTGTCTTTGCCACGCCTGTTGTTGATCACCGAGCCAATCGCCCACGCTGAGGCGCAAGGGTTGCTTCACCGCCTGCGCCGTGCCCTGGTTGGGGGTCCCTGCCACCTGTTGGTGCGATTGCCGGGATGGCATGAACGGGCGGTGTACGACTTTGCCCTCGCCTTACGCCCGATCGTTGTGCCACCGGCTTGCTTGTTGATTCACGATCGACCCGACATCGCCCTGGCGGTGGGGGCGGACGGGGTGCATCTTCCCGCTTCCGGCCTGCCGACCGATGTCGCGCGCCGGTTGTTGGGGCCAGGGTGCCTTCTCGGGCGTTCCTGCCACGATCCGAACGAAGCCAACGTCGCCCTGGCCGCGGGAGCGGACTATGTCACTCTGTCGCCGCTGTTTGCCACCCGTTCCCACCCTGACGCCGCGCCTCTGGGGGTGTCACGTTTGACCGAAATAGTACGGCGCGTTGCCGGGCCGGTCGTTGCCCTGGGCGGCATAACACCGGAGAATGTCGGGGAGGCCGCGACCACCGGCGTCGTCGGTGTTGCAACCATCCGCGGCGTTTTGCACGCCGGGGACCCCGCGTGGGCGGCGCGGCAGTGCCTTGCCGCGTTTCCGGATCACGCTTGAATTTTGGGCGATGACCCCGCACCCTCCGCCACCGCGAGGCGTGCCCGCGGACCTTGACCACCAAACCCGGGGCGAATATCCGGTGCCGTTCGGCAACTTGGAGCTTGGGTGGAGGGGTTTGGTTTTGTGTTGTGACGACTTTTTTGACTTGCTTTCGTAACCTGTGAAGGGTCATCATCCCGGGGCGATGCCGGGGTTGGTTTGGGGGAGCGGGAACCGGCGCACTCCTTGCCGTTCGGAGGGTGGAACATGTATACATTGAACGTCGAAGATTCCGGGACCGGGACGTTGACCCTCACCGGGGACTTGACGATCCAGCACGCGCAGGAGCTGAAAGAGTCCTTGCTCGAGGCCGCCTTGCAGTCCATGCACCTGAATCTCAACTTTAAAGATGTAGATCGCGTCGATCTGGCGGGGTTGCAGCTGTTGTGCGCCGCGCACCGGGCGCTCCTTGAGCGAAAAAAAGGATTGACGGTTGTCAGCCAGGTTCCGGATGTCCTCAAGGAGGCAATCAAGACCGCTGGCTTTGAAAACTGTATCGACCAGGATGACCCGAGCGGGCTCTGGAGGGGAGGGAATTAATGGCCAAGACCATCATGACCGTTGACGACTCGTCCAGCGTCCGGCAAATGGTGACGTTGACGCTCAAGGGGGAGGGTTACAACGTCGTCGAAGGGGTAGACGGGCGGGATGCCCTGAACAAACTGAAGGCAAACCCCGTGGATATGGTGATTACCGACCTGAATATGCCCAACATGGACGGTATCACCCTGATCAGGGAGTTGCGGGCGCTGCCGGCGTTCAAATTCACCCCCATCGTCATGCTGACCACCGAGTCGCAGGCAAACAAGAAGACCGAGGGGAAAGACGCCGGTGCCACTGGTTGGATCGTCAAGCCCTTCAAGCCCGCGCAGCTGCTGCAGGTGGTCAAGAAGGTGCTGGGCTGAACTAAAGCCGGATCTGGGGGGAGACGAAACATGGCCGTGGAAATCGATACCAGCGCCTTCACGGAAGAGGCCTATGAGCTGCTCGCCGAGCTGGAAGATTCCCTTCTGGAACTGGAGGAGTCCCCGAAGGATCAGGACCTGATTGGTCGCGTCTTCCGGGCGATGCACACCATCAAGGGCTCCGGCGCCATGTTTGGCTTTGACGCCGTCGCTGAATTTACCCACAACGTCGAAACCGTCTTCGACCTCGCGCGCAACGGCACCATCCCGATTACCAAGGGGTTGATCGATCTCACCCTGGCCGCGCGCGATCAGATTCGCGCCATGCTCGATGCCGCCGCCGGCGGCGAGGAGCCCGACCAGAATAACGCCGCCCGGATCATTGCCGGGCTCAAGGGACTGTTGCCCGGTGCCAGTGGTGCCCCGGCCGCTCCCGCCGCCGCTGCTTCGGCGCCAGGGGGTGGCGCTCCGGCCGCCGCCGAGGCGGAAGGGAGTGTTCACACCTACCGCATCCGCTTCAAGCCCAAGCCGGAGATTTTCAGCAACGGTACCAACCCCTTGCTGCTGCTCGACGAAATTCACGGTCTCGGCGAGACCAAGGTCGTCACCTTCACCGATGCCATCCCCGGGCTCGATGCCGTTGATCCCGAGAAGTGCTATACCTCTTGGGAGGTGTTTCTCACCACCGATCAGGGGGAGAACGCCATCCAGGACATCTTCATCTTCGTTGATGATCAGTGCGATCTCAACATCCGCATGCTCGATCGCGAGGAGATGGAGAGCCACCCCGAGGAGGTGCCCACCGAGAGGCCCCTGGGCGAGATTCTGGTCGAACGCGGCGATATCAAGCGTGACGACCTGAACAAGGTGCTCCAGCCCATCGGCGAGCGCCTGGTTGATGCCGGCCTGGTCAACAAGGCCAAGGTCAAGGCCGCCCTGGTGGAACAGGAGGTCGGCAAGCAGAAACGAGAGGCAAAAAAACAACAGGCGGTGGCGCAGAGCGTGCGCGTGCCGTCGGACAAACTTGACCACCTCGTCGATCTGGTCGGAGAGTTGGTTACCGTGCAGGCGCGCCTGACACAAACTTCCGCCAAACTCAACGACCACGATTTGCAGCTCATCTCCGAAGAGGTGGAACGCCTGACCGGTGAACTCCGGGACAACACCATGAGCATCCGGATGTTGGCCATCGGCACCACCTTCGACAAGTTCAAGCGCCTGGTGCGCGATCTGTCGAGCGAGTTGGGCAAACAGATCGAAATGACCACCTCCGGCGCCGAAACCGAACTCGATAAAACGGTGATCGACCAGCTCAACGATCCCCTGGTCCACATCATCCGCAACAGCATCGACCACGGCGTCGAGTCCCCGGATGGGCGCGTGGAGGCGGGGAAATCCCCGGTTGGCCGCATCCACCTCTCCGCCGAACATTCAGGCGCCAACGTGCTGATCAAGGTCACCGACGACGGCAAGGGGTTGGATCCGGAAAAACTGATCAACAAGGCAATCGAGAAGGGGTTGGTCACGCCCGATGCCGAGTTGAGCGAAAAAGAG
>PEAJ01000202.1 GCA_002753495.1 Magnetococcales bacterium HA3dbin3 | reverse complement strand
TAAAAACCACCCGCGATCGCACGCCCGATGCTTGGGTACACGACCCCCGACCGCGACAACGGCATGCGCACCGCCTCACGCTTCCGCGCCTGAGCATCTGCGCGTATGGTCTTGCCGTGCCTGCTTCACCGCGGGCGGGAAGATTCTCCGCCCGCGGCAACCTCACGCTGCTTTTCTCAGTCCACCTTCATGGCCAGAAAACGCGGATCGCCGTCACGCATGACCAGAACGAGGAGCATCTCCCCCTTCTTCAGGCCCTTGGTCAAACGCTGGAAATCCTCCAGGCTGCGAACCTTGTTGCGGTTGATTTCGTTGATGACATCACCGGGGCGCAGGCCCACGGTAAAGGCGTTGCTGCCTGGTTTGACGGCGGTCACGACCACCCCCTCCATGTCGTCCGACAGCTCCAGGTCCTGGCGGATCTTCGGCGTGATGGCCGACACGGTCAGGCCGAGCGGCCCTTTATCCGTGTGCGGGGCGGTTTCGGAGACGACGGCCTCGTCTTTCATCTCGGAGATGACAGCGGTCAGCTTTTTGCGGCTGCCATCGCGAATGATCTCCACGTCAACCTTTTTGCCCACCGGAGTGGCGGCGACAATCGCCGGCAGCTCGTGCATGCGATCGATGGGGTGACCATCGAAAGAAATGATGACGTCCCGCGTTTTCAACCCGGCCTTGTCTGCCGGGGCACCCGGGTCGACGCTGGCCACCAAGGCCCCATGGCGCTTGTCGAGACCCAGGGCATCGGCCAGATCCTGGGTGATAGTCTGGATGCGCACCCCCAGCCAGCCGCGCGTGACCCTCCCGCTCGATTTCAGCTGGTCGACAATCTGCTTGGCGAGGTTGACCGGAATGGCAAATCCGATGCCCATGTTCCCGCCGGAACGTGAGAAAATGGCGGTATTGATGCCGATGACCTGCCCATCCAGGTTGAAAAGTGGCCCGCCCGAGTTGCCGGGATTGATCGCGGCATCGGTCTGGATGAAGTCGTCGTAGGGCCCGGTGCCGATCACCCGTCCCTTGGCGGAAATGATGCCGACGGTGACCGTCGCCTCCAGTCCGAAGGGGTTGCCGATCGCCAGCACCCAAGACCCGACTTCGGATTTGTCCGAGTCACCCAAGGCGGCTTCAGGCAGCGGATGCGGGGCCTTGATGCGAATCAGGGCCAGATCGGTCTTGGCGTCCCTGCCGACCACCTCGGCGTTGAACTCCTCGTCCGTCGAGAGTCGCACGAGGATCTCCGAGGCATTCTCGACGACATGGTTGTTGGTGAGGATGAAGCCGGAGGAGTTGATGATCACCCCGGAACCAAGGCTGCGGGATTTGAACCCCTGGTCGGGCATACGGTCGAAGAAGCGTTTGAAGAACTCCTCGAACGGAGTTCCCTTGAAAGAGAAATCCCGCATGCCGGGACCGCCCTTCGGAGCCGGTCGTGAAGGATCCCCTTCCTCGTCATCTCCCCCCTCATCCGCGCGCTTGTTGTTGTTCTGAGCCGTGCTGATGTTGACGACGACCGGCTTCAGGCTCTTGATGAGGGGCACGAGATCGGGCGAACCGACCGGTGGAGCCGAACGGCCGCTGCCAGGAATGAAGAGGAAAAAGATTGCCACCAATGCCGGCAGGATGTACGGAAGGGGCCTGTTTTTCATGTAAGATTCTCGATCCAGGGGGAGTGTCAAGGGGGCCCGGGCATCTCATGCTGCCACCATGGGGGCGCATGCAGACGGGAAAAATGCACAAACGGGCACTGCGGCAGGGTACCATACACCCCAGGCCCCTCTCCAGGGCGCACCAAAGGATCCCCCGACCCGAAGGGCGACCCCAGGATCAAGTGTCGACGCGAATCAACGTGCCCACCGACGCGCAACCGGTGTAAACGACACCGGCTCAACCTGCTGAAGCATTCGGAAAAAACCCCTTGTCGATTGCATCGTTGAGGCTTGATGTCACTTGTGCAAAAGACCGTTCTTGACCTTCCAGTTGTTGGCTGGGCCTGGGTAACCGCTGTCGAGCGTTTGGGCTGGTTTCGGGCTCCTGTCGATGGCCGCCATGACCGACGCAACGATCCCTTCCGGATCGGGGACGAGGCAGTTGGTTTGGATCGCATCGCGCGCCCGAGCCAAATCGTTGAACTGTCGGCAACACTCCGCACAATCCAGAAGGTGGGATGTCACCGAGTCCAGAAGAGCTGCATCCAGCTCCCCATCCAGGTACGCTGAAATCATTTCGTGATCGCAGTTCATGCAGCACCCCCTTGGTCCATGCCTCCTCCCATCCCCGCTCTCTTCGGGGCACGCCTTCCACCTTCAGGGTCCATCGTCCCTTTTGCCGCCAGCCGACCCGTCGCGGCCTCGTGTCGGTTGCACCCCTGCGGAAAGATAACCTCGCATGACGTTCATGATCTCCTGCCGACCGCGAAAAATCCGCGAACGAACGGTACCGACCGGACAGCCCAGGATGGCCGCAATCTCCTCGTAGGATTTGTCCTGAACATCACGCAACTCGACCGCTTGACGCATGGGGCCGGGCAGACTCCGGATTGCCTCCTCCAGAGTCTGGGTCAACTCCGCGCGCAGCATCTGCGACTCCGGGGTGTCGTAGTCGCGCAGCTGCGGTGCAATCTTGTCGGCGTCGTCCAACTCCATGTCGCTGATGGGTACACCCCGCCCAGCCAACATGAGGTGGTTCTTCGCCGTGTTCACGGCGATGCGGAATAGCCAAGTGTAGAAGGCGGACTCTCCCCGGAAAGTCGGCAGGGCCCGGTAGGCCTTGAGGAAGGACTCCTGGGTCAGATCCTGGACCCGTGCCGGGTCGGAAACACTCCTGGAGATGACCGAGGCGATGCGGCCCTGATACTTACGCATAAGCAATTCAAAGGCCTTGCTGTCACCCTTTTTGACCTTCTGGACGAGTATCTGGTCCGCTTCACTCACCTCGCGCCACCACCCTTTTCGCTGTCAAGTGGGAGTTTCGACTCTCCCCCCGAGGGAAAGTTCCCCATCCTAGCACACGTCACCGTGGAAGCAACGCCCCCGTGCCGTTGTCGTGAAAGGGATGTGCCCGAGGAAGGGGGAGCTGACCAGGATGTCATGTCGGCCGAGGTCCTGGCATGAGGGACCTGGACCCGATGCTGGCTCCCTGCTACAAACGAGCGCGTGGGAGTGTTTCTCTTTTGCCTGGGGGTCATCCATGTCTCAGGACAGACCGGCAACGCGGCGTTTGGTCGAGTCGGATTTTTTGGTGATCGGCAGCGGCGTGGCCGGGTTGGATCTGGCCCTGCGCTTGGCCGAGCACGGCCAGGTGATCGTTTTGACCAAGGGTGAGGCGGTCGAATCGAACAGCTTTCATGCCCAGGGGGGGATTGCGGCTGTCCTGGCTCCGACCGACGACCTGGAGTCTCACGTCCAGGACACCCTTGAAGCGGGTGCCGGGCTGTGTCACGTCGACGCCGTGCGTTGCGTGGTCAAAAACGGGGCCCGGGCCATCCAGCACCTGATCGACCTTGGGGTTCCTTTTACCCGTACCCAGGACGGCTACCACCTGACCCGGGAAGGGGGGCACTCCGCGCGCCGTGTGATTCACTCCG
The DNA here is from genome assembly GCA_002753495.1 of Magnetococcales bacterium HA3dbin3. Classification (GTDB taxonomy): domain Bacteria; phylum Pseudomonadota; class Magnetococcia; order Magnetococcales; family DC0425bin3; genus HA3dbin3. Next base: position 990 of record PEAJ01000202.1, on the reverse strand, counting down.
CCGACGCCACCGGCCAGGCGGTGATCAAAACCCTCCTGGAACGGGCGGAACACCACCCGCATATCACCATCCTTCCCCACCATGTCGCCATCGATTTACTGACCGATCATAAAATCGGGAGACTCATTCCCAATCGATCGGACCGCTGCCACGGCTGCCATGCGCTGGAGATTTCAACCGGCGCCATTCACACGTTCCAGGCTCCCTACACGATCCTGGCGACCGGCGGCGCCGGCAAGGTCTACCTCTACACCTCCAACCCCGATACCGCGACCGGCGGTGGGGTGGCGATGGCCTTTCGCGCCGGCTGCCGGGTGGCGAACATGGAGTTCATTCAATTCCATCCCACCTGTCTTTATCACCCCCTTGCCAAGTCGTTTCTCATCTCCGAGGCGGTGCGTGGCGAAGGGGGGATTCTGATCCGCCAGAACGGCGAGCCGTTCATGGAGCTGCATCACCCGAAGAGGGAACTTGCCCCTCGGGACATTGTTGCCCGCGCCATCGACTTTGAAATGAAACGCACCGGGGATGACTGCGTTTTCCTTGACATCACCCACAAGGGCGAGGCGTTTCTGCGCGAACACTTTCCCAACATCATGGACAAGTGCGCAAGCCTGGGCATCCGCATCGACAGGGAGCCGATTCCGGTCGTGCCCGCCGCCCATTACGTCTGCGGCGGGGTGATGACCGATCTGCGCGGTCAGACCGACATCGAAAACCTCTACGCCGTCGGCGAGGTCAGCCATACCGGGTTGCATGGCGCCAATCGTCTTGCTTCCAACTCCCTGCTCGAATGTCTGGTCTTTTCGGAGGCGGTGCATGATGATATCGTGCGCAAGCGCAGGGAGACACCACCACTTCAAACGCCGTCCTTGCCTCTTTGGGAGAGCTACGACACCGGAACCTGCGACGAGGAGATCCTCATCTCCCACAACTGGGATGGAATTGAATGAACTCCATGTTCGCCACCCGGCAGCCGGCGCGAAAGGC
>PEAJ01000201.1 GCA_002753495.1 Magnetococcales bacterium HA3dbin3 | reverse complement strand
TGGATGTACGGACTGCGCCGGCACCGACCTGATCGGAGGAAGATCTGACCTCGGTGATGGTCTGCCTGAGCCGCTGAGCAATCATCGTCAGGAAGACAAACAATTTTCCTAACTCGTCCTTGCGCTGGAGGGTACAGGAGACTGTTAGATCCCCATTGGCCAGACGTTCCATGTTTTTGAAACACATCTTCAGCGGCCCGGTCACGCTTCGCTCCAGCAACAGGGACATGATCAACCCGAGAACCAGTGCCACGAGAGAGACACCGATCACCACCTCCCGCACCTTTTGGGCGCGGTCGATCATTTTGTCCTCGGTCAGGATGTTGTTCACCGCCTCCTTGGTCAGTTGTCGCAGCTTCTCCTGCACCTGTCCCAGATACACCTGAGTTTCACCCGAGAAAATGGCCAACGCCTGGGTGCGACCGGACAGGTTTGCCGTTGCCCGCTCCTCAAGATGCTTAAGCTCGGTGCGAATGGTCGCCAGGGTCGGCGCAACGTCGCTCTTGTACAGCAGGGCCGCCTTGGCGGCATCGCCCTGGTGTAGCAGCCCCGCCACCGACTTTCCCAGATCGTGGAGATGGACATGTATCGGTTCCAGGCGTTTCAGACCGGCGGCAAGCTCCGCGTCGGAACCGCGAACCTTTTCTCCTTCTGGTCCATAGATGAATTGACCCAGCCCACACTTGTGCGGGTCGAACTCCACCGTCAGTTCCCGGGAACCCTCCAGGATGGCCTGCTGCACCTTTCCTGCCCATGCCAGGTGATCAACCTCCTTGCGCGTGAGGAAGGAGGGGAGTCCCTGGTCGGCACGGTGGTAGACCGCCTTGATCCGCCCGGCTGATTCGTGCAGTTTCCGGTGTACCTCCTCCATGCCATCGAGGATGGGCTTGAGGCTTGGCAGCATGGTTTCGGCTTCCCGTCTGCCATCGCCATAGTACCACTTGCCGAAGGCACATTGGGTCGGGTCGAGCTGAACCTTGAGCTCCGTTTCCCGCTCGTCGTTCAGGAAGGCCGATACCTTGTTGGCCCAGTTGAGGTGATCCACCTCCCGCTGCAGCAGCTCGCCCCTGAGGTGGTTCCCTTTCACCACGACCTGGGCGTCGCGAATGATGGCGCCAATGCCCGCGACCGACCACCCACCGACAGCGAGGAGAAGCACCAGCACGCTGCCGACACCGACAAACATCTTGACCTTGACGCTCCAGTTCCCCCAGCCCATGTCTGTTCCCCCCCCCCCTCAACCAGATTTGGCCAGCCGATCAGACAATTCCAGGACATATAACCCTGCCCAGGTGAACTTGACAAGCGGATTCCGCTACATCCGAAGGCAATCGCACCTGGAATCGGCACGTCTGGACGATCAAATGGTTAAAATTTACACATGACTGTGTGGGTTTTGACCTATCGAGTCTACCGGCTCGGATCGTCAAGCGCGATTGCCCTGACGACATCCGAGGGGGTGTCGTCCACGGAAAAAGTTCCCGCGGGTCAACGGGTGGGTTGAGGGCGGCCACTCCATCCTGATTCCAACTTGCATGCGACGCGAGGACGAGACAGCGAGGAGCCAACGCCGATGCCAGCGAAGTTGTTGCCATGGGTGCAAATTGGAATCAGTGATCGGCAACCGCCCTGAGCATGGCCAAGTGCGACTCCCGGGCAAAGCGTTGTTGCAGGTGGTGCAGGTGAAAGGCACCCACCTTGGCCAGCAGGTGGCTCTTGCGCGAGAAGGCGTGCAGGTCGTACCACACGCTGTCATCCTGCCGCTGCCATTCGACGAGCATGCGCTCCTCGCCAACGATGGCATGTCGGGGCGTGGTGCCGTAGGCAAAGCCAAACCGGCGTCGATCCGCATCGTTTTCGTCGAGGACGTAGACGATGCGACAGCCATTGATCGACCAGACGCCCATCGCCTCGCCCAGCACCGCCACGATGTTGCCGGCTACGATGGGAGTTTCCGGCCAGCAGAGTCGGACCCAATCGAGGTCGAACATGCGCCATGCACTGATCGCCTGTCGCGCCCGGGCGAAAACGTCGGAGCCACCGCCCAATCGCAGGCGGTGATGCAACACCCGGTAACGCTGCCTGAGCTCGGGCAGGTGGTAACTCTGGTCCGGATGGGTGGCCCCCACCTCGGGATAGGTGAAAGGTTTGCGCCGTTCGGCGGCGAGGAAGGCCTCCACAGCCGGCCGATCGGGTTTGCGCAGGGTGAAGATCGTTTCGCTTTCCCGGAACAAGGCCATGCCCGCGGATCCTCGGAGTTTACGGCGTGGTGGCCGTGCCTATGGGCGCCCTATTGCGACGAACCACCACCGGCGGGCGCCGCCAGCCCCTGCATGATCTCCAGGATGCGCCGTTGTGTCTCCAGGGCCTGCTCTCGTGCCAGCCCCGGGTGGCGTTCCAGGGTGACCATGAAGGCAACGATGTTGTTCATTCGTTCCGCGGAGACCTCGCGCATCACCTCCCGCATCGCCGGATTGTTACGCTCACCGGTGGCAAAAAGATTGAGTTGGCGCTGGAGATAGAGGGGGTATTGCTCGGCCAGGGCGGGGCCATGTTTCTTGCTCCCCTCCTGTTGCGGCTTGCCCTCTCCCTCCTTGCCGTGGCACATGGCGCACTCGGCGAGATAATCCTCCTGTCCCATGGCAACGTTGCCCTCCACCGCCGGCACGGTGACAGAGACCCTCTGCTCAGCCAGGAAGTGTGTGATGTCGCGGATATCCTTTTCGGGCAACTCCCGCGCCTGGGTATAGGGAAACATGGGAATGTTGATGCGATGGCGATCCTTGAAGTCGTGCAGCTGCCTCTCCATGTACGCCTGGATCTGTCCGGCCAGACGTGGGTACTCCCCCCCTTTGCCCCCTTCGCCCTTGGGACCATGACAAGCCGCGCAGGTTTGGTTGACATCCTGGGCATTGTTCCTGTCCCACCCGTTCGGCGTGCCGGCGGCGCCAGGATTGGCCACGACCGGAGTGACGACGGAGGCAGGCGGTGATGACGCTACCGTTGCGGTGGGCGTTGTCGCTGGCGTCACCGGAGGGGCCGCCGATGCAACAGGCAAAGGCGCGGCCCCCGGGTTGCCGGAGACGACGGCCGGATTGGCGACAGGAGGCGTGACATCCGCCGACAGCCCGGAAGCCGGTTTGCTCGCCGCCACCGGGGTGGGATCCGCGCCAGCGCCCGTTGCCATGATGACGGCCACCAGCCCCAGTGCCGCGCCCAGACCCGCTACAAAGCCACCCATGCCGTTCCCTTCCTCCATCCTACCCCGCCGCCAACGTCAGCGACATCAACACCGCCTGAACGATGGCAGTTAAAATGGTCCACTGAATACCCCGGCTCAGACGGGCGGGCTGATCGTGATAACGCAGCACCTCCCGCGCCGCTGCCAACCCCAAAGGCAGGGTCAGCAATGCCACAAGGCAAACCCTGGGCAACCACCCCAGCAGGATGGCCAGCAACAGCGCACCATGACCAATCAAAACAAGCGCCAGGTAGATCCAGCGTGCCCGCGCCGACCCCAGACGCACCACCCAATGCCGTTTTCCCGCCGTCGCGTCCGCTTTTTGATCCGGGAATTGATTGATGTACAAAAGATTGGTCACGAGCATGGCGTAAGGGAAGCCCGCCGCCACCGGCAACCAGGACACCTCCCCGCGCTGCACAAAGTCGGCCCCCATGGGGAGAAAAATGCCAAAGGCCAGGGCAATGCAGATCTCGCCCAAACCCCGGCTGTTGAGTTTGAGCGGCGGGGCGGAGTAGGCCCAGGCGATAAAAAACCCGACAGCGACAAATCCCAAAAGATGCCATCCCAGCACCGGCGTCAGCGCCACCCCCATCGCGGTGGCGACGAGCAACAGGCCAAAACCCAGTCGCCAGGTTTCGCGCGGGGTGAGTACCTGGTTCTGGATCATGCGGCTGCCACCGGTGAAGGGGTAAACCCGCTCGATGTTGCCGGCATCGCAGCCGTTGAGGTGATCATAATAGTCGTTGATCACGTTGGCGCCGGCGCCGGCCAACACCGGCCCGAGCAGTGCCGGCAGCAGCAGCAGGGGGTGACGCAGCACACCATCATGCCAGGCGCTGGCCATGCCGATGAACCCCGGAACCAAGCTGGCGGAAAGAAACGGCGGGCGCATCGCCGCAAAGTAGCGGCTGAAAGAGGTAGGAAAGTGGTCAGGGTGTGGTTCGGGGGGAGAAGTCATGGAGAGGGTCTGTGTCAGATCATGTCCCAGCGGCGAAACAGGCGATATCCCAGCGCCGCCGCACCCGCGCCAAGCAGCAGGGGCCAAAACAGGGCGAAGAACAAAAAACCCGTGCGGCCAAAGTGGTCAAGGATGATGTAGGCGGTCGGCCCCAGCACCGACAGCTGCGGGTCGAAGAGCAGCAGGGCGGCGGTACGAAACGACTGCAAGGGATTGGCGAGCGCCACTGCCACCACCGCGGTCGGTGGGACGTGCTCCTGCAACATGACGCCGATCAAAATCACATCGAGAAAGGCCAGAAGCAGCAGCCAGAGAATCAGCGCCAGCGAGAGGGCGACCTCCTGGTGCCGCGTCAAAACCGAAAGCAAAAAAAAAAAAAAAAAAAAACAGCCGCA
>PEAJ01000200.1 GCA_002753495.1 Magnetococcales bacterium HA3dbin3 | reverse complement strand
CCTTGCCCATGCCCCACATGGGCATGAAGATTCCGAGAGCCAGGAGCAGGACGATTCCCCCCATCATGCCCATGAGAATGGGTTCGATGGCAGTACTCAAATTTTTAACGGCATAGGCCACTTCGCGCTCATAGTAGAGGGCCACGGATTGCATCATTTCATCGGTACGTCCCGTTTCATCGCCCACGGCAAGCATTTGCAACACCAGGCGGGTGAACATGCCACTGGAACGTGCAGCCTGCAGGATGCTCTCCCCCCTGTTGATGCGTCGTTGCATCTCCTGGATACCTTTTTCGAGGAGGGCGTTGTCCATGGAGCCGCCGACGATGTTCAAGGATTGATCCACAGGCATGCCTGAACGCAGGCACATGGAGAAGGTTCGTGCAAAGCGGGCGAGGGTGGCCTGTTCGACAATCTTGCCGATGATGGGGATGCGCAGTTTGTTGCGATCCCACCAGAGACGCCCGCCCGGGGTTTCGATGAATTTTCGGAAGCCGAAGATCAACAGGGCGATTGCAACAATCATCGCCGGCCCGTGATTGATGGTAAAGTTGGAAGTTGTGACGAGCAGGCGGGTCTGCCAGGGGAGGGTGGCACCAAATTGCTTGAACAGTTTGTCGAAGGCGGGAATGACGAAATAATTGAGCAGATACAATACGGTGAACATGACGCCGATGACGATGGAGGGATAACGCAGGGCGCTGTTGATCTGCTGGCGGGTCTGTTTGTCCACCTCCAGGAATTCATAGAGTTGCTTGATCGATTCCGGCAGGCGTCCCGAGGTTTCGCCGACACGAATGATATTGACAAAGAGGCGGGGAAAGACCCGGGGATGGGTGGCCATGGAAGATGCGATATCCTTGCCGGCTTCCAGGTCGGCGGCAATGGCTTCCAGGGCATCCTTGAGACGTTGATTGCCGGTGGCCTCGCGCAGATTCTGGATGGCGCGCACCACCGGGATGCCGGCATCCAGCAGGGTATAGATTTGCCGACAGAACTGGATGCGGTCGTCATCGGTCGGCCAGCCGCCACCCAGGACCAGACCGGTTTTGATCGCCACCTCCTTGATTTCCACCGGGGCGATACCCTGGCCGAGGAGCTGTTCCACGACGCGGTTGCGATCGGCGGCAGTCAGGTCGCCACGTACCGATTCGCCGTTGGCGTTGCGACCCGTGAAACTGAAGCGTGGCATCAGGCGGCCCCACGGATACTGGTCAAGGTTGGTGGGGAAGTTATGAATTCTTGATGTTTTGGCCGGTATTGTTCGGGCGAGGGACAGAGGCGGACAGCCTCTGCCAAAGCTGTGCGTCCGGCGTAGGCATAGCGCAGGGCGACAAGATGCAGAGGCTCGAAATCGGACTGGGTTTTGACGGCTTCGAGAAATCCCCGCGTGTCGCCGGCGCGCAAATAGTTGGCCAACTCCTGGTTCATCTCCAGCAGTTCGATCACCGCCAGCCGCCCCCGGAATCCGGATGTGTTGCATTTGGCGCACCCCTTGCCGGCAATCAGGCCATGGCCGGTGTGGGACAGAGGTGGCAGGCGGTCCAGCCACTCCTGTTCATGCGGGTCAGGCTGATGCGGTTCGGCACAATCGGGGCAGACGCGCCGGATCAGCCGTTGCGAAAGAATGGCCAACAGGGAATCGGCCACGGCATACCCTTCGATTCCCATGTCGATCATGCGCACCGGGGTGCGGGCGGCATCGTTGGTATGCAGGGTGGTGAGGACCAGATGGCCCGTCAAGGCGGCGCGCACGGCAATCTCGGCGGTCTCCCGGTCGCGCATCTCGCCCACCAGGATGACATCCGGATCCTGGCGCAAGGCAGTGCGCAACACCGTGGCAAAATTCCAGCCGATCTTGTTCATCACCTGCACCTGATTGACGCGCGGCAGGCGGTACTCGACCGGATCTTCCACGGTGATCAATTTCCGGTCCGGGGTGTTCAGTTCGTTCAAGGCACCGTACAGAGTGGTGGTTTTTCCCGAACCTGTCGGGCCGGTCACCAGGATCATGCCATGTGGATGCGACAGCAGGCGCTGCAGGCGCTGCAGATATTCCGGAGGCAGGCCGATTGCGCTCAGATTCAGATTGTTCTGGGACTGGTCCAGCAGGCGCATGACCACCGATTCGCCACCCTGCGTGGGCATGGTCGATACCCGCACATCCATGTGCTTGTCGCGTACCGCAATATGAAAACGGCCATCCTGGGCCAGGCGGCGTTCGGAAATCTCCATGCCGCCCATGAGCTTGATCTTGGAGATCAGGGCCGGGGCGATGCGCTTTTCCTTGATGATTTTTTCGATCAGACTGCCATCGATGCGCTGGCGGATGCGCAGGACATGTTGATCCGGTTCGATATGGATATCCGAGGCGCCCATGCGCACGGCATCGTCGAAAAGGGATTGGATGATCTTGACCACCGGGGCGTCGGAGGCGACGCCTGGCGACCCATCCGCGTTGGCGTCGAGGCCGGATTCCGCCACCTCCTCGGCCAACTCTTCGGCAAAATTCTGCAAAGCGGCCTCGTTGCGGTAATGCTGGTTGAGACCGCGCAGGAGGTCATCATGGTTGACCACGGCCAGGACCACAGGGCGACGCAACAGATCGGCAATTTCGTCGGAGGCATAGAGATCGGTAGGATCGGACATGCCGACGAGCACGCTCCAGGGTGTATCCATCAGGACGATGACGTTGAAACGGCGTGCCACCTCCTCGGGAATCAGCCGGACGGTTTCCGTGGTCAGGTGGAAGGTTTTCAGGTCCACCACCAGCAGTTCGAAGCGCATGGCAAGAAAGCGGAACAGACTCTCTTCCCACACCTGCCCCAGATCGACAATGCCGCTGTTGCCGGTTCTGTTTTTGTCGGACTGGCTGTTCTCGATCAATTTTTCGGTCAGGGCGCCGATCGGGAAGTTGGCTTCGTTGTCCACGAGCAGATCGCCGACCCGCAAGGTGTCCAGCTCCTGGCAGGCAAGCGTGAAATCGGGTGAGTGCATGAGCGCCGGCAGGGCAGCTTCCGGCAGGAAGCCCAGCATCAACACCGCGCGGCCATCGATGGTTGTTCCGTGATCGCGGAGGATCAGAATCTGCCGCAATTGTTCTTGGGTCACATTCATGGGCTGCGAATATCCAACCTCGGGCGTTGCGTCAATTTGACTCGGTACCGAGTGCAACAGAGGGGGTGAGGGGGTGATCGATGATCGTGGGTTTGATCAGGATGACCAACTCGGTTTTGATGCGCTGGTCCCGGGTCTGGCCAAACAGATTGCCGATCACCGGCAGGGAGCCCAGAACGGGAATTTCCGCACGTTCCTGACGATTCTCCTCGGTCATGAGGCCGCCGATGACGACGATTTCGCCACTGCGGGCGCGGACGATGCTGTCCGACTCGCGGGTGGCGCTGTTGGCCAGGGGGAAGATCAGCCCCCCGATCAACCTTTCACGGGTGGTGGCACGGGCGATGGTGGGATGGATGTGCATGGTGACCATGTTGTCTTCGCCAATACGCGGTACGACATCCAATGCCACACCGGAGAAGAATTGCGCCAGGTTGAAGTTGATGGTTCCTGCCGAGGTGGCGGTTGCAGCTTCGCGTTGCACGCCGGTCACGAAAAAGTCATCCGCACCGACCCTGATGACCGCCTTTTGACTGTTGAGAGTGGCGATGCGTGGGCTGGAGAGGACATGCACTTTGCCCTGGGTTGCCAGCAGCTCCAGAAATCCCTGGAAATCATGCATCTGGATGCCTATACCCATGAGGCCGCCGAAAGCCGAGTAGGGCAGTTGCGTGAAGTGATTGCCCTGGGTGCCGTAGGGATCTCCAGCCGGCAGGGTTCCGGTGATATGCGTCAAATCCGAGGGTCTTTCCATGGGGGTGAGCAGTGTGCCACCTCCGGTTTGGCCGACGGTGATGCCTTTGTTGCTGCCCAGGCGGGTGAAAGCGGCCCAGTTGATGCCGCTCTCAAAGCCGGAGTTCAATTCCACTTCGATGAATTTCGCCTCCAGCACGACCTGGCGTTCGAGGGTGTTTTGCATGCGCTTCAGGATGTTTTCCACCCGCAGCAGCTCGGTCGGCAGGGCGCGCACCAGGATCAGACCGGTTTGCCGGCTGACGCTGACACTGCGTTGCAGGTTGTTGGCCGGGTCCGAGCAGAAAAGCCTGCCAGGGCTGCCGGTACTGCCACTGTTGCTTGTTGGTGCAGAAGATGCGGAGGATGTGGAGGATCCTGTGCCTTGCCCGCTCGTTGTTGTTGTTCCGGAGCCTGCTCCGGTTGACGTGGTTGCCGGCTGGTTGATGCCGAGGGTGATGCACAGGACATCGGTCAGCTCCTGCCAGAAATCACTGGAAAATCGGGTATCCAGTTGCGAGCCGGAAGCATTCTGGGCTGATGCGCTTTGTTGCTGCGTATTCTGGGAGGTGGTAGATGACGAGGAGGATATGTTGCTTGAGTTCTGCCCTGAACTTACCCGCAGGGAGGAGGTTCCCTTGCGGTCCATGTCCGGGTAGTGAACCTGGAATTCCTTGGATGTAACCTGGTTGGGAAAGATCATGAACCCCCGACGCATTGTCTGGCAATCGAGCTGCTGCATCCGGCAGCT
>PEAJ01000199.1 GCA_002753495.1 Magnetococcales bacterium HA3dbin3 | reverse complement strand
AAAACGCCGAGCCGAGCGCCACCTCTCTCGCCACCCACCCCACCTGGCGACGCTGGCCAATCGACCCCCGACAAGCGGGACTCGACCCGACCATGATCACCGCCGCCGGCGACTTTGCCGTGGAACCGGATCAGGAGGGGATGGACGGATTTTTTGCGGCACGCCTGCAACGACAAAGCTGACCCGACAACTACCCCCCCGTCACCCTTCATTCTCCGTCGCCGAAATACCGGACGGTTTTGTGCAACAAAAAAATTATGTTGGGAGACGATAGGCGACACCATTCCGGCTGTGCTACCATGAACCGGGTTCTTCGCCAGGGGGGGATGTTTCCAGGTCACGTTGGCGATCCTCACCCGAGGAAAAACGTTCAAGGAGGGGGTGCCGTGTTCACCTGTAAAGCGGCAAACCTCCCGCCGGTCGTTCGCCTCGGCGTGGATGGCTGAAAAAAACAGTTCACGGTCTCCCCATGCAGCGTATCGTTGCCTATCTCGACGAGATTGTCTCCAGGGCCGTCAATTGGGGGTGGGGGCGCGCCCTGTTGGTCGCGGTTGCCTTCGCCGAGGCATGCACGGCCCTGATGGTGGGCGGCATGAGCCTGCTCCTGCACGGCACGGTGCGCCCGGATTTCATGGTCACCGGGGCAGTGACGGCGCTGGTCGTCTCCCTTGCGGTGCTGTCGCTGTTTTTGCGCCTGGTGACGATGCTGCGCAGGGCTCGGATTGCCGACCAGGAAGGGGCTCAGGCCCAGGAGATGCTGGCCGGAATGCTGGCGGAACGCACCGCCGAACTGCAAAAGTCGGCCCTCAATCTTCAGGCAGCGCATCGTGATCTCACGGTCCTGAACGAACAGATCACCCGTGCCGCCGATCGCATGCCCATCGCCTACATCCTGTGGGACACCAGCTTTCGCGCCACCGAGTGGAATCCGGCCGCGGAACGCATCTTCGGCTACACCAGGAGCGAAGCCCTCGGTCACACCCCGCTTGAACTGTTCGTTCCCGACGATGCGCATGTCCCGGTGGCGGCGGCCATGGCCGAGTTGCTGGCCGGCGGCGAGGCACACTACTCCGCCCCCGGCAACAACATCACCAAAGAGGGACGCATCATCTCTTGCCTCTGGTTCAACGCCCCGCTTAAAGAAGAGAGCGGCCGGGTGCATGGCGTTCTCTCCATGGCCCTGGAGGTCACCGAACGCGAGGAGATGGAACGTGCCCTGCGCGTCGCCAAGGAACAGGCGGAGGCGGCCAACCATGCCAAAACCCGCTTTCTGGCCATGATGAGCCACGACATGCGCACGCCGCTCAACGTCATTCTCGGCATGAGCGAACTCCTGGCGACGACACCCCTGCACGAAGAACAACAGCAGCACCTCACGACGTTGACCCATGCCGGTGAATCCCTGCTCGCCCTGATCAACGATATCCTCGACCTGTCAAAAATCGAGGCCGGACAGCTGTCGCTGGAGTTGGTCCCGCTCGACCTGGGCAGGCTCGTCGCCCGCGTGATCGACATCCTCGCCCTGAACGCACGACAAAAGGGAATCAACCTGCGCTGGCAGGGGTCGGAGCTGCCGCGACAGGTGACCGGCGATTGGCAGCGACTGCAACAGGTGCTGCTCAACCTGGTCGGCAATGCGATCAAGTTTACGCATCAGGGCGAAGTCGTGCTGCGGGTGGAGGCCGCGGCGGGTGATCGTTTCCGCTTCACGATCACCGATACCGGCATCGGCATCCCCCCGGCAGAGCAGGAAAAAATTTTTTTGCCCTTCACCCAGGTCGGCCCCACAATCTCCCACCGTTTTGGTGGCACCGGCCTGGGATTGACGATCTGCCGTTTGCTCGTGGAAAAGATGGGGGGAGAGATCGGGGTGGAGAGCACCCCGGGGGTGGGGAGTCGTTTTCATGTCGTCGTTCCCCTGCCCATGGTCGGGGAGTCGACGCTTCCCCTCGTCTTCCCCCAGAAGTCGGCAAGGGACGATGCGGCAACACCGCCGCGCGCGATCGCCAATCTCTCGGTTCTGCTCGTCGACGACTCCATCGACAATTGCCAGTTGATGCGTTCCTTTCTCAGGGAGATCACTGGCCATTTTGATACCGCCGAAAACGGTCGCGTCGGCGTGGAAAAGGCGATGGCGGAAACGTTCGACCTGATCATCATGGATGTTCAGATGCCGGTGATGGATGGCTACGAGGCAACGCGGCGTATTCGTGCCCACCAGAGGGAGCATGGTCTTGGGCGCACCCCGATCATCGCCCTGACCGCCAATGCCATGAAAGAGGATGCCGATCTTGCCATCGCCGCCGGCTGCGACCTCTACCTGACCAAACCGATTCGCAAGAAGCGGCTTCTAGAGGGAATCACCGCCCTGCTCTCCTGACGCGATCACATCGGCGTACCGCGCCAAGACATCGCGCAAACGCCCGCATCCGGCCGCCGGCAGGGAGAGGGTGAGGGCGATGTTTTCGCCCTTCTCCTCCCGGGTCAGGACGCGCCCCTCGCGGCACAAACGGGCAAGCAGGGCGCCATCGCTTGCCGGCAAGAGCAGCCGATGCTCCCGCCAGGCCTGGGTGCGTGCCGCGGCAAGCCGGTCAAGCAGCGCCGCCAACCCCGCACCGGTGCGGGCGGAGATGACAAGCGAAGCCTCGCGTTCGCCAAGCCGCGCCCCCTGCCCATCCCCGGCCGGCAATGCGTCGACCTTGTTGTACAGGGTGAGCATCGGCTTGTGGTGCGCCTCAAGTTCCTGCAACACTGCAAGCACCGCCTCGACCTGCCCCTGCCACTCCGGATCGGAAAGATCAACAACATGCAGCAGCAGATCGGCGCGTACCACCTCCTCGAGCGTGGCACGAAACGCCGCCACCAGCTGATGCGGCAGATCGCGAATGAAACCGACGGTATCACAAAGGATTACCTGTCCCCCCCCGGGCAGGGCAACACCACGCATGGTCGGATCGAGGGTGGCGAACAGCTTGTCGGCGGCATCGACGTTGGCGGCGGTCAATCGATTGAACAGGGTCGATTTCCCCGCGTTGGTGTAACCGACCAGGGCGACCATGAACAGCGGGATATCCTGCCGCTCCCGCCGCTGCAAGGCGCGGGTGCGCTCAACCTCGCGCAGGGATTTTTTCAAGCGCTGAATGCGCACGCGAATCTGCCGACGGTCAAGCTCGATCTGGGTCTCGCCCGGACCCCCACGCACCCCGACGCCGCCGCGCTGCCGCTCAAGGTGCGTCCAACTGCGTACCAGGCGGGATTGTTCGTAAAGCAGTGCCGCCAACTCCACCTGCAAGCGCCCCTCGCGCGTGCGGGCGCGCGCGGCAAAAATGTTGAGAATCAATCCGGTACGATCGATAACCTTCGCGTCCAGGGCCCGTTCGAGGTTGCGCTGCTGCACCGGTGACAGGGCGTTGTTGAACACCACCACCCCGGTTCCCAGCTCCCGCGCCTCGGCCGCCAGCGCCTGCAAACGCCCCTTGCCAAGAAAGGTTGCCGGCACGATGTGCGCCAGGGGAAACAGGTGCGTCGCCGCCGGTTCCAGACCGGCGCTGGTTGTCAGCCGCCGCAGCTCCCCGGCCAGACGCTCGGCATGGTCCGGGCTCTCCTCCACCATCTGGATGAGCAGCGCCCGCTCGCGCGGAGCCCGCGTCAGGCGCGGAAGCCCCCGCGCGGAGACCTCGCTCTCCCCTTCCGCATCCTTTTCGTGCAACTTTCCGCCATCCTGGTTCATGATCGACCGTCCGCGGAAGGGGTGCGCGCCCTCCCGCGCGAAGGGCACACCCACGCGCCCCGGGCAGCTCCACCTTCGCGAAAACACGAAAAAACAGGGAACGCGGTGAAGGCCACGCCCGGCCTCGCGACAAGGGAACAAAACCCGGGGCCCGACAATCGGCGCGACGCCACGACGAGGACCGACGCCGCCAACCCGACACCACGGTGCCGGATGCCTCTCTTTTTCCCCACAATCAACATTGCCGGCGGGTAAATCCCCGCCGTTTTCAGCGTGTTCCGATCATCGGTCAACCGTCTTCGTCGCCGGCCGGCTCCCCCGCGATCATGACGTTGCGCGACGGCATCACCGTGGAGATGGCATGCTTGAACACCAGTTGCGTGACGCTGTTCTTGAGCATAAGGCAGTAGTTGTCAAACGATGCAATGACCCCCTGAAGCTTGATCCCGTTGACCAGGAACACCGTCACCGGCACCTTTTCGCGCCGCAAGGTATTCAAGAACGGATCCTGCACGTTATGCCCGGTGTGACTTCCCATGGTTCTTCCTCGATCCCTGTTTTTTTTATCGGCGATTGGCTCCGGGAGTCTTCCCCCGCCACCATGCCCCCCCCCCGACGGGCCGCGGGCCCCGGCAAACGGCCGGCACGAACACCCAACGCGAAGCGACCTCCCTTTCGACGCAAGGGGGCTGGACGGCCCGCAGACCCGTTCTTGCGTCAATCCGGCGGGTTTGTCAAGGTGGAAGCGGGGCAGCGGATGGGAGGTGATGATCGATGAAAACCTGCAATCCGCCGCGTTGCCTTGCAAACAGCGCAAAGCAACACGGCAATGGCCGCCCCTTAAGGGCAATTTTCGCGAAAAGCGTGCGAAAATTGCCTTTGG
>PEAJ01000002.1 GCA_002753495.1 Magnetococcales bacterium HA3dbin3 | reverse complement strand
GGCCAGAAACAGACTGCCGATGTAACTTGCGAAAATGACGCCGTTATCCGGCTCTCCCAGGTAGTTGACCGTCAGCCAGAGCGGAAAGGTCAGCGCCAATGCCACCGCGGTGAAGCACCAGGCGGCGAGAAACTTGCCCAGGACCGCCTCCACGGTACGAATCGGCAAGGTCAGGAGCAATTCGATCGAGCCGCTTTTGCGTTCCTCGGCCCACAGGCGCATGGTCAAGGCCGGAATGAGAAACAGGTAAAGCCAGGGATGATAGGTGAAAAACGAGAGCAGATCCGCCTGCCCGCGCGCAAAAAAATTGCCGACATTGAAGGTGAAAACGCCAGAGAGCGAAAGGAAAATGACCAGAAAGACATAGGCGATCGGGGTGGAGAAATACCCCGTCATCTCGCGCTGAAATACCCTGACAACGGAACGTCCCATGACTCTCGATTCCCTCTCAAGAGGCTGTTTGCAAACACCGTCCTGCCTGCCGCGGCTTCGTCAGACCGGTGCTCGATTGCTCATGTACGACACAGTACACTGCGCATCTGTTAAGCCGTCCTTCCTCGCCTTAGGCGGCGCAATCCGGCGTTTTCAAGCAGCCTCTCAAGATGGCGACGACGACCCGGTGGTTTGGGTCAAGGTGCGGAAAGCCTCGTCCAGGTGTCCGCGGTCAACGAAAAGCTTCTCCAGTGACCAGCCATGCGCCTGGGCTAGCGCGCCAATGGCCGCAATCGGAACGGCAGCGCCGGGACGGGGAAACAGCCGCATCTCCACGCGTTCCTCGCTTTCAGCCAGGGTTTGCAGCTCGATCACATCTGGCAGGGCAGCCAACAGCGGTCGTGCCGCGGCCGCCTGCACGGCGTTCAGGGCCAGGGTGACGGCATTGTGATAACGCGAGCGGCTTTCGAAGGCCTCCGGGGTTTCATCGGCCAGAAGCTGCCCGCGCGCGATCACCGCCACCCGCGTGCAAACCGGTTGCACCTCCTCGAGGATGTGCGTGGAGAGGATGATCGCCTTTTTCGCGGCCATTTGCCGGATCAACGTGCGAACCTCCTGCTTCTGGTTGGGATCGAGACCATCGGTTGGCTCGTCGAGGACAAGCACCTCCGGATCGTGCAGGATGGCCTGCGCGAGCCCCACGCGCCGCTTGAATCCCTTGGACAGGGTCTCGATCGGTTGGTACATCACCCGCTCGATATGCACCAGGGCCGCGGTCTCCTCGATGCGGCGCTTCCTCTCCAATGTGCCCATGCGGCGAACGCCGGCGATAAAATCGAGGAAGCCGGCCGGGGTCATGTCGGCATAGGCAGGGGAGCCTTCCGGGAGGTACCCCAGGCGACGCTTTCCTTCAAGCGGTTGCCGCCGCATGTCAAACCCGGCGACGCGGACATCCCCGCGCGTCGGTGGCAAAAAGCCGGTGATCATGCGCATGGTGGTGGACTTCCCGGCGCCGTTGGGTCCGAGAAACCCCAGCACCTCACCCCGATGCACACGGAAGGAGATGCCATCCACCGCCTTGACCCAGCGGAACTCCTTGTGCAGCTCCTCGACCTCGATCAGCACGCTCACGTCACCCTCATCCCTCGCCCCCCTCGAACACCCCCGCCACGGCACATGGCCATCGGAGGGCAATCACACCCGCCGGGGGGGCAACTCCCGCGAAGAGAGGCCCGCGCACATCCCACGTCCGCGCACGAGCCGGTTGCAAACTGAATCACGATTACGAAAGCTACCCAGGCCAACCTTCGCCGCGACTCCTCATCCTCTGACACAACCCGTTGGCATCAATGCGCGTGCTGCGAATGCTCGCCCGCCGCCGGTTTGCCCTCGGCATCCTTCCGCACCACCGCCTGCACGGGAACATTTTTTCCGTCTTTAAAGGTCAGGGTCAAGGTCATCCGATCACCGGCATGGGGCCGGGTATCCTTTTGCGGCGCGATGAGCATCAGGTGATGTCCACCCGGTTTCAGGACAACCTCGCCGTGCGCCGGGATGGCAAGCTCCTTTACCGCCTGCATGTGGGCCTGTCCCTGGTGTTGAACGGTTTCGTGGATCTCCGTTTTGGCAAAGTCCGAGCAGGAGATGCCGACAAGCACCGCTGGCTGGTCCGAGGTGTTTTTTACCACCATGTAGGCGGCTGTCACCTGAATCCCCGGGGGATAGGCACGCACCCAGGCCTTGTCGACCACAACCCCACCCGTCTCGGAGAAGGCCGACCCGGCCAAAAGCAGCGCCAGGGCCCCGGCAGCCAACGCGGCAGACCCGTGAAAGATTTTCATTTTGCTCCTCCCATGTAATTGACGATACGCTTGATTTTCTCCGCTGCCATCTCCGGCGGAGTGTTGTTCGGAGAGATGATGCCGACCAGTTTTCCCGTCGGTGCAATCAGAAAAAACGCCGAGCTGTGGGTGATTTCATAGGCGTCGGCCGATCCACCCTGGTTGGTGGCGTAGTAGGCCCCAACCTGATGCGTCAGCCCCTTCAGAACCGCCTCCTTGCCGGTGACCCCCAAAAAGCCCGGATTGAAGAAGGCGACGTAACCTTTCAGCAGCTCGGGCGTATCCCGTTTCGGATCGACCGAGATGAAGATGCCCTGAATTTTCGTCGTGCCGAAAGGATTATCGCCCAGGCGGGAGAAGACCTCGCCAAGGAACCCCATCGCCATCGGGCAAACATCCGGACAATGTGTGTAGCCAAAAAAGAGGATGCTCCACTGGCCACGCAGACGCGCCAGATTGAACACCCCGCCCTGATGATCGGTCAACTCGAAATCATCAAGCGTCTTGGGCTCGGGGAGGAGGACGCCGACGAGATCAGCGGGGTGATGCACGCGCACGACATCGCTGCGATCCCGGGCGATGTGTGCCAGGGTGACCAGGGCGGCGATCAACGTCACCGCCATCGCAACCAACACGATGGCCAGCGTTTTCTTGGAGCGTGGTGCCCACATGGTGGATTACCTCTTGTCGTTGAACCAGGAGTCCATGAAAGCCTGGAAGGCGTCGGCTGCGAGCGGACGACTGAAATAGTACCCCTGGATCTCGTCGCATTGCTCGGCGCGCATAAAGGCCAATTGTCCCTCTGTCTCCACCCCTTCGGCAATGACCCGCAAACCCAGGCTGTGGGCAATGCCGATAAATGCACGGATGATGGCTGCATCCTCCGGCGTGGAAGTACATGTGCGCACGAAGGATTGATCAATTTTTAGGGTATTGATCGGAAATTTTTTCAGGTAGCCGAAGGAGGAGAAGCCGGTGCCAAAGTCATCGATGGCCAGCCGAATGGAACTCTGGGAGAGGGTTTGCAACTTGCCCAGGCTTTCGGCGACATCACCCATGGCAATGCTTTCGGTCAACTCCAACTCGATATGGCGTGGATCGACGCCAACCTCTTGCAGGGTCGCAAGCACTTGTTGCGAAAAATTCGGGAGTTTGAACTGGATCCCCGACAAGTTGACGCCCATGCGCAGGGGCGGATACCCCGCCTGTCGCCACGCCTTGGCCTGTCGACAGGCGGTCAACAGGGCCCATTGTCCCATGGGAATGATCAGGCCCGTCGCCTCGGCAAGCGGGATGAACTCCGCCGGCGAAACCAACCCCTTTTCCGGATGATTCCAGCGAATCAGGGCCTCCACGCCGACCAGTCGCATCTGTCGCAGATCGATTTGTGGCTGGTAGTAGAGCAAAAACTCCTGGCGATCGAGGGCACTGCGCAGACTGTTTTCGAGGATGATGCGCGCCAGGGAGGCGGTGTTGAAATCGTTTCGATAAAATTGCCAGTTGTTGCGCCCCTGTTCCTTGGCGTGGGACATGGCCGCGTCGGTATTCTTGGTGAGGGTCCCGACATCCTCGCCATCGAGCGGATGGATGCCGATACCGATGCTGCAACCAAGGAAAAATTCCATCCCGCCGACGCGATAGGGCTTGGCCAGGTCGTCAAGGATGTGTCGGGCCAGGGTGACAAGATCGTCGCTGCTCTTTGGGTGGGGCAGAATGAGACCGAACTCGTCCCCGCCGACACGCGCCAGGGTGGCCTGGGAAGGCGTGCAGGCGATGAGCCGCTCCTTGACCTCGACCAGCAGTCGGTCACCAACATCGTGGCCCATGGTATCGTTGACCATTTTGAAGCGATCGAGGTCGAGCAGGAAAACAGCCACCATGCTTCCCGGTTCGCGCTGCGCCGCGGCAAGCAGTTGCCCCAAACGTTCGTGAAACTGGTGGCGATTGGGCAGGCCCGTGAGGATATCGTGCCCGGCCAGATAGAGCAGAGTCTCCTCGGACTCCTTGGAGGCGGTCAGGTCCGAAAAGATCATCACATAATTCGTCGTGTGTCCGTGCGGGGAGCGTATGGCATTGATGTGCGCCCACTGTGGGTAGATCTCCCCATTCTTTCGCCGATTCCAGATCTCCCCCTGCCAGCTGTTGGCGGTGGTAAGGGCATGCCAGAGGTGGCGGTAGAAGGCGACGTCGTGGCGTCCTGATCGCAACAGACTCATGCGTCGACCGATTGCCTCCGCCGCCGTGTAACCGGTGATGCGTTCGAAGGCCGGGTTGACGGTGAGGATGGTCGCCTCCGAATCGGTGACGACAATGCCTTCGGCGGTGCTCTCAAGGACGTTGGCGGCGAGGTGGAGTTGACGCTCGGCGCTCAGCACCTGCAGGAGGTAGCGCACCCGGTTGCGCAGGATCGCCCAATGGATGGGTTTGGGCACAAAGTCGGTCGCACCAACCGCGAACGCCCGGTCAACCGATTCTTCATCGTTAAGTCCGGTGATCATGATGACCGGAACGTGGGCCGACTCCGGTTGCTTCTTGATCTCCAGACAAGCCTGGAAACCATCCATGACCGGCATCTTGGCATCCATCAGGACGACATCCGGCACCCGTTCGGCGAAGCGGTCGACCACCTCTGCCCCGTTTTTCACCCCCAGGGCATCGTAGCCAATTTTTTCCAAAAATCGGCAGAGCATCAACCGGGTGACTGGGTCGTCGTCGGCGACAAGAAAATAGGGTTTCTTTTCGTTCATCGTCCCAAATCGATTATTTCCACGGAGTCGTCGTGGGTGTCGAGGAGCATCACCGTCGCCACGCCGCCAAAGCCGTGGGCAGTTCCCGGGTTGAGGGCCAGGGTCGTGCCGATGACCCTCCGCTCCGGCTGATGCGTATGCCCTGACACGACGTAGTCATAGCGACCACTGTCGATCAGGGCTTCGCGCATGGCGGCAATGGTACCGTGATAAACGGCCATTCGTTTGCCATCCAGTGTCAATTCAAGGAAATCCCCCTGCAAACGCCAGCCGCGCGCGTGAAACAATTGCAGCAGACCGTGCCGTTCGCCATCGTTGTTGCCAAACACCGCGGCAAGATTTTTTTCCGGAAACAGGCGCATCGCCCCGGGACTGATCATGTCGCCGGCATGAACGAGCAGCTCTGCTTGCCACTCCCGAAATACCGCACTGGCCTTGTGCAGGTGGCCAATGTGGTCGTGCGAATCGGAAATCAGGCCGATGATCACGGGGCACCTGCCGCTCCGGACAAGAGCGGGTGCATGCGCGGGCTACGCCGCAACCCTACCCGCACCTCATGCGAACGGTGGCAACAACCCCGGAGAAAGCCTATCGCCGCCCCCCCCGCGAAGAGTCTCGCATCCTCGGGAACAATACGGATCGGCCGGCCAGAATGGCGTGCATCAGCGAAAATAGGGCACCGTCCCGGCAAAATTGAGGGGGAAACGCCCATTATCGGGAACAAGACCCATGCTCTGGCGCAAAAACTCCTCCATGGCCGCCTTGTTATCCCCGGCCTGGACCTCAATCACACCCTTGAGCCGATAGCGCCCGGTCTCCCAGAGATTCAGGGCCATGTTGATTGCCAGCGGGCTGCGGGTATCGTTGACTTTGACAAGGATCATGTCCCCTTCCATGCCTGCATTCAGGCGGATGTCGCCGAGGTAGACCTTCCATGGCGGGCCGAATTCGAGCCCGGTCACGTCGACCCGACCGGTGATCTCGGGAAAGTTATTGGCGCGCATGGCGAAGTCATCGAAGGCAAACTCAACCTCGCCTTTGATCTGGAAAGAGAAATCCTTGAATAAATTGGCAAGGAACGGAATGTTGGTATCCCCGTTCACCTGTTGCAGGCGCGGGCGACTCCAGTCGCTTGCATCGAGACGTCCGCGCAGGCGAAACTGCTTTGAATTGCCGACATAGAATAGACCAGCCGGCTTGCCGCGCACCACATCCCGCGGATTGACCTCCCAGCGCAACGACTCCAACCGTACCGGGGGGTAGACCAACTGGCTGGCACGACCGCTCCACAGGGTTCCGGAGATGTCGCCCAACTGCAGGGGGGCAAGACGACCGCGCAACGTCTCGTAGACGAAAGTGGCTGGCAAGTTTGCAAACAGAAACAGCAGGAATGACACAGCGGCAATGATGCCGTAAAACCACCACCTGCTCAACAAGTACCCCATCATGGCATCGCCTCGCATTGTCACTGGGCCGCCCGCATGATCAGAACCAGCTGGGTATTGACAAGACCAGGATCCCTTCCCTTTTCGATGGAGGCGTTAACGACCTCGACACCGTAACGATCATGCAGGGTCTCCAGCCAAACAAGCAGGGACTGAAACGCTGCCTGCTCAAACCACAGACGTACCTTGTCCTGTCCCTCGGGTTCCACCCGTCTGAGCACCGGGGCCAATCCGTGTGAACGAACGCTGCGATCCGCCAGGGAGAGCAGGGATTCCCCCTTCTCCAGGGGTGTTTTGATTCCGGTCTGGGACTTCAGGCGCGCCACTTCCCGGGCGGCTTGCTCCATCCAGCGCAGGCTGCTCGAACGGCTCTCTACCGTCTGACTCAGCTCCTGAAAACGTTCCTGCACCGGCAGCCAGACCAGGGCAAAAAAAAGCAGACAAGACATAACGGCACCGCCGCCGATGACCATGGTTCTCTCGCGGTCACCCACAGCCAACCATCGTGCCTGCAACTCCCGCAATTGATTGCGCAGCATGAAGATCACATCCCCTTGATCTGTAAATGACTATCGACTGAGGAACCCTGCTTGACCGCCGACCGAATGGTGACGGTCATTCTGCCGGCCGCTTCGATGGTTTGTTTGAGCTTATTGAGCGATTCAAGGTCGCGGACGTGCAGATAGAGGTCAAGGAGGCCCTCCTGGTAGTGGATGCGTTCGACGACAGTCCCCGGGGCGGCGAGCACCGGTGGACCAGTCTGGATCAAGAGGTCAAGAAACTCCTGCCCGCCGCCGGCTTCCTGCTGCAAGCGTTTCACCTTCTCCCGCATTTGTGCCTCGGGCCTGACCGGCCGGGAACCGGGAAACGACTGTGAAAAAATATCTTGCATGCGTCCATCCAGCGCCGCAACCTGTGTTTCCATGCGCTGGCTGGCAACAAAAAGCACCCCCAGTTTGACGAACAGCCAAAGGAGCAGGAGCAGGGCGGTCAAGCGGAGTGGTCGCAGGAGCCCCTCCCAGCGGCCCTGCGCGCCAAACCGGCCTTGCAGGAGGTTCAAACCACCGGTTTCGAGCGCATTTCGGGCCAGGAAGGCCAGGGGATCAACATCAGGACGGCTCTCCTCGACGATCACCCCCGCACCGTCCGGAAGCGGCAACGCCAATGGCTCAGGCAGATAGTTGAACACCACCAGCTTGTCGGGGCGTGTCGTCAGATCGGTGTCGGCCAGGGCACGCCCGAGCATGAAGGGAACGTTGTGCGAATCCATCGCCAGTCCGGTATGGCTCCCGGTTCGGAGCAGGGCCCGTTCCGGCGTTTGCAGCAGGGTCCAGGTGCGCGCTTCCCACGGCAGCAGGAGCGTCTCGCTGACCATCGCATCGGGGCGAATACCCGCTTCATCAAGGACGGCCAGCCACTGCTCCATGAGTCCAGCCTCGATCACGGCGACCGGACGCTGACCACCCTCCAGCGGGGGGCCAAGGGAAAAGTGCAGATTCTCCAGCGGAGAGGCCACCTTCTCCTCAAGCAGGAAGGGGAGCGCCCGGAGGAGATTGCGCCAACTGGCCTTGGGCATCGGCAGGGTCTGGACCAAAACATCCACCCCGGGAACAACCGCCACCACGCGCAACCGGGCCACAGCCGCGGCGACGTGCCGCGCGCCATCGGTTCTGCTCCGTCCTTCGAGTCCGACCCAGGCCAGGTTCTCCCCGGTCTGGGCGGAAAGGTGAATGTAGGCGCTGCTTCCCATGCTTGCGATGCTCCGATTCAAAAAACTCGTCCCGTCACCATGCCCCCTGGCCACGCATCATGACGCGTACCCCGTCACTACCGCGCCGCAACAGGCTGAACAGATGCGCGCGACTATGTCCGATTCGTGCATGGATTGTCACCAGAAAATAGGTGCTCATAACACTGATGCCGCGTGTCGGAATAACGTAATGGAGGAGATTCGGGTCGTTCACGAACTCGCCCGCATCCCGGAAGGGTTTCTCCTTGCGACGCTGGACGATACGTTCGACATCGCCATCCTTCATGTCCTCGGCCAGAATGTGCAAAATGGCTGGGGAGGCGGTGTTGACGTTGATATCGGTGTAGGTGGGCAAGACAGTCACAAAAGGTGCCAACTTCTGATAGGTTGCAAAATCAAACCCCTTGATCATCATAAGCTCGCTTGGACTCACCATCGGTCGATTCGCGGCACGATAAGGGGGATCCATCGCCAGGTACTCCGGATCCTCCGCCCCACCCGGGCCGCTGACGGTTCCGTTATCATCGATCCAGTCGATGACGGCGTAGAGCAGATCCGGGTTGAGGTTCAGCAGCAGCAGCAAGCGGCGAAAGCGCCCGGTGTCCAACAGGCTCTGGCTGCTGCCACTCACCAGGTTGTTGAGATTGAACCGGCCGGACATATCCTCAATGTAGCCCGATATTTCACCATGTTCGAGGGCTATTGGGGACAATTTTTGCGCCCAGGTTTCGTCAAGGGTATCGATGGTACTTTGTTCCAGATCCCTGGCCAAAATTCTCCGTGCCCAGGCTTCGCCGGCATAGGCAAAGAGGGTGGCCTGATCCCGGGCGAAACTGTTTTCAGTCCGGCGCAGATCGATGCGCTGGGCGTTGGTCATCGTCACGATGGCAGTGGTGGCAATGGCCACGATCAGCAGGGCTACAATCAGGGCGACACCGCGTTGGTCACGAAACGCATCTGGCTGATTTTCCAAGGCGCCCACCGTGTCCCCCTAGTCCGCGACCCGGACAAGCTGCCGGATGCGTCCCCAACCACGCACGTCGAGCGTGATCTCCACTGCCCGCGGGAAGAAGGAGGTCGATGATCGTCCCCCTTCCGGCCAGCGGGTGTGCCAGGCAAGATCGCCATCCAGGTAACGCACGTCGACGGTGCGAACGTTTTCCAGCATGATCTCCCGCACCGGCTGGGTGTTCGGGGCCTGATCCAGCGTCTCCCAGGAGAGTCGCACGAGCTGCTTTTTTTTGACCGCATAAGCCACCCGCTGCAGGGAACCCCGATGGACATGCAAGGGATTGGCACGTCCACCACGGGTCAGAGCCAGAAAGGGAAGTTCAGCGGCCTCCTTGTCAAGCTGGGAAGGGGCCTCTTCCATCACCGGTTGACCGATCATCGCCAACTGGTCGTTACCCTCTCCATCCTTGACCGGCCGGTCGACTGCCTGTTCGAGATCGGTGCGCAGCTGGTTAACCAGGGATTGCAGTTGGCTCAGCTCGCGATTGCGGCGGGAACTCTCCTCCTGGGTGGTGAGCAAAGCCTTCAATCCGCCAAAGGCGGTGACGAGCATGATGGCCAGCACCGCCATTGCCACCAGAAGTTCCACCAGGGTGAAACCGGCCGTCGGGGCAGGACCCATGGCCATCTCTCTCCCGCCGGATCCCTGCCTAAGGTCGGGGCTGGCCAAGGTAGCTCTCCAGACGGGCAAGGGGGGTGGCCTCCTTTTTCTCCTTGCCCAGTCGCACGGAGATGACCAGGCGGCGGATGGTTGCCTCCGGCGTCTGCGAGACGACCATGCTCCACGACCACTCCCGCTCGGCCATCTGTTCACGCCCTTCGATGGTTCCGGTCTCCGGCCAATTTTTCATCGCCTGTTGGGTGGTGGCCACGTTCATCGCCACCCAGTGTGCCAGGACGCGATCGCGCAGGTAGGCAGCATTCTCCGCCTGGCGCCCTCCGGCGGCAACCATGACACCGAGCGCGATGGCGAGGACCGACAGGGCCACGAGCACCTCAAGCAAGGAAAATCCTCCCGCGCCAGGCGCCGAACTACCGGCGGGCGAACCGAACGAACACCCCGCCTTCAGCCTTCGGAAAAACACGTAAGACAATGATTTTAATAAGCACATCATCAGGATTTATCGGGACGCTGCAACTGCATCCCTCCCCGGCCGTTGCCCGATAAAACCATCCGATACCCATTCACGCCTTCAATGTCAATCTTGAAGGGGACGGTTTCGCCGGTCGTCCCGAACACCAGCTGCGGCTTGGGCTCGCGATCCGCCTCGTTCGGCAACTCCACCAGTCGATCCTCCAGGGTGACCCGGACCCGGAACCGGGCTGGAAAATGCCGTTTGCCAAAGGGAGATTCGCTCATGTACCGCCACTTGCCGTCATCCTCCAGAGCCAGGAAGGCATAACCACCCAGGAAGAACTGCATCCCCATGTCCCGCCCGGTGAGCACGGCCTCATCGCTCAGCGCGGAGATCAAAACCCGGAGTTTTTTCCCTTCCTCTTCAACCCTTTTGTTGGCATTCGGGGCGCCACGCACCATCAGGACCAGGGAGGTCATCACGGCGATGATGGCCAGCACCACCATCAATTCGAGCAGGGTAAACCCGCGCGCGCGGCGTGCGGCGCCACCGCCGATGCTTGACAGGAAGGAGGGAAGGGGAGATCCCGCAGGCATGTTGGCCCGAGGTCCAATCAATCGTCGAGGTTCCAGTTGCCGATGTCGGCGTTGACCCCGGTGCCACCTTCACGACCGTCGGCGCCGTAGGTAAAGAGGTCGAAGGGACCGTTATGGGTACCGGGTTGAACGTACATGTAGGGCCGTTTCCAGGGGTCGAGGGGGACACGGGCAATGTAGCCGCCCTCTTTCCAATTGGGGGCATCGGGCTGACCGGTCGGCTTCTTGACCAGCGCCTCCAATCCCTGTTCGGTGGAGGGGTAGACATAGTTATCCAGCTTGTAGAGGTTCAAGGCGTTCTCCAGGATGCGAATCTCCTGCTTGGCCTTGACCATGCGCGCCTGATCCGGACGATCCATGATGCGCGGCACCACCAGGGTCGCAAGCACCGCAAGAATCACCAGCACCACCATGATCTCAATCAGGGTAAAACCACCCAAACGACTCTTCCGTCGCAACGTCATGTTCACCTCTGCTCTCGTGAAACCGACCTAAAATTTCCCCTGAATCTCAATCAATTGAGGCAGCAGGTCAAGGGCTCTCCCCACCCAAAGACCAGAAAGGGCGTACAACCCCAAGGGGGAAAGGGCTACTCAATGAGCGCCACCGACTTGACCTGTACCCAGATTGGCTTGCCAGGAACGAGTTCCAGGTTGGCAACTGCGCGTCGCGTGATCCGTGCCAGCAGCGGGGACGCCCCAACCTGAACCCGCACCAAAACCTGCGCCGGATGGGTGTCAGGAGCAACGGCAACGACCTGACCAGGAAGGATATTCTGGATGCTCGTACCCGGATGGTGTTCCAGGGCGAGGCTGACATCACGCGCCAAAATACGCACGCGCACCTGGCGACCAACAGGCAGGCCATGATCGCGCATCCACAGGCTGCCACCAACAAAATCGGCGCGCGATAGATGCCACGGATCATCACGCGCGCCAATGACGGCATCAAGCACCACGCCACTCTCCTCTCCCAGCCGGATTGGTGGATCAACACGCGCCAGGATCTCGTGTATCGAACCGCTCGCCACCACGCTCCCCGCATCCATCACCACCAAGTGGTCGGCCAGCCGCGCCACCTCGTCGGAGGCGTGACTGACATACAGGACGGGGATCTTCAGTTCGTTATGCAGGCGCTCCAGATAGGGGAGAATCTCCCGTTTGCGGGCAAGATCCAGGGCGGCCAGGGGTTCATCGAGCAGGAGAAGGGCCGGGGTCACCGCCAACGCCCGGGCGATCGCCACGCGTTGGCGCTCGCCACCCGACAAGGTATCCGGTCGACGCGACAGCAAAGGCTCGATGCCAAGCAGCGCCACGACCTGATCGAGCACCACCTGTCCGCCACCCGCCGGCACCCGCCGCAAGCCGTAGGTCAGGTTGCCGCGCACGTCCAGGTGCGAAAAGAGGGCGGCATCCTGAAAGACATAGCCGACCGACCGCCGGTGCGGCGGCAGAAAAAATCCCTTGTCGCTCTCCTGCCAGAGCTCCCCGTTGACGTGCAAATGACCGCGGGTCGGGCGTTCGAGCCCGGCGACGATCCGCAACAAGGTGGTCTTGCCGGAACCGGAAGGACCAAACAGGGCCATCACCCCGCGACCGGGCAACTCCAGATCGATAGCCAGCGTAAAATCGGGGCGCGACAGACGCGCGGAGAGCTGAAGACCCGGGAAAGGGTCGGTCATCGCTGCCGCCTTCCAGTCGGATTGAGGGTGTAGAGAATCAACAACGCCAGAAAGGAGAAAACGACCATCCCCAAGGCCAATCCATGCGCCTGACCGTACTCCAGTGCCTCGACATGATCGTAAATTTGCACGGAGACGACGCGCGTCCGGTCCGGAATGTTGCCGCCGATCATCAGCACGACACCAAATTCGCCGACCGTATGGGTAAAGCCGAGCACCAGCGCCGTCAGGTAGCCCGGTCGCGCGAGCGGCAAGGCGACGCTGAAAAAGGCATCGATCGGCGAGGCACGCAGGGTTGCCGCCGCCTCCAGGGGACGATCGCCGATCGCCTCGAAGGCGTTCTGGATCGGCTGCACAACAAAGGGGAGGGAGTAGAAGACCGAGGCGACCACCAATCCCGAAAAGGTGAAAGGCAACACCCCCAACCCAAGGGCGGTCGTCAGGCGCCCGACTGCCCCTTGCGGTCCCATGAGTAGCAGCAGATAAAACCCAAGCACCGTTGGCGGCAGGACGATCGGCAACGCCACCACCGTCCCGATCACCCCCTTCCACGCCGAACGCGTTCGCGCCAGCCACCAGGCGATCGGTGTGCCGAGCATCAGCAAAATCATCGTCGTGGTGATGGCCAGCTTGAACGTCAGCCCGATGGCGGCAAGGTCCGCCGATTCCAACATGACCCTCTCTCCCGCGACAGCGGCACGCCAGCAGCAGGGGCGGAATGATCCCCAAGCGCCGTTGTCATCCCTTCCAGCCCAGGCCGCCGATCAGTGGATAAGCTGGTTCAGATCAAAAATGGGCAGAAGAATCGCGATGACGATGGTCACCACGACCCCGCCCATGAGCAGGATGAGCAGGGGTTCGAGGACGCCGGCGAGAACCGCCACCAGGGTCTCCACCTCCTGCTCCTGGGCATCCGCCGCCCGGTTGAGCATGCCGGCGAGGTTGCCGCTCGCCTCGCCGCTGGCGATCAGGTGGACGACGAGCGGCGAAAAGACCCGACTCTCACCCAGCGCCCGATGCAGGGCCCCGCCCTCCCGCACCTGTCGCGCCGCATCCTGCAAGGCGCTGCGCATGGGCCGATTGTCGATCACCCGACTGGCAATGCGCAACCCCTCCAAAACCGGTACGCCACTGCCGACGAGAATGCCAAAGGTGCGCGTAAACTGCGCGGTATTGACCCCGCGCACCAGACGCGCCGTCAGCGGCAATTTCAGGAGCAGCTGGTGCCAAAGCCGTCTGACCGGCTCGCGCGCCAGCAGCAGACGCCAGCCGATCACCGCCAACATCAGCAAGCCGAGGATGACAAAGCCGTGCTCGCGCAAAAAGTCGCTCAGGTGGATCATGAGGCGGGTCAGTACCGGCAGCTCCTGTTTGAAATCGGTGAACACCTGCACCACCTGCGGCACGACGTAGGTGAGCAGGGCCGAGGTCACGAGCAGGGCAAAAACCATGACGATGGCCGGATAGATCATCGCCAGAAGTACCTTTTGCCGAAGCTTATGGCTGTTCTCCTGAAAAATTGCCAGTCGCTCCAGGACCTGTTCCAGATGTCCGGTCTGTTCACCCGCCCCGACCGTCTCGCGAAACATCTCGGAGAAAAGCTGCGGAAACTCCGCCAATCCGGTTGCCAATGCGTGTCCTTCGAGAACCTTGCCACGAACCGCCAGGAGAACGTTGCTTAGGCGTCGGTTGTCGGTCTGGCGGGAGACGGTAGCCAGTGCCTCCTCCACCGGCAAACCGGAGCCGGTCAGGGTCGCCAGCTGACGTGTCGCCAGAACCAGGTCGGCACGACGAATGCCACCCCTTCGTCCACCCAAACGCGCGGATTGCCGTACCTCCTCCAGCGTCAGAGGAATGAGGGCCAGATCCCGCAAGCGTTGCCGTGCCTGACCCGGGGAATCCGCCTCCAGGGTGCCACGCTGTGTCTGCCCCTTGGCATCGAGGGCGGTATACTCAAAAGCCGGCAATGCCTACTCCTCTCGCGATACGCGAATAACCTCGTCGAGCGAGGTCAATCCCGCCTTGACCAGTCGCAAACCGTCGGCGCGCAGACTGCCAGAGACGCTGCGGGCAAGTTCGGTCAGTTCAATCTCCCCAGCCAGTTCGTGAACGCGACCGCGCAACGCGGTATCCAGCACGATCAGCTCGTAGATGCCGGTGCGTCCCTGGTAGCCGGTACGACCACACTCGGTACACTCACCCGGTCCAAACAGGGTGACCTTCTCCCGGGGGCCGACGCCTAAGGCCTCGCGCTCGTCGGCGGTGATGGCACGGGGTTGCTTGCAATTCGGGCAAAGCAGACGCACCAGACGCTGGGCAAGAACCGCAAGCAGGCTGGATGAAAGCAGGTAGGACTCCACCCCCATGTCGCGCAGGCGGGTGATGGCACCGATGGCGCTGTTGGTGTGCAGGGTCGACAGGACCAGATGCCCGGTCAAACTGGCCTGCACGGCGATGCGCGCCGTCTCCAGGTCACGAATCTCGCCGACCATGACCACGTCCGGGTCCTGACGCAGAATCGCACGCAACCCCCGGGCAAAGGTGAGGTCGACCTTGGTGTTGACATGCGTCTGGCTGATCCCTTCCAGATTGTATTCGATCGGATCCTCGACGGTCATGATGTTGCGGCTTTGGTCGTTAAGGCGCTGCAACATGGCGTAGAGGGAGGTAGTTTTGCCGGAGCCGGTCGGTCCAGTGACCAGAATGATGCCGTTGGGCTTGGTCAAAACCTTGTCGACGGTTTCAACCGCGAGCGGCACCATGCCCAGCTCTTCCAGGCTGAGGATGCCGGCCTTCTTGTCCAGCAGGCGCAGAACGACGCGTTCGCCATGGCCGGTGGGGATGGTCGACACGCGCACATCGACCGCCCGGCCGGCGATGCGCAGGGAGATGCGGCCATCCTGGGGCAGGCGTTTCTCGGCAATATCCAGCCGCGCCATCACCTTCACGCGCGAGGTGAGGAGGGGCGCCACCGCGCGTTTCGGCTCCAGCACCTTGCGCAGCACGCCGTCGATGCGAAAACGCACGACCAGGAGATCTTCGTAGGGCTCCAAATGAATATCCGAGGCGTTGCGCTTGACCGCCTCGGTGAGCAGGGCGTTGATCAGGCGAATGATCGGGGCATCGTCGGCGCTCTCGGCCAAATCCTTGGGTTCAGCCAACTGCTGCGCCACCTCTCCGAGATCCAGGGCACCGTCCATCTCCTCCATGTCCTGGATGGTCCGGGCCGACCCCTCCTCGTACTCCAGCCGCAGGCGCTGTTCAAACATCTCCGGCGTGGTCATGTCAAGTTGCAGCGGGCGGCGGAAATGACGCCGCAACTCGGCGAGGGTGGCCGCGGCAACATCCGGACGACAAAGCAGCCGCACGCTGCTCGTCCCTTGTTCGACCAACAGCACCCCGGCACGCTTGCAAAAGGCGAAGGAGAGGACGGTGGCAACCGCCTGCAACGAAGAGGAAGGCGGGGAGACCGGTTCAGGCGTGGCTGCTGACATGCATCGGTCGCTCAATCAAGGTAATCACGGGCATCCTGGTGGCTATCCCGAGGTTGGCCCGACGGCGCGATAGAAGTTCGTTCCAGGCGACCCTCCCGGGCCTGGGAGAACGGTGCGCCGCTCCGGGGCGCGGCGACGGTGGGGGCACTGCCCCCTTCCGTGTCAGACACCCCTGGCCCAAACGCCGCCCCACCACTTGCGGAAGGAGCAGTGACGACACTTCCCCGAGGCACGCTGGCGGGAAACTCCTCGCGCGCCCCCTCGGGGATGGCTGGTGGCGGCGGAGAGGGGAGAGGAACAAGCCTCCGCGCCTCGGGTGCCAAGCCATAAGCACCCTCGGACGGCGCCTTGGCAACGTTCAAATACCTCTGGATATCGGGCAGGACCGGGGTATCATCCCCGAGGCTCATGAGTCCGGTGTTCGTGGGCATGGCGAGCTGCCGATCCCGGATGGACTTGTATTTGCCGCGGGTGACCTGGTTGCCATCCTCGGCGTTGCGCAAAATGGTCGGCCGCATGAAGACCACCAGGTTGGTCTTGCCACTGCTGCTTGAGTCGTAGCGGAAGAGCTGTCCCAGAATCGGGATATCGCCCAAAATCGGGACCCGTTCGCTGCTCTTTTGCTGGTTGTCACGGATCAACCCTCCCAACACCAGGATCTGCCCATCGTCGACCATGACCGCGGTCTTGATTGAACGCGTATTGGTGACCACGCCCTGTGCGCCCGTGGTCGGGGTATCCTTGACATCGGAGAGTTCCTGCTTGAGATCCAGGCGGATGGCGTTGCCTTCGTTGATCTGCGGTGTCACCTTGAGAATCAAGCCAACGTTTTCGCGCTGGATGGTCTGGAAGGGGCTGGAAACGACGCTGTTGGTGGTCGTGTAGCTGCCGGTAACAAACGGCACGTTTTCCGCGACGATGATCTCCGCCGCCTCATTGTCCATGGTGACGACGGTCGGCGTCTGCAGGATGTTGGTCGAGGTATCGCTGCGCAAGACACGCAACAGGGCATTCAGGTTGACAAACTGCGTCCCGAGGATGGTCGAGGTGCCGTTGAGGAACCCCAGACTCAGGCCGCTGCCGAGCTGGGTCAGGTTCGGGGCCCCACCGGAGGAACCGCCCAGGCTGATAATCCCCTGATTGCTTTTGGTGTTGAAGTTGGTGGCAGCGGCAATCCCTTTCACATCGGCGGGAACGTGATTCCACTGGACGCCAAATTCAGCGGCCTTGTCGGTGGTGATTTCGGCGATGATCGCCTCCACCTGCACCTGAGCCCGGCGCACGTCAAGCTTTTCAATGACCGTGCGCATGGTGCGCAGGAGGTCATGTGGCGCCGTAATCACCAGGGCATTGGCGCTCTCGAAGGGTTGGACATTAACCGCGCTGCGCCCGGAACTGGCGCCCTCGCCACCCCCGCCACCTCCGCCGCCACCTCCGCCGCCGCCGCCACCGCCACCACCACCAGCCACGCCTCCCTTGGCCCGCTTCATGTAGTCCTCGCCGATGCTGGACAGGACCTTGACCATCGTCTCGGCCTTGGCGTAACGCAGGTAAACCACCTGGGTATTGCCAACGATATCGACCGGCGTATCGAGGTGGGCAACCAGGGTGCGCAGGCGGATCCGGGTCTCCTTGTCACAGTTCAGGAGGATGCTGTTGGTCCTCTCATCCGCGGCAAAGGTGGGCGGTGGCAGGGCGGCACCGGCGGTGGATGCGGCCGAGGAGCCCCCACGCGCCGCCGGTCCTTCCAGGCTTTGCAAAACCCGCAGGATGTCGGTGGCCGAGGCGTGTTCCAGGGCGATCACCTCGACGGCACCGGTTGCCGGTTTGTCGACGCGTTGCAGAATGTGGTCTAAGCGTCCAATCGTGTTGGCATAGTCGGAAACAACCAGCATGTTGCTTCCCTCGACGGCGGAAGCAAACCCCTTGGGTGAAACCAACGGTCGCAACACCGGCAGCAGCCGACCGGCGTCGACGTGTTTCAGCGGGAAGATGCGCACCATGGTCTCGCCACCCGGGGCGGTCGAGTCGGGCTTGCGTTCGTCGCCGGGCAGGCTGCTAAAATTGATCTTGTTGTCCGGAATGATCTTGATCGCCGTACCGGAGGGCACGGCGATGAAACCATGCACCTCAAGGATGGAGAGGAAAACCTGATAAAGCTCCTCCGCGGTCATCGGTTGCGAGGAGACCACCGTCACCTTGCCCTTGACGCTCGGATCGAGGATGAAATTCCGGCCCGTGGCCTCGGAGACCGTTTCGATGAGGGTGCGGAGTTCGGCCCCTTGCAGGTTCAGGGTGTACTTCGCCACCGACGCCACAACCGGCCCGGGAGACCAGGAGAGCGCCACCAGGAAAACCAGGATCACCCCCCACCGCCATCGTGCACCGGAAATAGGCTTCAGCATACGTCATCCGCACTGGTATCTGGAAATCGTTACCGATCAAGGGAAAATTCATAGGGGATGATATCCGCCCCCCGCTTCACCCGCAAGTGAATGGTATCGGCGGCGGCCAGCTGGGCCATCGCCTCCATCCCCTTCAGGGGGTCGGTCATGCGTACGTCGTTGACCTCAATGATGATATCGCCATTTTCCAACCCGAACTGTTTCAAGTACTCGGGATCCTTGCCCGGAAAAAGCTTGAACCCCTCGAAGGTCCCCCCATTGAAATAGGGATCGATGCGCACCATCTCCAGAACAGAATCCGGACTGAGGCGCAGGAGATCGCGCAACCGGCGCAGCGCATCCTTCGGGCCACTGCTGGTCGCGCCCTGCCGCGCCGCAACCTGGGCGGTTGGGGATTGCGATTTTTTGCGGGGGGAAAGCTGCTCCACAGTCAGCAAGGAGCGCGGCAGGCGCAGGATCTCCCGATGCCCGTCACGTTCGAGGATGACGTGATCGAACAGAATTTCCTTGATTTTGGGGCCACCGGCAATGCGATCGCCAACGCGGTAGGACTTCTCCTCCTCGGGCCCGGTCTTGATGAGGGCGCGGCCACCACTCCCGGGGTCTCCAGAGAAGACAACCCCGATAAGCTGAATTTCAAGTTTGGTCTCCGGCAACCCCTGGCTGCCAGTCTCGCCCGGGAGGTCGGCGCCGTTCTCCCCGATCACCACCCCGGCCTTGCCGCCAAAGAGCGTCAGGCCAGCCAAGGTTTCCCGCCGACCGGAACGCGCGGCGTCGATACCCTTTCCCCCCGATTTATCGCCCGCATTGGGGGATTGGGGCTTGTTCTCCCTGCCACCCGAACCGCTCATCCAGTCGATGACGACCTCGGAGCAGGTGTAGGAGATGGCCAGCACCAAAATCACATTCAGGAGTTTGGCGATGCCGCCGAGGGATCGGGAACGGATCCGCTTGAAATCCCACCGCACCATGCTAACCTCCGCCGGCATCGAACCCCTCATTCCAGTTCCATATCAAGCGGCAAGTTCGTTGGCTGCCTTGTTCGCTCCTCGCCGTGCAAACACGTACCGTCTCGTCGCTCACGCGTTGTAAGCCTCGTTGCCATCTTGATCTGGAACTGGAATCACCTCGCCGCACCGATCGAGGGGGAGAACCCGCACCACCCCCCGCGCAATCCGGACCCGCCAATCGCTCTCCCCACCGCGAGGCGGCGATTATTGCACGGAAGCATCCCCTTTGCCCACCCCCGCCACAACGTTCCAGGAAAAC
This sequence comes from Magnetococcales bacterium HA3dbin3, assembly GCA_002753495.1. GTDB lineage: Bacteria > Pseudomonadota > Magnetococcia > Magnetococcales > DC0425bin3 > HA3dbin3. Next base: position 22,495 of record PEAJ01000002.1, on the reverse strand, counting down.
CCCGCCTTCCAAATACGAAAAAAAAGGGGGGAAAGGGATGTCCGATCCCTGTCCCGCACCACCCGGAAAAGCAATCCCCCCTCCCGCGCGGCGAAAGGGGGGATCGTGCCACAACCGAAGAGATCGCGCAAAGACCAGACTGGTCAGGGATTCCAGGGGTGCCAGTCGTCCGGAGCCACGGCCACCTTGGGCAGAAGACGGAAAAAACGGATCCCAAGCAAATAGAGAAGACCCGCCAGGGCAACCCCGCCAAGTCCGAGAAGAATCTCGACCAGGCTCGGAGCATAAACCGCCGACTGCCCGTCCAGGAAGACGCTTGAAATCTCATGCCCGGGAAAGAGCTGCAAGGGGTAAGCCTGGCCGGCAATAAGGACATGGGCAATGAAGGCAAACTCGCCAACGATGGCAAGGGCCGCCGCCGTCAGGACGCCACCCGTGCTGTTGCCAGAGCGCGGATTGAACAAGATAACCAGCGGCGCCAACAAACCCAGAATGATGACACCACCCCAATAAAGCCCGCTGTAGGGGCCACTCAAAACCCAGTTCTCCACGTCGTAGTAGGCGGGAGAGTAGAACTTGGTAAACTTCTCCACCACGAATAAATAGAGCACGAGCATGGTGAAAAAGGTGAGCATGTTACGCATGCCCTGGACCAGGCGTGTGTCCATCTCGCGACCGGTGTAGTGAAACGTCCCGACAAGCAGCAACAAACAAACCGCCGTACCCGAGGTCAGGGAAACGGCGATGAAGGTGGGCGCGGTGATGGCGGAGTGAAACACCTCGCGGGCATGGATGACGCCAAAAATTGACCCGGTACCCGTCGTCAGGATCAAACGCCCCATGAAAGCCGCGCTGCCGGCGATCTTGACATACTTTTCATGCTCAAACATCGACCACAGGTAAAGAAAACAGAGAACCGTGAAACCGGAGTAGAGGAAGACGTTCCAGGTGAACATGGAGCGGAAGTTCATGTGAATCATCGTCAACAGGAGCCGGTCAGGCCGCCCGAGGTCAAGCAGCAACACCGCCAACCCCCCCACCAGCAAGACGATGGCGGTGAAGGCGGAAAAGCGACGAAACTGCTTGTAGTGCTTGGCGGCGAACACCGTGGCCATGGAGGCAAGGTTGAGGGCACCCGAGGCCATGACCAACAGGGCAATGGCAAAAATGTGTGGCGTCCCCCAGACCACCTGGTTGTTCATGTTGCTGACGCCGTGACCAAAAACCTCCATGTAGACAAAGGCACCCAGTCCCAGGAGAAAGACGCCCCCGAGGATGCCGAGAAGGATCCAGTAGCGGAAGGATTTCCCTTCGATGACGGTGTAGTTGCTGATCATGGCGCGTCCCTACAATCCCTGATAGTGAACATGGGGTTTCAAGCCCAGGTCGGCCCGAATGGTTTCGGTCCTCAGGGTTTTCACCCGTTGGGAGATCTCGGACTGTGGGTCGTTGATGTCGCCGAACAGCATGGCACCCTTGCTCGACTGCTGACACGCCTCGACACAGGCCGGAATCTGCCCGTCGTCAACGCGATGCACGCAGAAGGTACACTTCTCCACCACCCCCTTGGCCCGGATCGGCACCCGGGGGTTGCCCCCTTTTGGAAATTTGGTCGGAAAGTAAACCAGGGAGCGCGCCTTGTAGGGACAGGCGATCATGCAGTAGCGACAACCAATGCAGCGGTGCTCGTCGATCAGGACGATGCCATCCTTGCGGATGAAGGAAGCCGACGTCGGACAGACGTGGACGCAGGGAGGATGTTCGCAATGGTTGCACAACATGGGGATGCTGAAAGGGGGGCGGCGCCGATCCTTGTCCTGAACCTCCACCTTGCGGATCCAGTGGATGTCTCGCGCCGGATCCCCGAACAGGGGGACGTTGTTCTCCCGGCGGCAGGCATCGAGACAGGCGGTGCACTCCGAGGCGCACAGGTTGATGTCCACCAGCATCGCCCAGCGATTGGCGCCGGTGGCCGTCGTTTCGTTGGGAGGGGCCGCGATGAGGTGGATGCCCGGCGCCAACAGGACGCCGACGGCAGCCGCGCCGCCCACTCCAAGAACCGTTCTTCTATCCATCGTCATGGTTTCTTGTCCCTGCTGTTGGCGATCATTCCGGGTAAACGTGGCACTCGAAGCAGTTTGGTTCCACACCCACGTAGTCGTGGCACCGGTCGCAGAACTGCTCCCGGCTGGGGTGACAACCCTGACACTGCAACAGGCTCTCGCTGCGAACGCGCGCCCCTTCCCGAACGGTCACCGCCCGCTTATGCATCAGGAAGTCCATATGGTTGCGCCGCATCCACTCGGTCGGGCGAATACAGGCATCCCCCTTGGGTTTCTGCAAACGGACGGCACCGTTGGCCAGGAGCAGGTCGTTGGCGGCATCGTTCGTGCCGGTACCGGTATGGGTGCTGGCGGCGTGGTCATCGGCCTGGGCGGCCCCAACCACGAGGAGCGCCAACACGATCACGACTGTTCGTAGCAAAACCACATCAACCCCTCCTCATGCGCAACCACCACCGAACCGACCATCCCGACGCAGCGAGACCGGCTTCTCTTCGGAGACCCGCAACGAACAAGACGGCACACCCTCTGGGCCAAGGTTCACAGCCAGGCATGCATCGTGAACTTCTCCACCAGATCGACAAATCCGGCGTAGTCGGTAACCTGTACCCCCTTGGTCAGGGTGGTCAGACCCCGAGCCTTGAGATCGGCATCGATGGCATAAACGCTCAAGTTCTTCTTCAACGCCCCCTCGATCAGACCAGACTTGGCGGTGCCGGCCGCCGCCGCGATGACCCCATCCTCCAGCAGCAGGAGCGCATCGCCGGGCCGCACAAAGCGCAAACAACTCTCCAGCGTGCTGTTCTGAAAAGGAGATTTATTGACGGTATGCAGCATGATCAGTATTCCCTTCGCGCGGATTCAAGTCAAAAGCAGAGGATATTGTGTTGCTCGGCCATCATCGCGGCAATCTCGGCCGAATCAATCATCTTCGGCCGGACCGGCTCCTCGGTCTCCTCGTCCTCGCCGATGACAAGCAGATCCTCCTCGGTGAGACCACGCTCCTCCATCGACTGCCGATCGACAAACACCTTGCTGATTTCATAGTCGACCAAAACGCCGTAGGTCTTCTCGAACCCCTTGATCCCCAGCTTGCTGGTGTCCTGCCCCGCTTTCATGGCGTAGACCCCGTCATCCAGGAAGACGACGGAGATGTCGGCATCGTAGGCGGCCATGATCAACTTCACTTCCAGCCCTTCGTAGACATAAATACTACCATGCGGCGGTTTGCGCACGGTGAACATGATTTTTTTGACATCGCCGGCCATATCTCTTTACTCCCCTTCCCGTTTCAATCCCCGAAAGACACCAGGCGTTCCGCCTCGATGGCCATCATCGTGAGCTGGCCAAGACCCGAGATACGCACGTTGGGAACGAGCACATCGTCGACAATCCCGCGCCGCTTGGCCGCGGCAATGCAAACGACAATGTCGATCCCCTTGGCCCCCAGCTCCGACCAGCGATTGGCAATGTGACGATCATCCTGCGGGGGCTCCATCAGCTTGGTCACGTTGTAGACCCCGTCATGGTAGAAAAAAATTCCCCGGATTTCATGCCCCTTGGCCAGGGCGGCCTGGATGAAGTTGTAGGCGCTGTCAGAGGCTTCGTGATTGTACGGACCTTCGTAGATGAGAACCGCGAGTTTCATTGCTGTCCAAACTCCTTCCGGTAACGAACGGGACCCGAAGAGGCCTCCCCCCCACGGCACGGCCGCGCCTGGCCACAAAACCGACCCGGCAGCGGTTGAGTTCGACCCCCCGCCTGAAAGCTTGAATATCAGGATATCACGATTTGATAATATTAGAACAAGGCCAAAAATGACCCGCGTGGAGCTTTTCACCCTCCCAAGGCGCCGTGACGCCAAAAGCGGGCAAGGTGTTCCGCCCACGCCGGGGCACCAACGACGTGAATATGGGCGTAAGAAGCCAGAACATTGCGATAGAGCATGCCATCGTGCTGACCATCGATGCCAGTGCCGCGGCGCACGCGATAAGCGTAGCGCACCCCATGACCAATCCGGGTGATGTGCGAATAGTGAAACTCGTGGCAACGCACGATTTCACCCGGAGGCGGCCAGGGCGCGTGACCAGTTCCCTCGATCTCCATGTAGCCATACCCCTGGGGACGTTTCTCCATGGTCACGTCGATCGGCAAAACCCCGGCCATGGGCAGTCCGAGGGATCCCCAACGCAGGGACTCGGCCAATACCATAAGACCACCGCACTCGGCGTAGATGGGCATGCCACGGAGGGAGGCCTGTTGCAGGGATTGCATCATCGGCCGATTGGCGGTCAGGGGCTCCATGAACATCTCTGGAAATCCACCGCCAATGAACAGACCATCGACCGGCGGCAGGGTAGAATCCTCCAGCAGGTTGAAAGGGACCAAATCCACCCCCTGCTGGCGCAAGGCCTGGAGATTTTCCGGGTAGTAGAAGTGAAAGGCACGATCGGCCGCAAACCCGACCCGAACGCGGGGTCGAGCCAACCCCGCGGCGGTGGTCGCGGACAGAGGGGAGGGGGCACGCCAGGTCGGGGGGGCAACCTGGCGCGCCAGTTTCAGGATCACCTCCGGGTCCAGGTGTCGCTCCACATGTGCGGTTACCTGGTCGATCGTGCGTTCCAGTCCACTGCCTTCCTCGGTCGGGGTCAACCCCAGGTGGCGTTCATGAATCACCATCGCCTCCGATCGCGGCAGAACACCAAGAATGGGCGAGGGGCAGTAGCGCTCCAGAATCGCACGCAAACGACCCTCCTGACGCGGGGTCGCCACATTATTGAGGATCAGACCGACGATCACCTCACCGCCGGGAAAATGCAGGTGACCGCATACCAGGGGGGCGATGCTGCGCGCCAGATTGCGGCAATCCACCACCAGCACCACCGGGGTCTCCAGCCAACGCGCCAGCGCGGCACTGCAATCCCCCCCTTCCGGGTCCTGACCATCGAACAGGCCATGGTTGCCCTCGACCAAGCAAAGATCGGCCCCAAAGGCCCCCTCCTGGAACAAGCCGTGGATTTTATCCCCGCCCATGATGTAAAAATCCAGGTTGACGCAAGGACGACCGGTGGCGGCCGTGAGCCATTTCGGGTCGATGAAGTCGGGTCCCTTCTTGAAGGTTTGGACCTTGACACCACGTCGTGTCAAAAGGGCAGCCAACCCCAGGGTCAAGAGCGTTTTCCCGGAGCTTTTCCGCGTCGCCGAGATCATGATGCGCGGCGTGATCTTCTCTTTCACGGCATCCTCTTCAATTTCAGTCTGCCCCCCGACACCCGGCGAAACGGGCGGGGTGCGCCAGGCCAGGAGGTTGGATCGTGAGCGGCATCGCCGTCCTGCTTACCCAGTTGGGGACCCCCGACGCGCCAACAACCCCCGACGTCCGCGCGTATCTGCGCGAATTCCTCTCCGATCCCTGGGTGGTGGATATGCCGCGTCCGCTCTGGCTGCCACTGCTGCACGGGGTGATCCTGCGCACGCGCCCCGCCCGTTCGGCCGCCCTCTATCGACAAATCTGGCGTCCGGATGGCGTCTCGCCCCTGCTGCACTACACGCGCACCCAGAATCAGGCCGTCGCCGCGACCCTCCCTGCCGGGGTGGGCTGCACCTTCGCGATGCGTTACGGTCGTCCCGCCCTGACTGCAGCTCTGCACGAGATCATCGCAGCACGCGTCGAACGTCTGCTTGTTTTCCCCCTTTATCCTCAGTATGCCGCTGCCACCACCGGTTCGACCCTATCCGTCGTGATGGATGCCATGTCCGCGCACCGTTTTCAACCCGCCTTGCGCGTCGCTGCGCCGTTTTACCGACGACGATCCTACATCCAGGCCCTGGCGACGCGGGTACAGGAAGCCCTGACCGCCTGCCGGGAGACAGAGGCCGATACGCCGCATATTCTCTTCTCTTTCCATGGGCTGCCGCAACGTCACGTCGACCAGGGTGACCCCTATGCCGCCCAATGCCAAGAGACAGCCCGTCTGCTCGCGGAGGAACTCAACCTGCCTAGGGAACACTGGCACCTCGCTTTCCAGTCCCGTTTCGGCCGCGAGCGCTGGCTGTCGCCGGCAACGACAACTCTCCTCGCACGTCTGCCGGCGGAGGGGGTTCGTTCCCTGCTGGTGGTCTGTCCGGGGTTTGTCGCCGACTGCCTGGAAACCCTCGAAGAGATCAACGTCCAGGGGCGCGCCCTTTTCTTTCGCGCCGGTGGCAAGGCGTTTCACTTCGTCCCGTGTCTGAACGATCACCCGGCCTGGATCGCCGCCTTGTCCGCCCTCGTGCGCGAGGAACTTGCCGGATGGGTGGAGGAGGGGTCACCGGCGACAACGGACGAACGCCCCGGGGCCGCGGGAAGCCACGGATAGACGGGGAGGAGAGCCCCCCGCCATCTCCCGGCCGGGGTCCGCCATCTCCTCCGGTCAAGGTTGGGTGGGCACGGCCTCGCCCACCCAACACCCTCCCGGGAACAAAGAAAGCGCAATCAGGGGGAAAAAATCACCCGCCCTTGACCACAAAGACCGCGCACGAGGTGCCGTTCAGAATGCGCTCGGTGGTGCTGCCGACGAGAATGCGCTCGAGCCCGGTACGGCCGTGACTGCCGACGACGATCAGGTCGGCGTTCTTTTCCTGAGCAACTTCGATGATGCAGGCATCGGCGCGCCCCTCCAGCACCCGGCCCTCAACTTTAACCCCTTCGTTCGCCAAGTGCTTGACCACCCGATTGACGATCTGTTCGGTGTCGGCGCGCCGCCCGGCGGCATCCTCGGGATTCACCACAGAGACCACGGTAACCGGGGTATTGCAACGCCGCGCCAACTCCCCAGCGGTGAGCGCGGCCGCATCCGCATAACGCGACCCGTCAGTGGCCAAAACGATGTGCCGGCCTTCGATATGGGCAGCCCTTGGCACGACCAACACGTTACAATTCGCCCTGCCAATGACATTGGCGGTGGCTTGCCCCAACATCATCCGTGCCAAACCCCGACGTCCGCGTCTGCCCATGACGATAAGATCGGCCGTCAACTTCTCCGCCATGGAGAGAATTTCTCGGTCTACCACCTGCCCATGCACGACGTGGGTCTCACAGGCAACGCCAGCGGCGCCAGCCTGTCCCTTGATATCGTCGAGGTGGGCACTGGCCATGGCTATCTCCTGCTTGAGGATAGACTCTCCAAGGCCCCCATACTCAGCCCCGCTCGCCACCAGGGACATGACATGCATGTGGGAACCGCACCGCTTGGCCATATTCGTGCCTTCCCGAACCGCCGCGGCGCTGAATTCGGAACCATCGCTCGCAAGCAGGAAACGTTCAAACCGGCCAAAGGGGGAAAGCTGTCCCACGAGACCCACACTCGCCAAGGCCGGGGTGAGGGTCGCTGTTTCCATCGCCTCAGTGGTCTGACGATGTTCCCGAATCCCCCGATAAAGAGCTTGCAGGATCATCACCGCCCCGAACAGCAGGGCAAAGCCCAACGTACCGTCGCCGACGGCGTTCAACGTTTTGATAGTGCCCTTCTCAAGCGCGGGGATCAAGCGTAGATCCGACAGATAACCCGGAATGTAGAAGAAGCGGCTGGCTAACACGAGAAGCATGATCGCCGCCATGACAAATTTTACGACGTAATCCTTCACGTAGGTCGTTCCAATGGCACCGATCTGAATACCAAATAACGAACCGGCAAGAATGATCATGGAGAGCCTGATATCGACCGATCCGTCGAGGGCATAGAGAATGCTCCCCCCCAAGCCCATGACGAAGGCGATCACCAACTCCGTGGCGCTAGCCATCAGGGCCGGCAGACCGATAAAATACATCATCGATGGCACACCAATGAAACCGCCCACCGCAATGGTCGCCGCCAGCATGCCAGTGGCGATACCCAGGGGAATCAACACCAAAAAGGAGACGTGCGCATCGATAATTTTCACGTGAAGCATGGTACCCGGGACCCGGATGCTACGCACCCAGCGGGCAAGCGGCGTCAGCTCGTTGGTCGGAGGCTTCTGAGTTTCGGCCAGACCGCGTTTTTCCGCCATGCCATCGCGCAGGACAAGCCCGCCGACGATGGCCAAAACCACCACAAATACGAACGAAACATACAGGTTGGTTCCCACCGTCCCAAACGTCTCACGGATGTGAACCATGACATGCTTGCCAATGATCACCCCGACCTCGGCGAAGATGCCCATGACGACGCCAAGTTTGACATCCACCTGTCCATATTTATTGCGTTTATAAGCCCCAACCAGGGCCTTCGGAAATTTATGGGCCATGTTGCTCGCCACCGCCACGATCGCCGGCACGCCCATGGTCATCATGGCCGGGGTCAACACAAAAGCCCCACCAGAGCCAATGAAACCGCTGACCATGCCGCCAACAAACCCGACCAGAAACAGGGCCACGGTAGAGGTGGTTGTTAAATCAATAAATTGAACTGATTCCATTGTCCTCCCCCCCCACTACTTCCTGGCCTTGAGGCCCATCATGTCCCAAAAGTGACTCGTAAAAGCCCCGTGAATAAAGGAAAAAACAAGGGCAATAAGGATGGGAACGGCTACGTATCCCTTGTGTCCCTGGCGAACCAGCGAGGCCATCTCGGTCAGGTCGTTGGAAAAAACAAACAAGGCCAAATAAAGGGCCACACTCGCCGCACCAAAGACCAATGTGGAGATCAGAGTTCGGTGCGAAACACGCGACCCGCTGCGAAGGTTGGGCATGACTTAATCATCCTCGTTGTGGTTGAAATACAATCTCGGAAGTGTAAAACACGGAAGGATGGCAGAAGCGGAAGAAAGCAGGGCGACATCGAGGTCCCAACACCAAGGAACAACCAACCCCAGGTGCCTTCCACCCGAAAGGCACCCCGCGCGCTATCCTGCCACAACCCATCCGCGCTTAAAATAGCGAACAGGTGATCTTGGCAAATCTTTACATTGTGCCGCTCCTGGTCGGCATCGTCGGGCCTCCGGCGGGAGAAAATCCCCCCCCGAGGAAGCGGGTCACGCCAATTCCAGATCAAGACACAGCCACGGGGCGACAACACGCTCCCGATGCTGGAGGGACATCAGGGCAGGACGTTCAGCAGCAGCGACGGACACAGCCGTCACGCCGCCCATAGCGCGCCTCCTGCCGATCCTGAATGAAGGCTGCATAACTGAGAACAGGTCCATCTGGAAAACGCTCCCGCTGTCGACGCACATACCCCTCGTAGTCCGGCACACCGACCATGAGCCTCGCCCCGCGGCCAATCCACGCCCAAACCTGTTGCCAACGGTGCCGCACAGTCGAGAACCCTATCCGCATGCAAGCCGTGGATCTTCCTCCGGCAGCTCTCTGGCAGTAGGGTGCTCACTGCGCCAGGCCAGAAGGCAGGAACGTATGCCAAAACCCAAAACGACAAACACTGCGGAGACAAACAACACCGCCAGCGCCGTATCTACCCGATCGTTGAGAATGACTTGCTGCATCTGTTCCACACTCTTGGCCGGGGAAAGGACGGTATGCTTCGCCAACGCCTCCTGAAAGCGGACGGCATGGGCCAAAAAGCCAATCCTGGGATCCGGATGAAAAACCTTCTGCCAGGCCGCGGTCAGAGTACTCGTCAGAAGCCACAGGGTGGGCAAGGCGGTGACCCAGGCGTAGCGCTGTCGCTTCATCTTGAAGAGGACGACGGTCGCCAGGATGAGGGCCATGCTCGCGAGCATCTGATTGGCGATACCAAAAAGAGGCCACAGGGTATTGATTCCCCCAAAAGGATCCATCACCCCGTGATAGAGAAAATAGCCCCATGCCCCCACGCAAATTGTCGTCGCGACAAGACTGCCACCCCAGGAGGAGGTCTGCTTGAACGAAGGGAGAACGTACCCGAGGAGGTCCTGCAACATGAAACGACCAACCCGGGTTCCGGCATCGACGGCGGTGAGGATGAAAAGGGCCTCGAAGAGGATCGCGAAATGGTACCAGAAGCCCATCGTCTCCTTGCCCCCCAGGAGCTGGGAAAAAAGCGTGGCCATGCCCACAGCCAGGGTCGGGGCGCCCCCGGTGCGAGAAAGGATGGTCTTCTCGCCAACCTCGGCGGCGGTCTGCTGGATCATCTCCGGGGTGATGACAAACCCCCATTGGGCGATAGCCTGTGCTGCATGATCGGCGGTTGGTCCGAGGATGGCCGCAGGGCTGTTCATGGAGAAATAGACACCAGGTTCAATGCAACCCGCCGCGACCAGGGCCATCACGGCCACCGAGGCCTCCATGAGCATGCCGCCATAGCCAATGAAACAGGCGTGCGACTCGTTTTCGAGCATCTTCGGCGTCGTTCCCGAGGCGATGAGGGCATGAAAACCGGAGACCGCGCCACAAGCGATCGTGATAAAAAGGAAGGGGAAAAGCCCGCCCGACCACACCGGGCCACTCCCGTTGGTAAACTGGGTCAAGGCCGGCATCTTCATCGGCGGAGCAACGAAGAGAATGACAATTCCCAGGACCGCGATGGTACCAATCTTGAGGAAGGTCGAGAGGTAGTCCCGCGGGGCCAGAAGAAGCCATACCGGCAGGATCGAGGCGAGAAAACCATAGGCGATCAGCATCCAGGTCAACTCCCGGCCGCTGAAGGTAAAAAGCGGCGCCCAGGCCGGACTTTGCATCACCTGCCCGCCGACAATCACCGACACCACAAGCAACAAAAAACCAATCAACGAAACCTCGCCGATGCGACCGGGGCGCAAAAAACGCATGTAGATGCCCATGAACACGGCTATCGGCATCGTCGCCGCAACGGTGAAGGTTCCCCAGGGGCTCTCGGCCAGCGCCTTGACCACGATCAACGCCAGCACGGCCAGCAGAATGACGATGATCATAAAGGTCCCCAACAAGGCAACCACGCCCGGAATCTCCCCCATCTCCGACTTGATCAACTCCCCCAGGGAACGACCATCCCGGCGGACGGAGATGAAGAGGATCATGAAATCCTGCACCGCCCCGGCGAGAATGACGCCAAAAATCAACCACATCATCCCCGGATAGTAGCCCATTTGCGAGGCAAGCACCGGGCCGACCAGGGGCCCGGCCCCGGCAATGGCCGCAAAGTGATGCCCGAAAAGGAAATATTTATTGGTAGGAACAAAGTCCAGGCCATCGTTTTTGCGAACAGCCGGAGTAGGGCGGTCGGGATCGACGCCCATGACTCGACCGGCGATAAAAAGGCCGTAGTAACGGTACGCGACCACGTAAAGGGAGATCGCCGCCACAACGATCCACAGGGCATTGACCGTCTCCCCGTGACGCAGGGCGACAACGCCCAGGGCAAAGGCGCCCATCATTCCGAGCAGCATCCACGGCAACTGGGCAAACACGCGCGCACGGCGGGAGGTGCTCATGGCCGCCGAAACATCACTTCAGCACCCCGACCTGCTTGATGCCGGCGGTGGTGATGGCTAAGTTGTAAAGAACGGTCGAAATTTCCTTCACAAACTGCAAAGCCTCGACCTGGTCGGTCTTCAGGGGAACAACAACCGTGTCCCCCGCGCTCACGGCAACGCCACTCCCGGCATTGAACCATGCCGAGCCAAAAACACCGCCCCCGGCGTTTCTGGGAATGACTTGCCCATTGGCCTTGACGATATAGATGGCATCCTTGTCCGCGCCATTGCTGAAACCGCCACTCAGACTGACGTACTCTTCCGGCGACTTGCCCGGTCTGAACTGATGCGAAGTCGGGTAGTTGACCTCACCCAGCACCGTCACCTCGCTACTCTTTTGGGGCAGGAGGATCTGGTCACCATCCCGCAGGCGCAGAGAAACGGCGGCACTCTTCTTCGATTCCCAGAAAAATCCCGACGCATCAGTGGATTCCTTGGCCTTGTTCTCGTCAACCTCGGCCCCGGTCAAAATGGCCGGCAGGTCGATGGCCAACCGTCCCTGCGGTCGAGCGTTCCTGAGTTGAGCCAGCATGGTATTGAGAACCGTCGGATCCACGGCCATGCCCCGGCTGTTGGGGGCATCGGCATTAAAGGAAGACCGCGAATGCATCAGGGAGTACTTGACCACCTCTCCCTCCAGTCGGTGGGCCAATGCCTCCATCTCCTTGCGTTCCCTGTCCTTCAGGTCCTCGCGCAGGAAGATTGCCCCTTCCGGAAACGCAAACTCCGTAAGTCCCCCGGCACGCTCGATCAACTGCTTAAGCGTTTCCCCCTTGCGCACGGGATAGACGCCTGGAAAACGAACTTCTCCTTGCACCGAAACCTGCTGCATGGTGTCGGTCCAGTTTGGAATGGGCTTGATTGTCAGCGAGTCAAACGGTTGCAGACTAAAGTCAGCAGAGGGCGCACCGGAAAGAACGTCGCCGAGAACAACCTTCAGATGCTTGATTTCCCGGTTTTTCTGATCGATAACGAAGTAGCGGGTAACCTCCGCGTCCAGGGAGTAGGCTGGCTCCGCCATCCAGCCGCCAGCACGAATGAGGTCGCTGATATGCATGCCCTCCTCCAGGGGGTACTTCCCTGGAAAACGCACCATGCCCGCAACCGACACGATGCGGGAGGGCTGCGAAAACGTCGCCTGGGCCTGCAGCTGGTCCAGAACCGGCTTCAACAACCCTTCGCGGGTACGCTGTGACCAGTTATAGAAGTGATCGGCCAGCTCGGGTGAATTGACCGGCACCCTGAGGAAGGAGAATTTCATCCTATCCTCCTTGCTCGGCGTACTGCTCTCCTCCTTGTCCTTCGGCATGATCCCGGCCTCCTCCTTGATCGGAGTGCCGGTCATGAACGCCGGAAGCGCGGCTACGTCCTTACGGAACTGCTTGAAGCGCTCACGCTGGTTGAACTGACCGAAGGAGGATTGTTCGACGGGGACATCCGGTTCCGCATCCGCCGCATCAGGGTACCCATCCCCACCCTTACCCTGTCTCAACAGCAACAGGCGTTGCTCTTCCGACAAGCCGTCGCGCCCGAGAGGTCCTCCACTGTAGCCACGACCAGGCGAGGGGTCCACGCGCTGCGCGGCCGAGGCACGCTCCGTCTCGCCTTTGGGCGCATTCCGGTTTGCGTAGAACTCCTCAATGCGCGTCGAGGTAACATCCACAGCCCCGCTGAAGGGTCCCTGCTTTGAGTCCTTGGCCACTTTTCGATCCGGTGCTTCACCCTGCCCGGGGGATTTGAGATCACGGAAGAAGAGCCCCTTGCGGCTGCGGTTGCGACCGTACTCCTCGAAGTAACTGCTGCTGGCAAACACGAGCAATCTGTCTTCAGGTCGGACCAATATATCGCCCGGCGACCCTTCGTTACCCAGCAGATCACGCAAGCGCACGGAGAAGGGAGCAATTCGGCCATCCTTGTCCAGAACGCGCACCAAAAGGGCATAGTCGAGGTCGGTCCCTGGCAGGGTTTCCGCAGCAGAGCGGATGAGCTCCGACACGCGCATACCCTGGGCGAACGGATAGATCCCCGGATAGCGTACATTACCGGCGACACCGACGATCGGTTCCAGCTGGTCGGACGGTGTCTGACGCCGCAGCTCCGTGATCCAGGGTTCAAGAGTTTTTGCCCGATCTTCGTTAAGGCCCAAAACCAAAATCTCGTCACGAGGTTCGAGCAAAGTGTTTTGGGCAGAGGCACGGTTGGCAAGGGGTTGATCAAGCCGGGTGATCAAAAATTTCCAACGCTGCCCCTCGTCAATTTCGCGCCGGATCAAGACGTAGCCGAGGTCCGGATTCTCTTGCAAGGCCCGGGCGGAAGGAATGACATCAGTCAAACGCAAGCCCCGTCGCCACTGGTAAGGTCCCGGGCGCTCGACGTGACCGGAGAGGGTGACGACATCGTCCATCTTCTCCAGAACCGACTGGACACGGAGGGTATCGCCGTTTTGAACTCGAGTCTTCGACAACGCACCCCGGCTGAGGTCCAAAGCCAGAATCTGCCGCCCTTTCCCCTCCTGGATGCGTTCGAGCTGCACACCCTTCTTGAAGGCGGAAGGGAGAAACCCACCTGCCATTTTCAGGACTTCCTGGACGCTTTTTTCATCTTTCAGTTCGAAAATGCCGGGGCGGTGTACATCGCCCTCGACACCAACCGTGGACCCAATCGGCGGCACAAACAGCACGTCGCCATCCTGCAGGCGGGTATCGTTGTTGGCATTGCCTTCCAAAAGCAGATCGTAAAGATCCAGCGTCGTCACCAACTGGTCTTTTCTCTTCAGCTGGACCCGGCGCAACGACCCCATTGGCGTCACGCCACCGCTGGCAAACAAGGCGTTGACCATGGTGGAAAGAGCGCCCACGGTAAAAGCACCGGGGCGCAGAACGTCACCCAGGATGAACACGCGAATCGAGCGCAAGGTTCCCAGCGTCACATGACTGAGTTCCATTCCGATCAGCTGAGCCTTGACCCGCTCGGTAAGCAACCCCTTCAACTCAAGAAACGAAACACCCGCAACCGGAACAAGGCCAATACCAGGAAAATCAATCATCCCATCCCGGTTGACCTTGGCGACAAAATTTTTGAACTCCTTCCCGGTAAGCTGTATCTGAATCGTGTCGCCGGGGCCAACGATATAATCGGCGGGTATCGGGACATTCGTTACCGGCGCAAAGGTCGAGGGAACCCGTTCAAAAAGGTCGTAGCCGAACTGTTTGAGTGGTTGCGGTACAGGTGGTTTTTCCTGATCGCGCAATCTGTCTCGAAGAACATCCCGCGTCACATCCGGAAAAAGTTCGTCGCGCCCACTCCCGCGTCCCTGGGAAAACCGGGATTTTCCGTCCACCTTACCCCGTCTGGGGAGCGGAGCCGGTTCCGGCGGAAGCAGGCGAGCAGGATGAACACGGCTGAGCGGATTCTCGGACTGCTCCTGATTTCTCTTGATCAGATCATGCAGCTCCCGATTCTGGTCGGCAGCGGAGCTAGCAGGTTGTCCTTCACCCTGCTCGCCATTCAAGGGGGCAGCCGACAACCCACCCGGAAGAACCCCCGAGGCCGTACCAAGCAACTCCGCCCGCTTCTGGTTCGCCCGCAGCGCTCCCATCAGGGCGTCGTTCCCGCCGAGGTCTTCCGCCTTCGCCCCACCGAAGCCGGAGGAGACCAACAGGAGCACGGCCACTTGAATGACTCGACAAAGTCTGCTACGCATGCTGAACCGTTTTCGCAGTCGGAACCGGACCTCGGATCCTACCAGGGGGCAACGCCCCTGCCAAGGCTTTCTCTGTCATCACGTATCCTTCAAAACCCGCCCTGGATGCCAAAGTTCACCAGACCGTATTGCTGGTCAAACTTCGATGACGTAAACCGATTGTAGGAAAACGGTATCTCGCCGAGAAGCTGGTGGTTCATGACCTGTGCACGCAAGAAAAGGGCGTAACTTTTGTATACCTTGTAACCAACCTCGCCGGTAGCCGTAAGACTGGAATCGAAGGACGGAAGACCCGCATCCCGAAGATCATCATCCACACCATCCCGACTGATCCTCTCGTATCTGGTTCCGAGGCGAACCCGCCACGCGTCGTTGAACCATTGATACATGCCACCAATATGATAATACGAGGCTTGATACCGAATCCTGAACATATCCGGCCCCGGATATTTGGGGGTCGGGCTGTTAAGATCAAACGACAACACCTGACACTCCCCAGGGTCCCCCGAGACAAGTTCGCCAGTCAATTCATACCTGGAGGGAGACCCGACCCGGTATTGGCACCCTTTCCCCATGCTGGCGAAAAGCTCCTTGAAATTGACATCACTCGTCCCGCCGCCGACAAACAGCGAAACGGTATCCTTCTCGCTGATATTCCAGGTCCCGATCAAGTCCAATTGCATTTGTTTGTCATCAGGACTCTTAACATCCACTTCGTTAACCGGAACATTGCCGAGAGAGGACGACGTTCCCTTGCGGGCATCCTTGGCGGAGTTCCCCCAACCACTGAAGCGGACCGCCAAGGCTGGCAGGTAACCAAGATTCACCGTCATCTGATACTGTATACCCGCGTGCCAGCTGAAAATGTCCATCGACTCCTGTGGCGTCTGCAAGACACGGTTCCACAACGAGCCATCAATCCACAAACGGTGCGTCAGGGCAATACCACCAGAAATGTGCGCTCCCTTGTAGTCGCCTACGTTGGTGCCTGCGTAGGTGGCATTGCCTCCCCGGATATCGGCAAAATCGATAGTCCCGTTCATCATATCCAGGCTGACCTCGAACTCGCCATGCATCGGTGGATAGCCACGCTGCGCGGTCAGGAACTCATCGAGCGGAGCAGCCAAGACCGTTCCAGAAAAACTGCCCACCACCCAAAAGAGCAGGGCCGCCGCGCCAAACAAAAGACGACAACGACCAACGGCCCGGCGCCGTGTATGGGAAACCTTATCCAAATGGCCACCTGGAATCTGCACGCACCACATTGAAAGAACCATCCTCTCGCGCACTTGATGCACCCAACTCGCGGGAGGGATCATGGATGCGAAAGAAGATTGTTGTCAAAGAAAAAAGGAGCGCGTCTTGAACGCACTCCTTCTGACAGCACCATCAAAAGAGACGGGGGACACGCCAAAAGCGTGCCCCCCGTCGAAACACCCGAACGAAGGTACTGAACGACCCGGGACTACTTCACCGTGAAGGTGCCCTGGACCGTATCAATCAGGCCATCGCCGCTGTCGGCGATGGTGCCATTGGCATTGGCATCCCAACCCAGGGGCATACCGACAACCTTCACTTGGTAGAAGTAGGAGCCGGCAGCCGTCGCACCGTTGTTCAGGAGCGCGGCAAAGGTCGAGTTGGTGAACAGAGCAAAGATCTTCGCCTTCAACGTCGAACTCTGCTGGTTGTTGCTGATGCCGCCGCTGACGACGAGCAGCTGATCGGCAACCGCGTTTGACAGCGTTGCGGTCGAAGCCGAGGTGGCCGTGCTGTTGTAGTAGGTCACGCTGGCCGTGCTGCTGGCAGGAACCGTCAGGGTCAGGGTCTTGCCATCACCAGAGTAGTTGACCTTGTAGGAAACGCTCAGAGAACGCTGACCGGAGGTCCAGGTGGAGGAGGAACCATCCTTCAGGAGCAGGGTCACCGTCGCCGTGCCGGAGCTGGTCGGCACGTTGGAGAGCTTGAAGTTGATCGTGGGATCGGTGGCACCGGTCGGCACCGCGCTCGTGCTCATGAGCGAAGTCAGGTTGGCGGCGCTGATCGTCCCGGTGGTGGAGGCCAGGTTCAGGGTCAGAACCGAGGGAGCCCCGGTCGTGGCACCAGCAGCCAGACCGCCAGAGGTCAACGTGTAGGCAGAGGTCTGACCATAGTCGGTGACCGAAGGCATGCCGGAGGTGCTGCCATCGACCATGACAACCGTCGCCTTGTTCGCAGCAGCGGCGGCAGCAGCAGCCGTCGCGGCGGCAGCCGTGGCTGACTGCTGGGCGTAGGTGGCGATCACGGTCGCGGCCAACGCGGAGGTGGAGGTGCCGATGGTGCTGGCAATCTGCGCCTGCAGGTTAGCCAGAGTCGAGGTGGTGCTCAGGGCAGCGGCAGCGGCCAAGTACTTGGCGCCGTCGGTGCTCGTCGTGCCAAGAATGGCGGCAGCGGCACTCCAGAGAGTCTTCACCTGAGCAGCCAGGAAGGCCGACGTCGAAGCCAGAGCCGAGGTCAGCAGCGGGGTCACACCACCAAGGTAGGAGCCGTAGGCCGTAGCGATGGCGGTCAGAGAGATGCCGTTGCTGCCAACGGTCAGCGAACGATTGACGACCTCGTTCGAGATGGCGGCGGCGGAGATCTGCAGGGCATTGTAGAAGGCAGCATTGGTCGCCGTGGTCGGCAGGGCGCCACCCTTCAGCTCGGTGCCCAGGTTGCTGATGATCGTTGCCATGCTCCAGGAGGTGTTGGCAGCCTGAATACGGCGCAGCATCTCGCCGGAGGCCTCAAGCGCCATGGCATACTCACCCGCCTGCTGCGAGGTCAGGCTTGAGGTGGAGACGGAGAAGGGATCGAAGGTTGAAGCGCCGCTCGCCACACCGTCAACACCAAACCCGAAGGTCCGGATCACGATATCCTTCACGGTCGAGATCGCCGTCAGGGTGATGGTACCACCGGTGCCGACGTTCGCTTGGGCCGCCGCCGCGATCATCGTCGTGATGGCGTTGGCGTTGAGGGTGGTGGTGGTGCTGGTCACCAGGGTGGACAGATCCATGATCGGGGTGGCACCGGTCACATCGTCGGTACCGCCGCTGAACGTGAGCGGGTAGGCGGTGGTCGCCGAGGTAGGCCGGGTCGTGGTAAAGCTGTACGAACCGTGGCTCGGGCTCTTGCCACTCTGGACGGAGCCGTTGTAGGTGATCGTCGACCCGGTCAAGGGACCCTTGATCGCGGAACCAGCGATCGTGTCACTGCCGGTGCTGGTGCTGATCGGCGTGCCACCACCGCCGCCGCAGGCGACAACCCCAACGGCGAAGATACCTGCCAGCGCGAGCAAAGAGCCCTTCGTGGCCAATGATTTCATCCCCCACTGCTTCATGTCTTAAACTCCTCGCAATCTCTTAATCAGGTTGATCCCGTCCTTGGAGAAGGTCACCAAGGGTAAGGGTTGAAGCCCACGCGGCCAACGTTGACCTTAAGCTTGTGGCGGCTTCCAAATGCGGACCAGTACACGTCAATCTCCAAAAAAAACAACGCTACCATTCCTTTGCCTCAGTCCGACAGCACCGCGACGCCCCGCACCATAGCCAAACTTGCCGCACCATGTCAATCAAAAACAATTTCTCCACGTCATAAAATCGCACTTTCAGCCACCCGGATCTTCCGCGTCGAGGCCTAGGTCTCCGGTCAACCCCCTGCCAGCAAGGTCGGGGGAGACACCACTACCCTGGAACACCGCTCCACCGAGAAACCCGTGCGGCAACATCCCGCCACGCGATCCTCGCGCACCAAACCACCTTTCGAGGTCAATCACCTGGCGACTGCGCTTCCCGGAATCAAGCACAAAGCCAGTCTCGGCGGAAAAGGTGATGACATCCACCAACGCCTCGCTCCCGTGCAACCGCTGGATGCGCACCCCCTTGCCGCGCGACAAAACCGGAAATTCGTCGACACGGCATACCAGCAAACGACGCCCCCGACAAATCGACCCCACCAACGCCCCCTCCACCGGGCGAATCGAAAGGATCTGATCGTCCGTACCCAGGGCAAAAACCTGCTTGCCGCTCCTCTGATTGGCAACCAGATCGCTCCCCTTGAGGCGAAATCCCTGCCCAAGCCGGGTGGCGACAAAATACTCCCGATCACTTTCAACAACCAGGACCCATTGAACAACATCACCGCCTTCGATCTCGAAGATGACCGTCAGCGGATCGCCAAACCCCTTCCCCGATGGCAACCGGTCGACCAGCGTGGAATAGATCCTCCCGGAACCCGTAACAAAAGTGACGGTGTCATTAGAGAAGGCGTTGATCTGCATCAGCAGACCATCATCCCCCTTGAAGCGCTGCCGTCCCAGGTCGGCATCATGACCTTTAAGCGCCTTGACCCACCCCTTGAGCGACAGAACAACGCTTTGCGGTTCACGCTGAATCAACTCCTCGGGTCGTAGGTCAATCTCCAGTGGCACCCCACCCAGCTCGGTGCGCCGCGCATCGGCAAACTCCCTGCGCGTCTTCTGGATCTCCTGCTGGATCACCACCCACATCTGCCTGTCATCAGCAAGCAGGGCACGCAGCAGCTCGGCCCGGGCCTCCTTCTCGACCATCTCCTTACGGATCGCCAGCTCCTCCAGACGCCGCAACGCCCGCAGTCTGAGATTTAACACCGCCTCGGCTTGCCCGGCATCCAAACCAAAGCGGGCCATAAGAACCGGGGCGGGATCATCGTGCTCCTTGATGATCGCGATCACAGCGTCAATATTGAGATGGGCCGTCAAAAATGCCGCCAACTGGTGCAGACGCTCGCCAATCCGCTCCAGCTCGTGGCGGCTGCGCCGCACGTTGATCTGAAACCGATGATCAAGCCACGCCCGCAACAACCCCTTGAGGCTCAACACCTCAGGCCGGGCTTCGGCGGTCACCACGTTGAGGTTGACCGGCACCCGCACCTCGAGGTCGGTGTTCTTGAACAGGTAGGCCATCACCTTCTCTGGTTCAATCTGCCGCCCCTTGGGCTCAAGGACGATACGCAGGCGCTCATCCGATTCGTCTCGCACATCGGCCAAGAACGGCGACTTGCGTTCGACGATCAACTGCGCGATCCGCTCGATGAGCCGCGCCTTGGGCACCTGGTAGGGAATCTCCGTGATCACAAGCCGCCAACCACCACGTTGCAGTTTCTCAACCTCCCAGCGTGCCCGTAGCCGCAACGACCCGCGACCCGTCTCGTAGGCCTCCCGAACCTCCGCCCGGTCCGCCACGAGCACCCCACCAGTCGGAAAATCCGGGCCGGGCACACACGCCATCAACTCCTCAACCGTCGCCTCGGGCTTGCGAACCAACAATAAGGCGGCGGTCAGAATCTCCCCAACATTATGGGGGGGAATCGCCGTGGACATGCCCACAGCAATGCCCGTGGAGCCATTGGCCAGCAGGTTTGGAAAGCGCGCTGGCAGGACAGTGGGCTCCTCCAGGGAACCATCGTAAGTCGGGACCAAAGAGACCGTTTCCTGGTCGAGATCTTCAAGCAAAGTTTGTGCCACTTTTGTCAGACGCGCCTCGGTATAGCGCATCGCCGCGGCACCATCGCCGTCAATGTTGCCAAAATTGCCCTGACCATCGACCAGCGGATAGCGTACGGCAAACGCCTGCGCCAAACGCACCATCGCCTCGTAGGCCGCCTGATCGCCGTGCGGATGAAACTTGCCGATGACATCACCCACCACCCGCGCCGACTTCTTGAATCCCGCGCCCGGGTCCAGATGCAGCGCCCGCATGGCAAACAGGATGCGCCGATGCACCGGCTTCAAACCGTCACGAACATCCGGCAACGAACGGCTGATGATCGTCGACAGGGCGTAGGCCAGGTAACGGCTCTCCAACTCCACCCGGATGGGAGCCTCCCGGATCAGCCCGATGGGGGAGGGGGTGAAAATATCGATCTTCCCTTACTTTCGCAAAGAATCAAGCGGGTAACCACCCCCGGTCAAGCGGGGAAAACAGCGTCAGAATCGGGGAAAGCGAAACCGGCGGCCGAAATCATCCTCCGGGTTGGGCAGAGGCAGCCGTCGAAGACGCGGCAGCCTCTCCACCGAAGAGGGGCGGGAGTCCGTGGGCAGCGCGCAGGCGATCCTCCAGCTCGTGGCACAACCTCTCGTTTTCACGCAGATAGCGCTTGGCGTTCTCCCGTCCCTGGCCGATGCGCTCGCCCTTGTAGGCATACCAGGCACCTGATTTTTCGAGGATATTTTCCTCAACCGCCATATCCAAAACCTCGCCGGTGAGCGAAATGCCCTCGCCATGGGTGATGTCAAACTCCGTCGTCCGGAAGGGCGGGGCCATCTTGTTCTTGACCACCTTCACCTTGCAGCGGCTGCCGACTACCTCCTCTTTTTCCTTGATCGAGTTGATCCGACGGATATCAAGGCGCACCGATGCATAGAATTTAAGCGCATTACCACCGGTGGTGGTTTCGGGATTGCCGAACATGACGCCAATTTTCATGCGGATCTGGTTGATAAACAGGACAATCGAGTTGGAACGCGAGATGCTGCCGGTCAACTTGCGCAGTGCCTGCGACATCAACCGCGCTTGCAAGCCCATGTGCGAATCCCCCATCTCCCCTTCCAGTTCCGCCTTGGGCGTCAGGGCAGCAACCGAATCGACCACCACCAGGTCGACCGCACCGGAACGGACGAGCATGTCGGTGATTTCCAGCGCCTGTTCACCGGTGTCAGGCTGCGAGATCAGCAGCTCCTCCACCTTGACGCCAAGCTTGCGCGTGTAGCCGGGGTCGAGGGCGTGCTCGGCGTCAACGAAGGCGGCAACCCCCCCCTGTTTCTGCACCTCGGCGGCGACATGCAGGGCCAGCGTCGTCTTGCCAGAGGCCTCCGGGCCGTACACCTCGACCACGCGGCCGCGTGGCAACCCGCCAACCCCCAACGCGATGTCAAGGCCGAGGGAGCCGGTCGGGATCACCGGGACCTGGTCCTGAATCGCCCCGTCCATGCGCATGATCGAGCCCTTGCCGAACTGACGCTCGATCTGGGCCATGGCCGCGTCCAACGCCTGTGCCTTGTTGCTGTCCAGAGCCATCGTCTCTCCTTTTTCTTCGTTACCGATCGATCGGCCGCCGAACACGGCAAACCCACCCCACCCCGCCATCCTCCAGCAGAAGCCGCGTCATGATAACAAAATCCTCCGACCGCGAAACGGAAAATTCCCGAGCAGGCCAACGCCTTTTCAGTCAAAAACATGCCAAGAGAACCGGTTGCCGGCCACAACCGTTTGCGTGTACGATGCGCGGCGGGGTGTTTGGGCGCGAGGTGACGGTGCTGGGTGAGGTC
>PEAJ01000198.1 GCA_002753495.1 Magnetococcales bacterium HA3dbin3 | reverse complement strand
ATGATCATCAAGTTGGGGGCGATGATCCTGGGGACGGGCGGCCTTGTGGTTGGCCTCCTGGTCGGCATCCTGCGGGTGTGGCCTCCACCGGTGCAGTACATCGCGGCGCCTGAACAGGCTGCGCGTGCACAACCCCCCGCCCAAGAGATGAGGCAAGCTCCTCCTGCGCACGCAGTGCCCACGCCACCGCCGGCGGCACCCCCGCCACGTTGATGCCGCCTCGTTTGACGAGCGGCGGACCGGGGCATTGTCGTCTGCCGTGCGCAAGGGGCACGACCTGACGAACCGGCGACCAGCAGGGAAGACATCGGGCCCGTCAAGGTGGAACCGGGCAGGAAGATCGAGGCAGCCAGGGCAGGGACGATCGGACGACTGGTATCGTCATCCCCGGGGGCGTGGCACTCCTCAATCGGCCGGCCGTTCCTCCGACGCCGGTTCATGTGGGTGATCGCGCATGGGCATGGCATGCCCGATGAATGATGCCACACAGGCGCGCGCATGCCCCTCGGCCAGGGTCACTCCTTCCAGGCCGACCGGCAGCCAGACAAGACCGGCCTCGCGCCGCAGCCAGGTCAATTGTCGCTTGGCGTAGCGCCGGCTCTCCTGCTTGCCGAGATCGACGGCGGCGGCGAGGGAGAGCTCCCCATCGAGATGCCGCAGCAACTGCCGATACCCCACCGCCTTCATCGCTGGCAGGTCGCGATTGATACCCCGCCGCCGCAACGCCGCAACCTCGTCGAGAAACCCCTGTGCCATCATCTGGTCGAAACGTTGATCGATTCGGGCATACAGGGCGTCGCGTGGCCAGTCGATGGCCAGTTTCAGGATCGGCGTTGTGATCGGGGCGTGGGATTGTCGCTGCCAGTGGGTCAAAGGCTTGCCGGTTGCCTCCGACACCGCCAATCCGCGAATGATGCGCTGGGCATCACCGGGCGAAAGCCGGGCGGCCAACGTTGGATCGACCACGGCCAAACGGGCGTGCAACACCGGCCACCCCACGCGTCCCCCCTCCTCCCGCAGCGCCCGGACGATCGCCTCCGGCACTGGTGGCACCGGCGCCAATCCCTGTTCGATGGCACGAAAGTAGAGCCCGCTGCCACCGACAAAAATCGGCACGCAACCCCGCGCGTGACACGCCGCCACCACCGTCAGGGCGCAACGTCGATAGGCCCCGGCAGAAAAAAAGCTATCGGGGTCAAGCAGATCGAGCAGATGATGCCGAACCCGCCGGCGCTCCTCGGCCGTGGGTTTGGCAGTGCCGATCTCCATTCCACGGTAGACCTGAACCGAATCGGCGTTTACGATCTCCAGCGGCCATTGTGTCGCCAGGTGCAAAGCCAGGGCGGATTTGCCCGAAGCCGTTGGCCCCATCAGGAACACCAGGGGTCCACCCACCTCTGTGCAGGGGAGAGATGTCATGCTGCTCAATAAACAGATCGCTTTGGTGACCGGTGCCGGGTCCGGCATCGGTCAGGCCGTGGCCATGGCCTACGCCGCCGCCGGGGCTACCGTCCTGCTCCTTGGCCGGACACAAAAACAGCTGGAGGTGACCCATGATCGCATCCGCGCGCAGGGAAACCAAGCGGTCATCGTACCCCTGGATCTTGAAAAGGAGCTGCACCGGGTGGCGGAACTGGCGCAGGGGATCCACGACCGTTTCGGACATCTGGACATTCTGGTCAACAACGCCGCCCAGCTGGGGGCGATGACCCCGCTCGCCGCCTACGAGCCTCCTCTGTGGGAGACGGTGTTTCGCGTCAATGTCACCGCCCCTTTTTTCCTGACGCGCGAGCTGCTGCCGCTTTTACGTCTCGCCGGGGCCGGCTGTGTCATCAACGTCGTCTCGGGCGTCGGTCAGCATGGGCGCGCCTACTGGGGGGCCTATGCCGCCTCGAAGGCCGCCCTGATCAACCTGACCGAAACCTGGGGCGCGGAGCTGGCACAGTCGACGATACGGATCAACGCCGTCGATCCCGGTCCGACGGCAACCCGCATGCGCGCGCACGCCTATCCGGGCGAGGATCCCGCTCGCCTGCCTGCCCCGGCCGATATTGTTCCGGTATTTCTCTACCTGGCCTCCACGCACAGCCGCCACCTGACCGGCCAGCACCTGGAGGCCGGGGAGTGGGTGCAGTGGCGGCCTGATACCGAAACCTGAAGGTGGATCGGGGTGGCCGGCGTGTCACCAACCTGTCATCGTCGTGTCACCGGGTTTGCCGCGTGGTGACACGGCGCTGCCTGTGCCCGCCCGTGCCATGTCGGTGATTTTATCGCGCCATTTCATTCGGATATGTTTTGTCCGCACACACACGCACCGCTCCAGGCCCGGACCCAAACCTTCTGGCTTGCATCTTGCTTTTCCCAACCCCGGGAACGCGGTTCCGGCATGGTACGCCAAACCGCGACCAGCTGCGCACTGCAGATCGCATACCGGCCTGATCGGAATCCAGGAAGATGAGGGACAGGCCTTCGCGGCGGTGCTCTCCGCCGCCGGTCGACGGGTGCGAGGGGTTTTGGCCACACCGGTCAAAATATTAGTTATTTTGATGAAACCGATGGTGAGGAGACCATGCCAAGTTGCAGCCATTCCAACAGAAGTCGGCGCACAAACCAGCGCCGGCGGAGATTTCAACCAGCCGATCTTCCCAAATCGCGGCGTTACTTCTCCTATCTCGTGGTGTTGGGATTGTTGGCCGGCTGTTCGTTTCTGGGGCATCGCCAGCCCGAGGCCGATGCCGTGGCACCCAGGGAGTACAACTTCACCCTCGCCATTCTCCCGTTTGAAAATTTCAGCAACAATCCGGACGTTGGTCACTCCGTCTCCCAGCTGGTGGCCAGTGAGCTGACCAATCGACGGATCTTTCGGATTCAGGACGAGAACGAAACCCGGCGCATCCTGACCGAAAGCAAGGTGGATATGGAGCGGCTGGATGACATCTCGCTCGCACGCAATTTTGCCGAGCTGCTGGGTGTGGACGCGGTGATGCTTGGAAGTGTTCCTGAGTTCTCCTATCAGCACGGCTTACAAGAAAACCCGACCGTCGGGCTTGACGTGCAGTTGATTCGTGCCCGTGACGGTTTGGTGCTATGGCATGACAGTCAGGCCTTGTTGGGTTCGGGGTATTGGCAGCGTCAGAGCGCGGTTTATGTTGCCCAGGATGCGGTGACGCGGCTGGTCGACAGTCTGATCCAGGCGGCGCAACCGGATTGGCTCCCCACCCAGGCCACCGCCCGGAAGGGAAATGGCAGAATCTGGTCGAATGTCCTGTTCAAGGGGTGATTTCCGGCCCCGAGTCGCGCGTTCACCCCTCTCGCCGTGCCCGACCGGAACGGGAAACGCCAGGGGGGTGGCCGGGAATCGGTCTTGTCATCCGGTGCAGGTTTTCGATCGAATCTCCTTTCCGCGGCAGTGATGGAGGCAGGCCGCTTGTGGGATCGTTTCCCGTCTGCTGGTCCAGGGGGCGCTGTTGATGGCGTGGGTCATGTCCGCGTATCCGGCCGCGCTGCGATTTTCGATCGAGACGCGTGAGAAGTCGTGCCCGGCCTCTGGTGGGATTCCCGGCTCTGGCTGGAAGACGACGTGTACCAGGTCGAGTTCGCCGTGGCCTTTGGCTGTTGTCGTGATCGCCGGGGGGATTGCGCCGTGGATGCGGGTGATCGCCGCCGCGCGTTCCGGCGTTGCCTGATGCAGCTGTTCGGCAAGCAGCTGCCAGGTGTTGAGGCGTCGCATGAGGCCGTGCACTTCCAGGTTGACGCGGGAGGCGTATTCGATCTGGCTTTGACGCCAGGTGACATCGTCGATGGTTTTCGGTTCCGGGCCGCTTTGTGAAAAGAGGTCGACCATGAACACAAGCATTGGCACCGGGGCCGGATCATCGACGAAGATCTGCAATGGCGTGTTGGAGGCGACGCCGCCGTCCCAATACATGGTGCCATCGATGACCACGGGGGAAAATCCCGGTGGCAGGGCCCCGCTGGCCATGGTGTGTTCCGGCGTGAGGGACATTCTCCGGTTGTCGAAGAAGATCAGCTCGCCGGTGCTGACCACCGTTGCCCCGAGGCTTAGGCGTGGTGCGTGTGCCGAATTGATGTAGTCGAAATCGGCCAGTTCCAGCAGGGTGTCGCGCAGGGGGGAGAGGTCGGCGTAGCTTAAGGCATTCGGGGTGCCGGGCGGCGCGAGTTGTGGAATCGGGATGCGTGGCGTGAAAAAGTTCGGTTGCCCGATCAGTTGTGCTTGCAGGCCGCTCACCTTGACGAACGCGCTTGGGGCTACGGCGTACAGGTATTCTCCCCAGGCGCCGGGCCAGGAGATTTTGTCCCAGAACTCTTGCAGCCGGCGCAGGCGTCGTTCCGGCGGGTTGCCGGCGAGGATTGTTGCCCCGACCGCGCCGATGGAGATGCCGGAGATCCATTCCGGCTCGAACCCGTGTTCGTGCAGTGCCCGGTAGCATCCCAGCTGGTATGCCCCCAGTGCTCCGCCTCCTTGCAGGGCCAGGGCGATGAGGGGTTTGTTTCCGGTCATTTTTTGTCGATCGTGTTGCGGCATGGTTTTCTCCGGTGGTTGGTTGGGTTGTGGTGATGGCCAATGATACGGATTTCGGGTCGTTTATGGCGAGTAAAATGGGCGC
>PEAJ01000197.1 GCA_002753495.1 Magnetococcales bacterium HA3dbin3 | reverse complement strand
CGGCCGCGCCAGGGGCATCCCCGGCTTTCCCCGTGCCCCCCGGTTCAATCCCACCCTTGTTGCTTTTCTCCTTGTCGGCCGCAACCCCACCCTCGGGACCCCCTTGTCCCCCCCTCGTGGGCTCGGCCTGGCCGGCCTTTTCGGTTGCCTTGTCGCTGCCCTTCTGCGTTGTGGTCGCTTCCTGGGGTGGTTTTTCGGCCACCGCGCTGGCTGCACCCCCAGCGTCGCTTGTCTTGCCTTCCCCCCCTTTTTGTGCGGAAGCGCCGCTTTTCGTGTTGGCCCTTCCTTCGGCCACACCCGAAGTTGCCCCGTCGCCTTTTGCCCGGTTCTTCTGTCTGGAGGAATCCCCAGCCTTCACCTTAGTCTTTTCTCCACCGGTCCCGGCCCGCTCCGTGGCCGGCGCCTCCGGGCGGGCATCCTGATCCAGCTTTCCAGCATGAACAGGCGAGATCTGGGCGAAGAGGAGGGCAACCAACCAGCAGGCGAGTCCGCCCCATCCGGATCGTTGGCGACTCAGCCGGGCGTTTCTGTCCCGATATGCATGCATCGCGATACCTTTGCGAGTAGTGTCCGATCGCGGGCCGCCCCAGGCCCATTCCCGACAGGCGTGACATCCCCCTCATGCGCGTGGTCCGGTCGGGTCTCTCAACGACCGGAACCGTACCCCGAGAACCCCTTCCGCGTGACCGGGCGACGCCCCACTACCCCCCACGCACACGCCATCAGTAAAGCCGCGCGGCATTCTATACTACTTGTCATTCCTTGGCAAAGTGCCCTTTCGCGCGCGCCACTGAATGTGCTCTCCACGCCTCCGCCAAAGTTTCATGACAACGAGGTTGATCCGTGTTAGCTTCACCGCGCTGTTTCTGTCCTTATCGGAATTGGCTGGCCTTGTCTCTCTCCCGCCACCCGCACCCATACGCCCCGGGTCGCGGTGATTCAGAACCTCCCCGCGCGACCCGAATGGTGGGTCCGCCCACCCTGACAGGCATGGTTTGCCCGACACCCCATCGTGGGCGCTCCGCGTCGCATCGCTTCGGCAAAACCTCTCGACAGCCCATCCCCTCATGCATGCACTTCCAGCAAACAAGGCCGCGACGGCATCTGTCGGCGGCGTGCGCTCCGGATGGTTCCGCTCCTTCCTGGGCGGGCTTCTCGTTCTGTTGTCGACTCCACTGCTGGCGGGCGAAACGTGGATGCAAGACCCGTTTGCCACGGAACAAGGCGTCGCGACCTCTCCCGCCGGTAATCTCTTCCCGGTCATGGGTACGGAGGCCCCCTGTTCCGCCGCGGATGATCGCCGACCGCTGCGCGATCTGTTGCTGGCGACGGTGGTGGATCATGCCCTGTGCCACCACGCCCGCACGCGGCAGGCGTGGATCAATGCCAAGGCCCAGGCCGCCCAGGTGGGCATCAGCCAAGGGGCCTTTTTGCCGACACTCAGCGCCAATGCATCCATAACCCGGCAACGCACGGTGATAACGGGCAACGATCCCTTCACCTCCGGCAGCAGCGCCTACACCACCACCGATACCACTCTCTCCTTGAACCTCCTGCTTTACGACTTCGGGGCGCGTGCGGCGAACCTGGCCAATGCCCGTGCCCTGCTCGCTGCCGCCAATGCCGATCACGCCACGGCGTTGTGGGAGGTCTACCTGGCAGCGGCCCGAGCCTATTACCAGCACTTCGGCGCCGAGGCCACCCTCATCGCAGCACGCGAGGCGGAAGCGGCGGCGGAAACCAGCCTGAAGGCAGCCAGCGCAAAACATGTCGCCGGGGCTGGGACCCCGGCCGATGTCTGGCAGGCGCGCACCGCCTATTCGCAGGCGGTACTCAATCGCATCCGCGCCGAGGGGGATTTGCGTACCGCACACGGCATTCTCGCCGACAGCATGGGCGAGGAGGTCGATGTCGAGCTGACCCTCGCCCCTAACCCGATCCGCGAACCGACCGCACCAGCCACCTTGACCGCCGAACTGCCACAACTGCTGGCCGAGGCCCGAAAGCTGCGCCCGGAACTGCAATCGGCGGCGGCGCAGGTCGAAGCGGCCCAGGCGGCGGTCCAGGCAGCCGCGGCGTCGGGCAAGCCGACCGTCAATCTCACCAGCGGCCTGGATTCATCCCGGGACACGTTGAACGATCGTTCGCATGGTTCGACGGTCGGGGTCAGCCTCTCCTTTCCCCTCTCTAGCGGTTTCAACCCCACCTACCGCCTGCGTGCCGCGCGGGAGCAGGTGGCCGCGCGGCAGGTGCAAGAGGAACAAACCCGCCATCAGGTCGGACTTGATGTCTGGAAGGGGTATCAGCAACTGCTCACCGAAGGCCAAGCCTTGAAGAGTGCCGCCGATCTGGAGGCGAGTGCCCGTCAGTCGGAGCGGGTGGCGCGCGGTCGCTACGAGGCCGGCGCTGGCAATATCCTCGATCTGCTGACCGCGCAAAGCGCCCACGCCGACGCCCGACGCCAGCACATCCAGGCCCACTACAACTGGCATCTGGCGCGAATCACCCTGGCACAAGCGGTGGGACGGCTTGAGGTGCCATAACATGTCCTGGAATAAAATTCTCCTCATCCTGATCACCCTTGGCCTGGCTGGCCTGGCTGCCTACGCGGGGCGAGGCTATTGGTTGCCGGTCCCGGCGGACGCGCTGTACAAGACGCAACCTCTGGCTCGTGGGGCGCTTACCCGGACCGTCGCCGCCAATGGCACCTTGAACCCGGTGGTGTTGGTTAATGTCGGGACCCAGGTCTCCGGCACGGTGTTGAAACTTCACGTCGACTTCAACTCCCGCGTGGAGAAGGGGCAGGTGCTTGTGGAGATCGACCCCGCCACGTTGCAGGCGCAGATTCGTCAGAGCACCGCCAGCATGGCCAGCGCCCGGGCCGCCCTTGACCTCGCCAAAGCCAACGCCAGCCGCATGCAGGCCCTGTTTCGCCAGGAGTTCGTTTCGCGGCAGGAGTGGGAGCAGTCGGTGCAGGCGGTCAAATCGGCGCAGGCGCAGTTTGACCTGGCACGGGCCCAGAGCGACAAGGATCATGCCAGCCTTGCCCGCTCGATCATCCGTTCGCCGGTCACCGGGGTGGTGATCGACCGTCAGGTGGATATCGGCCAGACCGTTGCCGCCGACTTTCAAACCCCGGTTTTGTTTCGCATTGCCCAGGATTTGAGCCGGATGCAGATCGATGCCAATTTTGCCGAGGCGGATATTGGCCAGATTCACGTTGGCCAGAAGGCGCGCTTCACCGTTGATGCCTTCCCCGGGCGGTCGTTTCAGGGCGTGGTACGGCAGGTTCGCCTGATACCAGTCATCCAACAGAATGTTGTCACCTATGACGTGGTCATTGCCGTGGAAAATCCAGAGCTGCTGCTGATGCCTGGCATGACCGCCTACGTTCACATTGTTGTCGCCCAGCGCGACGACGCCCTGCTCATTCCCAACGCGGCCTTGCGTTTCCGGCCTTCCACCCCGGTGTCAATCCCGGCGGCGCCCGAGGTGAAACAGGCAGAATCGGCCGAAACACAAGGCGAGAGTCGTTCGGGAACGGTCTATCGTTTGATCAATGATCGCCTGACCCCGGTACGGGTTGGGGTCGGCATCACCGATAACCGCCAGACCGAAATGACTGCCGGCCCCTTACAGGCGGGGGATCCGGTGGTGGTCGAAGAGCTGCGCCCGGATCAGAACGACAGCAAATCCCTGCCTGCGCACGGCGGGATGCGGATGTTTTGATTCCAATTCCATATCAAGCGGCCACTTCGTTGGCTGCCTTGTTCGCTCCTCGCCGTACCCAACACGTACTGATGAAATGGACCCATCCCCCTTCGCAAACGGCCTCGCAATGGGCCAGAATGGATTTTCCACAAAACCATTCGAGACAAAGGAGGATGGATCCATGAAGAAGGTTACGACGGTTGGAATCGACTTGGCAAAGTCTGTTTTTCACCTTCACGGAGCGGATGCACACGGCGCCAGGGTTTTCGCCAAGAAGCTGTCCCGCTCCAAGGTGATGCCTTTCCTGGTTCAACTTCCTCCCTGCCTGATTGGCATGGAGGCTTGCGCCGGGGCACACGACTGGGCACGGAGAATCAAGGAGCTTGGCCATGATGTCCGGTTGATGAATCCTAAGTTTGTGCAGCCATATGTGAAGTCGAACAAAAATGATGCTCATGACGCCGAGGCAATCTGTGAAGCTGTCACCAGGCCGACGATGCGGTTTGTCTCTATCAAGAGTGTGGAGCAACAGGACATGCAGGCCCTGCATCGCATTCGATCTGGACTGATCAAGGAACGGACGGCTCTGGCCAATCAAACCCGGGGATTGCTGGGGGAGTATGGCATCGTCATTCCTGTTGGAATCATGAATTTGCGCAAGGCCCTGCCCCCGATCATCGAAAACTTGGACCAGCGCTTGACGCCCATGGGTAAGACATTGTTTGCGCGGCAGAGGGAACGACTGGTCGATATGGATGAACGAATAGAGGCTCTTTCGGAGATGGTGGAAGTGGCTTCTTCCCAGGACGAAGCTTGCCAACGACTTGAACGTGTACGCGGCATTGGCGCTTTGGCGGCGACGGCACTTCGATCCGCCGTCGGCAGTGCCCGCCAGTTCAAAAACGGCCGGGAAATGGCAGCGTGGTTGGGGCTGACGCCTCGCCAGCATTCGACAGGAGGCA
>PEAJ01000196.1 GCA_002753495.1 Magnetococcales bacterium HA3dbin3 | reverse complement strand
CAGGAGCACGATGCCACCCTGGCGCAAAAGGGCGACGCCCTGTTCCATGGCGATGCCGCCTGTTTCTCTTGCCACGGGGATCATGGCAAGGGATCGCTCCTGGACAGCGCCGGCAAGGATAGGCTCAGCAAGTCGATCGGTGCCCCCAACCTGACCGATGCCATCTGGCTTTTTGGTGGTGATCGGGAGTCACTCCGGGCAACGATCAGCTACGGCCGCACCGGGCAGATGCCCGCCTGGGGCGAAGGGTATGCCGGATTCGGGCGCAAGCTTGATCCGCTCGATGTCAAAAAGGTTGCCCTTTACGTACACAGCCTGGGCGGCGGCAAGTGATTCCAATTCCATATCAAGCGGCAACTTCGTTGGCTGCCTTGTTCGCTCCTCGCCGTACCAAACGCGTACTGCCTCGCGGTCGTGGTTTCCGTCGGGAACTTCCCGGCTGGCACGCGACTCCAACGGGCTGTTGAAGGTTCAAGCACCGGTTCTCCAAGTCCTCTTCTGGTTCTTCCACCCACGCGGATCGCTCTTCGGGGCGATCCGTTTTTTTTATCCCCGTGGGGGAGAACACTCCGGCTCCGAAGCGGGCTCCGAAGCGTGGTTCGGGGCGGGCGTCGGGGCGGGTGGCGCGGTGGGGATCATCCCCTGGTCATCATCGTAGAGGATGCGCTGCGCCGCCCCCTCCATGTCCTCGAACTGATTGTTCTTCAGCGCCCAAATCATCATTCCCAGGCCAATCACACCCAGGATCAGGGCGAGGGGCAGAAGCAGATACAGGATGTCCATGGTGCGGAAGACTTCTCCTTCAAGCCGAGCGGTGCTCAACGCGCCGCAAACGCAGGGCGTTCACGACCACGGCCAGGCTGGACAGGGGCATGGCGATCGCCGCCACCACCGGCAACACGTGGCCAGTCATCGCCAATGGGATCGCCAGGACATTATAGAGGACCGAGAGGGCAAAATTCTCGCGAATAACACGCATGGTGCGCCGCGCGAGCTGAATGAGGATCGCAAGCATCTCCAGGCGCGGGTTGAGAAGCGCCACCCCGGCGGCGACGACCGACAACCCCACCGCCCGGTCAACGGTGATGCCAACGTTTGCCCGTGCCAGGGCCGGGGCATCGTTGAGGCCATCGCCGACCATCACCACCCGCCGACCGGCCGCCTGCTCCGCGCGGACGATTCGCTCCTTCTCCTCCGGCAGAACGCCGCCCTTGGCCCGATCGACCCCGACCGCGGAGCCGACACGTTCGACCACCGCCTCCCGATCGCCTGAAAGCAACCACACCTCAAGCTGCATCGCCCGGAGCTGCCGCACCGTCGCCTGGGCGTCCGGTTTCAAGGTGTCGGTCAGGGCAATCCAGCCAAGCAGCTTCCGGTTGAGGGCACAGCCCACCCAGGTGATGTGTGAATCCGGGCTGGGTTCAGTTGCCGCTTCCACCAGAAAAGGCTGGAGAAAAGCGCGACTGCCAACGTGAATCATCCCTTCCGGACCAACCACTTCAACCCCCTGCCCGGGATAATTACGCAGGGTGGTGGCATCCACCGGGGAGAGAACGATCGCCATGCTTTGCGCCTTGGCAACGATGGCATGGGCGATCGGATGTTCGGACCCCTGCTCGGCCAGGGCGGCCAGGGCAAGAAGACGGCTCGCGGGCATGCCGGGGGTCGGATGCAGCGCTACCACATCGGGCTGACCACACGTCAAGGTGCCGGTTTTGTCGAGGATGATCAGATCCGCCTTCGCCAGTTGTTCCAGGGCGATCCCCTGTTTGATCAAAATTCCCAGCTGCGCCGCCGTACCGGATGCGACGGCAAAGGCGACCGGGGTGGCCAGTCCCAGGGCACAGGGGCAGGTGATGATGAGCAGGGCCACTGCGTGCTGCCACGCCTGCTCGGCGCCGCGCGACCACCAGTAGGCCAGGGTGAGAGCAGCCAGCAGCAGGATGGTCGCGACGAAATGCCGTGCCACGCGATCGGCCAGGGTTTGCAGCGGCGAGCGATCGTTCTGCGCCGCCTCGACCAGCCGCGCCATGCGCGCAAGCGTCGTGTTGCCACCAACCCCGGTTGCGCGAATTGTCACCGCACCATCGATGTTGTTCGCACCGGCCAGAACGGCATCGCCAGGGCCGCGCGTTTGCGGCAGGCTCTCGCCGGTAAGCGGGGATTCATCAGTCGCCGTGCTGCCACTCTCGATCACGCCATCGACCGGAAAACGCTCGCCGGGGCGGATCAACAACCGATCCCCCATCCCCACCACCGTCACCGGCACCACCGTTGGCCCTTCCGGGCGCAGGAGCGTCGCCTCCAGGGGTTCAAGCCGCAGGAGCCTTTCGGTCGCCTGGCTGCTCTTGCGCCGGGCGGCCAACTCCAGATAGCGCCCAATCAGCAGAAAAAACAGGAAGGTACAAACCGAGTCAAAGTAGACCTCGCCCTGGCCGGCGAGGAACACCTGCACGCTGTAGGCATAGGTGATCAAAAAACCGAGGACGATCGGCAAATCCATGGTCACCCGGCGCAAACGCAGGCCATTCCAGGCGCCGCGCAGAAAGGGCCAGCCACTGAAGAGCATCACCGGCGTGGCGATCAACCAGGAGACGAGGTGGAAAAAGTGTTTGTACTGGCTCGCCATCCCCTGGAAGTAGCCAGCATAAAGGGCAACGGCAATGGTCATGATGTTGCCGGCACCAAACCCGGCCACCCCCAGACGCAGGAGCAGATCACGACTCTGCTCTTGCCGACGCGCCGGCAGGCGGGTGCTGTCGAAGGGTTCGGCGCGGTAGCCGATGCGACGAACGGCAACGATGATGTCGGCCAGGGTGGTCTCCGCCGCCCGCCAGCGCACAAGCGCCCGATGGGTGGAGAAGTTGACCCGGGCATAAACCACCCCCGGCAGTCGCTGCAAAACCTGCTCGTTCAGCCAGACACAGGCCGCACAGTGGATCCCGCCGAGGAGCAAATCGGTCTCAACCTCTCCTTCCACGGTCGCGCGCACGTGGTGGGCCTGAAACACCGGGCTATGCAGCAGCTCCCACTCGCGCGCGGTAAGCTCCTCCGGGCGCCCGGCATTTTGGGTCGTGCGTTGGCGGTAAAAGGCATCAAGTCCGGAGGCAACGATCAATTCAAAAGCCGCGCGACACCCGGGGCAGCAGAACGACCGCTCCTCCCCTTTCCAGGCCATACGGATGGGGTCGGCGGCCGGGCAGGGAAGACCGCAATGGTAACAGTCGGGCGGGCTCATGGTTCGGCGGCGAGCCGGCCGTGTGTCGATGTCGACCCGCGACCGACCCTTCCACCACGCGCGGTGTCGGTCACACCACGTCGATCACGAGGCATCGCGTGGGGTATCAAGGGTCGACCAGCCGTAGCGGGAGATCCACCCCCAACCGTGTGCCAGCAAGGCGGGTGGCGACCCGGCGGCGTTGTTGGCGAGCAGCAACATCGCGCTCCACCTGGGCCACCAGTTGCGGCCCGGCCCGATCGGGGGTTCCACTCTCAAAGGGGGGACGAGGATCGTATTCCAACTCCAGTTGGATCCGGCGCGCCACCTCATCACCGGCGATTTCAGCAACCAGGGTAAGGGCAAGATCGATGCCGGAGGTGACACCACCGCAGGTGAGGCGATTGCGATCCTTCACCACCCGTTCGGCGACCGGTAGCGCACCGAGCCAGGCAAGTTGATCGCGCGAGGCCCAGTGGCAAGCCGCCCGATAGCCGCGCAGCAGTCCGGCGGCGCCGAGCACCAGCGATCCGGTGCAGACCGAGGTCACCCAGCGTGCGTTTTCCGCCTGCAAGCGCAAAAAATCGAGGATCAGCGCATCGTCCATCAGGTCAATCTGCCCCGCGCCACCAGGAACGCAAATTACGTCAAGCGGCGGGCAGGCATCCAGGGTAGTGGTAGGGACAATCCGCCAACCACGGCTGGTGGCCACCGGTTGCATCTCCTTCCACAAAAGGTGCACCCGCGCCTCCGGCACCGCGCCGAACACTTCGGCCGGACCGGTCAGATCGAGCTGCATCACTCCCGGGAAAAGCAGCAGACCGATTTCAAATCCTGGTTGCATACGATGCATTCCTCGCGCGGGCATGGGGCCCGGATGGGTTTCGTTTTGCCCGTGGCGCCCATAGCAGCGCCCCCCACCGTTACCGCTCCGGTTGCCATGCCCCCCGGTTACCACTCCCCCCCTAGGGAGGACATTATGTTTCCCCTGCACGCAACGCAAGCAGGTTTTGTGTACCCAGCTGCCAAGCAACCCCCTGCGGCCGCGCAGGATCGCGTCCGTGCGCATCCGAACCTTGATGTATCTGGTCGCACGCTCCGTTGTCCCCGATCTTGCACCAGGAAGTCAACCGTATAGCGCTTGCAAAAATGGCAAGTCTGACATACCCTTGCCCTGTGTTGGGGACGAGGGGGGAACCGGCGGTTGATTTTCGATAAGGTGGAGAAATGGCCATATATGCATTCTGGAATAATAAAGGTGGTGTCGGGAAAAGTTATTTAACTTTCCAGGTTGCATGTGAATACGCCAGAACACACCCAGAAAAGAAAATTCTCGTTATTGATCTCTGCCCTCAAGCAAACTCGTCTGGAATGATTTTAGGTGGTATATCCGAGGGGGAAGC
This sequence comes from Magnetococcales bacterium HA3dbin3, assembly GCA_002753495.1. GTDB lineage: Bacteria > Pseudomonadota > Magnetococcia > Magnetococcales > DC0425bin3 > HA3dbin3. The sequence goes on along the minus strand of PEAJ01000196.1, from coordinate 64 downwards.
GACTATAGCCAGCCTAACCGGACAGAGACCACCAAAGACCATCTCTGGATATCTGGAAGATAGA
>PEAJ01000195.1 GCA_002753495.1 Magnetococcales bacterium HA3dbin3 | reverse complement strand
CAGCGAGGATACCTACCGCACCCTGACCGCGGTCGATTCGGCGATCATGGTCATCGACGCGGCGAAAGGGATCGAGGAGCAGACGCGCAAGCTGTTCGAGGTGTGCCGGCTGCGCAATGTGCCGATCATGACCTTCATCAACAAGATGGATCGCGAGGGACGCGATCCCTTCTCCCTGCTTGATGAGATCGAACGCGATCTTGCGCTTGACGTGGTCCCGGCCACCTGGCCGATCGGCATGGGGCGTGAATTTCTTGGCTGCTACGACCTGATGCATGACCAACTGCTCTTCATGGAACGCGGGCGGAGCGACCATGTCCCGGAGGCGATTGCCTGTCAGGGGCTTGCCGATCAGCAACTTGATACGCTACTGCCGGCCGAGGCCGCCCAGGGTTTGCGTGAGAACGTTGAGATGGTACGCGAACTTTGCCCTTCCTTCTCTTTGCAGGCCTATCGCGAGGGACACCTGACGCCGGTCTTTTTTGGCAGTGCCCTGTATAATTTTGGCATTCGCGAGTTGCTGCAGGGGGTGGTGCAGCTGGCGCCGTCGCCGCGTCCGCAACCGGCCCGGGAGCGCACCGTCGATCCGGAGGAGGAGAAGGTTGCCGGATTTGTCTTCAAGATCCAGGCAAACATGGATCCGAAACATCGCGATCGCATCGCCTTTTTTCGCGTTTGCTCCGGGCATTTTCGCCGTGGCGACAAGTTGCGTCACATGCGTTCAGGCAAGGTGTTGACTATCCATAACCCCCTGCTGTTCATGGCGCAGGAGCGTGGTCTGGTGGAGGATGCCTGGGGCGGGGATATCATCGGCATCCCCAATCATGGCAACCTGCGCATTGGCGACACCCTGACCATGGGTGAGGAGCTGCACTTTACCGGCATTCCGAGCTTCGCTCCGGAATTGTTGCAAAAGGTGCGCGCCGACGACCCGATGCGCGCCAAGCATCTGGGGAGAACCCTCTGCCAGCTTGGCGAAGAGGGTGTGGCGCGGGTGTTCAAGACCAATCTGGGGTCGGAGTGGATCATTGGCGTGCTGGGAAGTTTGCAATTCGAGGTGCTTGCCGACCGGATCCGCACCGAATACAACATCCCGGTCCATTTCGAGGGGACCTCCCTGCACACCGCGCGTTGGCTGGAGAGCGACGATCCCGCCCTGCTCGAATCCTTCAAGGATGCCAACCGGGCGAGCCTGGCCGAGGATCACGACGGGGCACCGGTGTTTCTTGCGCGCAACGCCTGGCATCTCGACAACGCCGGCCGCGAATGGCCAAAGGTGCGTTTTCTCAAGACGCGGGAGCAGACGCAGGGGGGATAATTCCAACTCCAGATCAAGCGTCTACTTCGTTGACTGCCTCGTATCCATCTTGATCTGGAATCGGAACAACTGGCACCGACCCTCTACGGCACCCTTCAGGTGGCGATCGCCGCCGCCTGAAGGGACCTATGAGGATTCCAAAAGGCTGTCAGGGACGGATCAAGCCGCGAACGGATTTTTCAGGATGATGGTCTGCACGCGATCGGGTCCGGTGGAGATGATGGCGGCAGGGAGTTCGGTCAACGCCTCCAGACGGCGGATATAGTCGCGGGCCGCTGCCGGGAGCTGGTCAAAACGATCGATGCCCACGGTGCTTGTCGTCCAGCCCGGCATCTCCTCATAGACCGGCGTGCAGGCGCCAAGCGTGGCCGGGTCGTCGGGCATGGCGTCGTAGGAGCGGCCGTTTGCCTGGTAGCCAACACAAATGCGCAGCTTCTCCAGGCCGTCGAGGACATCGAGCTTGGTGATGGCAAGCCCGGTCAGGCCGTTGGTGCGCGCGGCATGGCGGACGACCGGGGCATCGAACCACCCGCAACGGCGTGCCCGCCCCGTGGTCGCGCCGAACTCCCGCCCGACCTTGGAGATGTGAGCGCCAACGTCGTCGAACAGCTCTGTCGGGAACGGCCCGCTGCCGACGCGCGTGGTATAGGCCTTGGAGATACCAAGGACGTAGTCAAGATCGGTCGGGCCGATACCGGTGCCGTTGCAGGCGTTGCCGGCGATGGTCGAGGAGGAGGTGACAAAGGGGTAGGTGCCGTGATCGACATCGAGCATCGTCCCCTGTGCCCCTTCGAGGAGGATGGCGGCGCCAGCGCGCATGCGCTTGCCAAGATAATGCCCGACATCGGCGACGAAGGGGGCCATGCTCTCGGCCATGCGCAGGTAGTCATCGCGCAGGGATTCCAGGGTGAAGGTTGCGGCGTGGTGATAATGTTCGAGAACAAAATTGTGCAGGGAGAGATTATCGCGCAACTTCTCTTCGAAGACCGGGCGATTGTACAGATCACCGACCCGAATGCCGCGTCTGGCAACCTTGTCTTCGTAGGCCGGACCGATGCCGCGCCCGGTGGTGCCAATCTTTCCTTTACCCTTGTGCTTTTCGCGGGCCTGATCAAGTTCGCGGTGGTAGGGCATGATCAGGTTGGTCAGAGGCGAGATCATCAGGTTGCCGCTGTTGACCGCAACGCCCTGTTCGGTCAGCGTCTTGATTTCGTCGAGGAGCGCCGTTGGCTCCAGGACGACACCGTTACCGATGACGCACATCTTTCCCGGGTGGAGGATGCCGGAGGGGATCAGGTGCAAGACATACTTCTTGCCACCGATCACCAGGGTGTGGCCGGCATTATGTCCGCCCTGGTAGCGGGCCACGACATCGGCACGTTCGGTGAGGAGGTCGACAATCTTTCCCTTCCCCTCATCCCCCCACTGACTTCCCACGATCACGACATTGGCCATGGTTCACCCGTTATTGCGTCAAGTCGTTCCAAACTGGAACAGCAACCCCTCCCCACCGCAGCCATTCAGAGGGCTGGGCGCGGCTGGAAATGATCATGCCGGAGGAATCGGGAAAAAAGAGACCCCGAAGGCGTGCCGCGATGCCGCCCGCCCCTGATCCCCCCACGAGCCCGTCAATCCTAGCGGAAAAAGGGTCCTGTCGTAAACCCGTCACATGTTATTGCCGGTATATCCTCTTCGTGGCCCGCATCGGCTGCCATTGCCGGTTGGTTACCCGCGCGGATGCCAACAGCGGGTCCTGTCATTGGGTTGAAGGTGCGGAAAAAGTGTATTCCCTGGGTCGGGTTCGGATGGAGAAAGTTAAAGTTGGTTACGGAAATGGTTACGAAAAAGAGCTTGCCACCGGCAAACGTGATTGGGTATACGGGGATTGCGTTCTGTTTTCCTGTTTTTCTTCGGTATGCGCGATGGAGGGAAATCATGAAAAAGACCATGGCTGTTTTGGGTGTTGCCGCCGTGTTGGCACTGGCGGCTGTATCGTCTCCCAACACCGGCGAGGCGTGGTGGGGGGGTGGTCCCGGCTACTGGGGTGGCTGGGGTGGCCACGGTTACGGCTGGGGCGGTCCCGGCTACGGTTGGGGTGGTCCCGGTTACGGCTGGGGAGGTCCCGGCCACGGTTGGGGTGGTTGGGGTGGTGGCTGGAATGGTGGTTGGGGTGGTGGTTGGGGTGGTGGTCCGTGGGGATGGTGGTGAGGTGTCCGTGCAGGCCCTGACCGCCGCGGCGGTTGCTGTGGGCTAGAGTCTTGAAGCCGCATCCAAGGAGGGGGCCGGGTCACGAATCCGGCCCCTTTTTTTATGGTGTGGACATTGTGTAGAAGGGGTGGTACAACCCCCCGGCGTGCCGTGGGGGGCGCATTGGGACGGCGAGGACGACAATGATCCGTTTCACCGTGCCGCGCTCTTGATGTCAGATCCGGTAATGCCAATGAACAGGAGGAGAGATGAAATTATTCAAGGGTGTGGTAATCCTCGGGTTGGGGGCGCTGTCCCTGTTCCTGGGGGCGAATGCGTCGGTTGCCGAGTCGTTGCGCGAGGGGTGGATCTACCAGGGATGGCCGCAGTGGCATCCGCAGAAGGGTCGCCGTCCGCTGGCCAGTGCCGGAACCCAGTTCTACTTCGGTGAAGCTCCGGCGGAGGTTGTCGAGGAGTGCCCGCCTGTCGCCAATAAGGGGACGAAGGTGGATGCCAAGGGGTGCCCGATGGCAGCGGAGCCGGTGATTGAGCCCGTGAGGAAGCCAGCGCCGCCCAAGCCGGTAACGCTTGATGGCAGCAACGTCCTCACCAGCAAGAACAAGTGCCCCGATCCGCCCAAGGGTGCGATGCTCGACACCGAGGAGTGCTGGATCATCCGGAACGTCAACTTTAGAACCGATCGTTGGGATATCCCGGCATCTGCCTATCCGACCCTCAACGAGGTCGCCAGGGTCCTGAAACAAAATCCAGGACTCAGCTTTGAGATTCGCGGTCATACGGACGATCGGGCCAGTGCCAAGCACAATATGACGCTGTCTTCCAAGCGCGCCAATTCTGTCAGGGACTACCTGGTTAAACATGGTGCTCCGGCCGCTCGCTTGAGCAGCAAGGGGTTTGGCCTGACCCGTCCCATCGCCAACAACAAGACCTCCGCTGGTCGGGCAGAGAATCGCCGTGTGGAGTTGGTTGCGCTGAAGCAGTAGCCTTACGCTGTCGACGACAAGACCGGGTTGCCGTCCCCCCTTCTTGGGTTGCAGGGGGGAGCGGTGGGCGGTTCACCCGGGGTTGGTCCCCGGGGTCGACCGTGCGGGCGTGGAATTGTGGACAGAAAAGAGGAGAGGCGGGCGGGCCGGGGGCAATCGACCCGGCCCGCCCGCTTGTTTTTCGGGGGGG
>PEAJ01000194.1 GCA_002753495.1 Magnetococcales bacterium HA3dbin3 | reverse complement strand
CGATTGGCCTTGCGCTCCCGACGCAAAACCCAATCCTGAATCCGCATCACCTCCGTCTCGGTGGCGGCATCGGCGGTCGACATGCGGATGGAGACATCGCTCAGAACCATCTGACCAACCGGAAAGGGGTCATGGAAGAGCCCCAGTACAAGGAAAAGCGCATCCCGAACTTTTCGCAGATCATGATTTTTCGCTGCCGGTTCAATATTGTTTGTCGCGCTGGCAGACGGTTCCTCCGGACGGGGGAGGCGTATGACGAGATCCTGCAACCGCAATTCCGGCAACAGTGGCCCCTGGCGCAACCAGGATAGCGGGGTGATGCTGCAAGTGGCAAAGCTGCTGTGCAGGAGGAGAGGGGCGTGGTCGGAGCGCGCCAGGGAGAGATCCTTGACCCACAAACGCAGCGTCGACCCTTCAGCCACCGCGCCGACCGAACCCGAAAGCCAATGCCAGCCCGTCAGGTGCGACAAAACAGCGTTCACGTAAGGGGAGTGGTGGGAAATGACCACGCCATGGTGGAAAAGCAGGGAGAGCAGCAACAGGCAGGCTGCCACGATGGCGAAGGTCGTGACCAGGTAGAGGCGCTCGAGCCAGCGCAGAATGCGCCAGAAAACGTGCTCCCCTCCGCGCCGTTCCCGGGTCGGCGATGATGGGTGCTCGGGTGCTCTGTCGGGTTGGGATGTCATCATCTCTTCCGGGTAACCCCTGTCGGTGTGCGGTACATTGTATGCCATGCCGGGTGGCAAATTCATGGGTTTGTTCGTATGCGCGACCGCGTGCCATTGGGTTGCCACGAACATGGGCAAGAGCAGAGGTAGAGATCATGACGGCGATGGACGAAGCAAAATGGGTTTCCCTCGGGGTTGATCGCGATGCGGTCGTGGCGGTGATGACCCTGGCTGGACAAACCGCCGAGCCGGAGTTGGTCGGGGCGCGCCTCGATCGACTCCTGACGACACATGCCGAAAACGAAAGCATCGTCGCCACCGTCGTCACTGCCCTGAACGACCCCGGGTGGCGAAACCGCCTTGTGCGGGCGTTGGGCAACGCACCCTTTTTGGCCAACATCATCCAGCGCTGGCCAGAGATGTTGCAGGCAACCATCGCCGCCCCGGCTTTTCCGGATCCGAATGCGCTGCGTCGGACGGTTTGTGACGCGGTACTGGCTTGCGACTCCCTGGCGGCGGCGGAAAAGAGCCTGCGTTTGTGGAAACACCGGGAATTTCTGCGCATCGGTTTGTTCGATCTGGCGGGCGAGCTTTCCCTTGCCGCTACCACCCAGGGGCTAACGGCCATCGCCGAAGCCTGCCTGGAAGGGGGATACCGCTGGCTGGATCGTGCCCTCTCGGCTCAGTTTGGACAGCCCATGGTCGAGAAGGACGGCGCGCCACCCGCCCCCAGCCGTTTCGCCATCCTCGGCATGGGCAAGCTTGGGGCGGGCGAACTCAACTTCTCCTCGGATATCGACCTGATCTACCTCTACAACCACGATGATGGCAAGACGACCGGCCCCCGGCCGCTTACGATCAAGGAGTACTACACCCGTCTCGGGCGCGACTTGATTCGACTTCTCTCGACCCAGACCGCCGACGGCATGGTCTTTCGCGTCGATCTGCGTTTGCGGCCCGAAGGCGAGAGCGGCGATCTGGCCCTCTCGTGTCGTTCGGCGGAAATCTACTACGAATCCTGGGGTCAGACCTGGGAACGGGCGGCGATGATCAAGGCACGACCAGTGGCGGGGGATCTGGCCCTGGGCGAGGCGTTTCTCGAACGTCTGCGCCCGTTTGTTTTCCGGCGCTACCTCGACTATGCCGCGCTGGATGCCATCCGCGACATGAAGCAGCGCATCGACCAAAAAATGCATCGGCGCGCGGACTATCAGCGCAATCTCAAGCTTGGTCGCGGGGGCATCCGCGAGATCGAGTTTTTTGTCCAGTCGCAGCAGTTGATTCGCGGTGGCGGGGATGCCCGCCTGCGTTCCCGCGAAACGATTCCCACCCTGCAAACGCTCGGTGCCCTGGGGCATGTCGATCCGGACACCGTGCATAGGCTCACCGATGCCTACCTGTTTCTGCGCACCCTGGAGCACCGCCTGCAGATTGCCCACGAGCAGCAGTTGCACTCCCTGCCCGAGGATGCCGATGCCCTGCACAAGCTTGCCCGCCGCGCCGGTTTTGCCGATGCCAAGGCCCTGTTGGGCGAGGTCGCTGCGACCACCCAGGTCGTTCACACGGCCTATCGGGGCGTGTTCCTGGAGGGGGAACGGGTGCGGCGGGAGAAGAGCGACCCGCTCGTCAATGCCCTGTTGACGGGTCATCTCCTCCCGGAGGCCAGACAGGAGGCCCTGCGGCGGGCTGGATTCACCCACGTGGAACGGGCAGAGCAGCTGCTGGCCATCCTCCAGGACGGCCCGCCAAAAATGACGTTGCCCGAAAGCACGTTGCGCTGGTATCGGCGTCTTGCCCCCCTGCTCCTGGGGGAGATTTTGCGTGCCTCGGACCAGGATATGGCCCTGGAAAATACCGAAGCCTTTCTGCTGCGCGTCGGCGCGCGCGCCAACTATCTGGCCCTGATGGTCGAATACCCGCTGATTTTGCATCTGCTCGTGCCGCTGTTTGGGGCCTCCCCGTTTCTCTCCAGGTATTTAAATCACCATCCGGAGCTGATGGACAGCCTGATCACCCGCGACTTTTTGCAAAAACCATCGGATCGCAGCCGAATGGGTCAGGCGCTCTCCGAACAAAGCGCGCGCGCCGAGGATGACGAGGAACGGATCCGCATCCTGCACGAATTCAAGAATACCGAGATGTTGCGCATCGGTATCCGTGACCTTTCCGACATCACCGATTTGCCGGAGACCATGACCGCCCTTTCCACCCTGGCGGATGTGGTGCTGACACAGGTACTGGTTGATGCCCGGCAGGCGTTGGAGCGGCGCTATGGTGTTCCCCTGTGGACTACGTCAACGGGAGAGCGGCGACGCGCGCAGTTTGTCATCCTCGCCCTGGGCAAGCTTGGCGGGCGCGAGCTGAACTATGCCTCCGACCTCGACCTGATTTTTGTCCACGACGGCAGCGGCGAGGCGCAGTACACCGATGGCGAGAATTCTCTGTCCAACCCGGCTTTTTTCACCCGGTTGGGGCAGCGCATCATTTCGGTCATTACCACCCTGACGCGATCGGGGCGACTCTACGAGCTGGATATGCGTCTGCGCCCCTCCGGCAACTCCGGTCCGCTGGTCACCGCGCTCGACTCGTTTCTGAACTACCAGAACAAGGAGGCCTGGACCTGGGAGCATCAGGCCCTGACCCGCATGCGTGTGGTGGCTGGCGATCAGGAACTTGGCGAGCAGCTGAATACAGCGGTCCGTGACATTGTACAGGCAGCGCGTGATCCGGCGGTGGTCGGACACGAGGTCAGCGCGATGCGCACCCGTATTCTGCGCGAAAAAGGGCCGGCCAAGGGAGATCTGGACATCAAGTTGAGCCTTGGTGGGGTAGTTGATATCGAGTTTCTGACCCAGTACCTGATTCTGAGCCACGCGCATAGCCATCCGCGTCTTTATCAGCGCAGCACGGCGAGTGCTTTGCTCGCTGCCGGTTCTGTCGGACTGCTCACCACGGAGGAAGTGGAGCGTTTGCTAGCCAGCTACCATCTTTTACGGTTGGTCGAAGGGCGATTACGTCTACTGCACGATCGACCAGAGAACCGTATTGGTGGTGACCCGACCCTGCACCGACGCCTGGCCCGACTGTGTCATCTTCCGCCGGACGCAGAGATTCTGCCTTTGTTGCGACAGCATTTTGCCGGGGTTCAGGAGATTTGCCATCGCCATCTGCCCGGGTATCCGGTGCGGGAGGACCTTGCGTAGAACTCTCCGCCCTATTGTTCCCCCGCGCCTATTTTCCCTGACGATATGGAGCGATTCGGCTGCCCCATGAACGACCACGACTCCCTTTACCATCGCATGTTTGCGCATCCGGCAATGGCCATGGATCTGCTGGAAAATTTCCTTGATCCAACCCTTCTGGCCGAGCTTGATCTTTCCGGCTTACAGCGCGTCAACGTCAAGTTTCACGCCGATTCTGGGAAGATGCGCGAAGCCGATGTCATCTGGAAAGTTCCCACGCGTCGCCGCGAGGCCGTTTACATCCTGTTGCTGCTCGAATTCCAATCCTCGGTCGTCTGGTGGATGGCAATTCGCTTTCAGGTCTACGTTGGCCTTCTCTACCAACAGTTGATCCGAGAAGAGGCGTTGAAACCAGGGGACAAGCTTCCCCCAGTCTTGCCGATCGTCATCCACAATGGTCCGCGACCATGGCTGGCTCCAACCAGCATGCGTGCGTTGATCGACCTGCCTGAAGGATCTCCCCTCTGGCAATTCCAGCCCGAGGGGCGCTATCTCCTCCTGGATGAAAAACGATTCCCGGAAGAGACGTTGAAAGGACGTTCCTCCCTGACCGCCCTGCTTTTCCGCTTGGAGCACATCTCGGATCCGGTTAAACTCCCAGAGCTGGTCGACGAACTGGTCGCCTGGTTCACGGCGCACCCGGATTTTCAGGAAGTGCGCGGACTGTTCGTCGAGTTGCTAAAAAGAGGCGTGGCCAGATATCAGGGCAACACCGACTCGAAACGTATCCCGTGTGATCTCAATGAGGTGCAAACCATGCTTCACGGTATTCAGGAGTATAAACGAAAGTTGATCGAGGAGAGC